>DASWQM010000088.1:0-11122 GCA_036403675.1 Solirubrobacteraceae bacterium | reverse complement strand
CGCCTCGGCGCCCTGCAGGCCGATCAGCACGGGCGCGACCATAAGCCCCGCTCCGTGCGCGGTGGACATGAGAAACGACCACCATGCGAGCTCGCGGCGGTTGACCCGCATCGTGGTCCAGCGCGGATGCGCGCGCGGCTTCGCGAAGCGGAAGATCCCGAAGGCCAGCAGCGCCACCGCGGCTGCGACGTGCAACGCGCGCGGGTGCACGACCGCGGCCGCGGCGAGCACGACCGCTGCGACGAGCACGATCGACAGCTCGTGCCCGATCGCGATCGGCATCAGGGCGCGGAGAACCGCGCGGCGTTGGCGGTGCTGCATGCCCTGCGAGACGGCGAACAGCCAGCCCATCGCCGGGTTCAGGCCGTGGTAGGCGCCCAGCGCTGCCAGTGTCAGCCAGAGCGCGGTATGGCTCACGGGAAGCAGTAGGAATCCGACGAGGCATCGCCGTCCTGGAGGCGGACCTGGTGCGGGCGCTCACCGTCGTACTCGAGGAAGAACCCCGGGTCGAGCGCCAGCGTCCCGGCCACCCCATCGGAGTCGAGCTTCACGAGCCAGCCGTCGATCCCGTCCGGATAGAACTGCGCGTCCCATGACGCGTACAGCGAGTTCGTCAGGTACACGCGCTTGCCGTCGCGGCTGACCTCGACCATCTGCGGGCCGCCGTTGACGGCTCCCGCCGCCGGGTGCGGCGCGCGCCGCACGATCCCGCCGACGCGCACGGAGCCCGTCTCGACGGGGTTGTGGGGATCGCGGACGTCGAAGCGCTTGAGCTCTCCGGTTCCCCAGCACGAGACGTACAGGGCGCTGTCGTCGACCGACAGGGCGATGTCCGTGATCAGCGGCGGCACCGCGCCGAACGGCCTCAGCGCAGGCGGCAGCTCGTCCTCCTCGGCCGGCTCGGGCGCGATCGTGATGACCTTCTTCGCCGCCACTGCGCCGTTGCCGTCGGGATGCCAGAGCCAGACCGACGCTGTCAGGTCGGCGGTCGAGACGACGACGCCGACGAAGCCGTAGGGCTTGGTGGGATCGTGTGCGGGGCGCAGCTCGAGCACCATCTGGTGCTCGGCGCCAAGGTCGATCGCCTGCTTGTGGCGGCGCTTCTTGAGGTCCCAGACGTGGAGCTGGTGGCCGTACTTGCCGCCCAGCAGCAGCTCGGGGACGATCCCGCTCTCGACCATGTTGGGAAAGCCCCACTCGCTCGTGAGCAGCTGGTCGTAGCCGATGTTCCACCAGACGTCGTAGGCGAGCTCCTGCGGGCCGCGGTCGATCTCCCACCGCCCCAGCACGTCGAACGAGTCGTGATCGAGCAGGAAGACCCCGCCCGGACCCTCGCCGTCGGGGGCGCCCAGCGCGGAGACGTAGAGCCCGTCGGGCCCACAGTGGATCGTGTGCGGGCGGCTGTAGCCGGTGCGCCTGGCGATCTCCTCGGCCTCGACGACCTTGACGAGCTTCGGGTGCGCGGGGTCGTCCTTGACGTCGATCACGTGGATCCGCGACGAGCGCAGACCGGGCACGAGGAAGTAGCGGCGCTCCACATGCGGATGGGGGGCCCACGGGCACAGCGCCGACGAGCAGGCGTTCCAGCCGAAGTGGTGCAGCTCGTCGCCGACGTTCGGCATGTCCAGCCGGCCGACGGTCGTGCCGTACGTCGACGAGCCGGCCTTCAGGTCGACGACGGTCAGCGCGTCGGGCCGCGCGTCGCCATTGACGCCGGTGTTGAGCGTGACGACGTAGGCGAGCTCCTCGGCCGGCGCCTGCGCCGCCAGACGAGGCGAGGCGTAGAACGTCGGATCCGGCTTCCACCGGGCCATCGTCACGCTCCGTTGGGCTGCGGCACGATCCGGATGTACGGACGCGGCGCGTCCCAGCCGTCGGGGTAGAGCTGCTTGGCCTCCTCGTCGGAGATCGCGGCGGTGAGGATGACGTCATCGCCCTGCTGCCACTGCGCCGGCGTCGCGACGCGATGCTCGGCCGTCAGCTGCAGCGAGTCGATCACGCGGATGATCTCGTCGAAGTTGCGGCCCGTCGTCATCGGGTAGACGAGCACGAGCTTGATCTTCTTGTCGGGGCCGACGACGAAGACGTTGCGCACCGTCATGTTGTCGGCGGGCGTGCGCGCCGTCGGGTCGCCCGCGACGTCGGCCGGCAGCATGCCGTAGAGCTTGGCGACGTTGAAGTCCGAGTCGCCGATCAGCGGGTAGTTCGGCGCCGTGCCCTGGATCGCCTCGATGTCCTCGGACCACTTCTCATGGTTGCCGACGGGGTCGACCGAGAGGCCGATGATCTTCACGTTGCGCTTGTCGAACTCGGGCTTGATCGACGCCATGTAGCCGAGCTCGGTCGAGCAGACCGGCGTGAAGTTGCGGGGGTGCGAGAACAGGACGCCCCAGGAATCCCCCAGCCAGTCGTGGAACGAGATCGTGCCTTCGGTCGTCTCGGCCTCGAAGTCCGGGGCCGCGCTGCCAATCGTGAGAGCCATGAGTCCTCCTCTGTCCGTGCCCCGCGACCGCTCGCGGTCGCGGGGCGTTCGGGTCGTGGTTTAGTTGCCGAGGCCGAGCGAGCCGGCGAGCCGGCCGCCGATCCCGCCGTCGGTTGCGGTGGGTGGGTCGACCTCGTCGAGTCGGCCGGTATGGACGTCATAGACGAAGCCGCGGACGGAGTCCTTGCGTGGGATGAAGGGGCTTGCCTTGATGCGGGCGATCGACTGGCGGACGTCCTCGTCGAGGTCGGGGAACGCCTCGGCGGCCCACTCGGGCTTGATCCCGGTGTCGTCCTGGACGCTGCGCTTGAACTCGTCGTCGGTGAAGGTGAGCATGCCGCAGTCGGTGTGGTGGATGAGGATGATCTCCTCGGTGCCGAGCAGGCGCTGGGAGATCGCCAGCGAGCGGATCTCGTCGTCGGTGACGACGCCGCCGGCGTTGCGGATGACGTGCGCGTCGCCCTCGGACAGGCCGAGCAGGCCGTAGGGGTTCAGGCGTGCGTCCATGCAGGCCAGGATCGCGATCTTGCGGCCGGGGGGCAGGGGCAGATCGCCCTTGTCGAAGTTGGCGGCGTACTGCTGGGCGTTCTGCAGCAAGGCGTCGGTCGTGCTCATCTGACAGGACCTCCGGGTCGATTGACCACCGCATTCTATAGAATTCTGATCGAATTTATGGCACATATGCGCCAGCTGTTCGGAAGCCAAGCGGGCCTCAGAACGCCCCGTGGCGGCCCTCGCCGCCGGCGAACCGCGCCGCCCCGGCGGCCCCGTCCGTGCGCAGCGACTCGAGGCCGTGCTCGAACTCGTTCGCCATCGCCTCGGCGAACGGCAGCTCCACGCCCTCGTAGGCCGCGCGCCGGTCGTGGCGCAGGCACGTCTGCGGGAAGCGCGCGAGCTCGTGCGCCAGCTCCTCGGCGGCCTGCCGGCACGTCCCGCCCGGCACGACGCGATTGACGAGCCCGAGCTCGAGCGCCTCCTGCGCGAAGACGGGCCGCCCGGTGAGGATGAGGTCGAGCGCGCGGCCGAGGCCGATGAGCCGGGGGAGCCGGACGGTCCCGCCGTCGATCAGCGGCACGCCCCAGCGGCGGCAGAAGACGCCGAGCACGGCGTCCTCGTCGGCGATCCGCAGGTCGCACCACAGCGCGAGCTCGAGCCCGCCGGCGACCGCATGGCCGGCGATCGCCGCGACGACCGGCTTGGACAGCAGCATGCGGGTCGGGCCCATCGGCGCGTCGCCGCCGGGCGCGATCCGGTTCGGCTCGCCCGCGGCGACCCGCTTGAGGTCCGCGCCGGCGCAGAAGTTCGGGCCGTCGCCGCAGAGGACGGCGGCGTGCGCGTCGTCGTCGGCGTCGAAGGCGCGAAACGCGTCGGCGAGCTCCAGCGCGGTCTCGCGGTCGACGGCGTTGGCGACCGCCGGGCGCGACAGCACGACGGTCGTCACCGGACCGCGGCGCTCGACGAGGAGGGGCATGGCCGACAGTCTGCTACAGCAGCGCGTCCGCCCACCGCACCGCGTCGGTGTAGGCGATCGTCAGCGCCGAGCGGCCGTGACCGGCGAGCAGCGGCGACTCGAATTCGCCGCGCTCGAACGCGATCGCCTTGGCCAGCGTCTTGCCGACGACGCCCTCCTGGGCGGTGAGCGCCAGCGCGATCTCGTCCGCCAGCGGCAGCTCGGCGAGGATCTGCTCCATCGGCTTGTCGATGATCGCGTCCAGGAGCGAGAAGAGCCCGGCCGTGAAGCCGTGGGAGGCGACCTCGGTGTCGTACGGCGTGAGGATGAGCTCACACGTGCGCGCGCGCACGAGCGCGGTCGAGAGCAGTGCGTGCGGGCGCTGCTCCAGGCCGGTGAGGACGAGCGCGATGGCCCACTGGCGGACCGCCCGGGTCCCGAGCACGGTCAGGGCGTCGTGCATCGATCCGATCCGGCGCTGGTGGCCGACGAACGACGAGTTGACGTAGCGCAGGAGACGGAAGCTCAGGGCGACGTCGCGGCGGATGACCTGCTCGAGCGCCTCGAAGTCGCCGCCGTGCAGCTGCAGCTCGCAGAGCGCGCCGAACGCAACGCTCTGGTCGACCGGCAGCTCCGCGGGCGGCGGGAGATGCGGGCGCTCGTAGAACAGGCCCTGGAAGAGGTCGAAGCCGGCGTCGCTGAAGACCTCGAACGCGTCCGAACTGTCGACGCCCTCGACGAGCATGCGCACCCCGAGACCGTCCAGGCGCTCGCGCTCGGCGAGTGTCTCGTGGTGACCGAGGCGCAGGACGTCGAGCTTCACCGCGTCGGCGTACTCGAGCAGCGGCTCCGGACCGGGCCGCCCGCCGACGTCGCGCAGGACGATCTGGAAGCCCTGCCGGCGCGCCTCCCGCACGCGGGCGATCAGCTGGTCGTCGACCGGGACGCCGGCGGGCAGCTCGAGCAGGACCGAGGCGGGGTCCAGCGGCAGCGGCCATTCGTCGAGCAGCAGCTCGGGCGTGACGCCGAGGTAGAGCGGATGGCGCCCTGTGACCAGCGCGTCGGGCCACTGGCTCGGCGGCGGCGTGCCGCCCTCGAACACGAGCTCGAAGCCCGCCGTCCGCAGCGTCCGGTCGAGGACCGGACGGCGGGTCACCGCCGCCACGGCCGCCGCGTGCTCGGGGGCACGGGCCGGGACGCGCGGGGCCCTGGCACGCTGATCGGCGGCGTCGACGCGATCTTCACGGCCCACAGGCTACGTGGCGGGGCGAGCGACTATGTGGCGGCGCTACGGACCGGCCGGTCGTGCTGGGCCGTCGCCGAGAGCGGCAGCGTCACCTCAAAACGGGTGCCATGCGGTCTGATGGCGCCGTTCGTGGTCGGCGACTCGATGCTCACCGAGCCGCCGTGCGACCCGGCGACGGCCTGGACGATCGAGAGCCCGAGGCCCGAGGAGCCGCCGCGGTCGCCGACGCCGCGGACGAAGCGCTCGAAGACGCGCTCGCCGAGATCGGGCGGGATGCCCGGACCGTCGTCTTCGACCGTCAGGCGCACGACGCCGTCGACGCGCTCGACCGCGGCATGCACGCGCGTGCCCGGCGGGGTGTGGCGGATCGCGTTCTCGATGAGGTTGAGCGTGAGGCGATGCAGCTCGTCGCGCGCGCCGTCGACGACCGCCCGGCGCGCATCGATCGACAGCTCGTGGTCGGTGGCGATCACGCCGACCTCCGCCGCCGCCTCGACGAGCACCTGGCCGATGTCCGTCGGCGTGTGCGGCGCAGTGCGCGCGGCGTCGTGGCGGGCGAGCAGGAGCAGGTCCGCGACGAGGCGGCGCATGCGCCGCGAGGAGCGCAGCGCCGAGCGCGCGGCCTCCTGCTGCTCGCCGTCGAGGCTCTCGGCCAGCAGCTCGAGGTTCGCGAGCACGCTCGTCAGCGGGGTGCGCAACTCGTGCGACGCGTCGGCGACGAACTCGCGCTGGCGAGCGAGCGCGCCCTCGGTCTCCGCGCGCGAATCGTCGAGCGCCTCGAGCATGCCGCTCAGCGTGCGCGCGAGCTCGGCGACCTCGTCGTCGGCCTCGACGTCGGGGATCCGCTGCGCCGTGTCGCGCGTGCGCTCGATCTTGCGGGCCGTCGCGGTGAGCGCCGCGATCGGCGCCATCGCCCGCCGCGCGACCATGAGCCCGGCCAGGAGCGCGAGCCCGGCCCCGCTCAGCACGCCGATGATGAGGAACAGCCGCAGGCGCCCGACGGTCGCCTCGACCGGCCCCAGCGGGCGCGCGTACTGGACGTACAAGCGCTCCAGCAGCGGCAGGTCGCCGAGCGTCGTCGGCAGCGCCCGCGTCTCGATCCGGTAGCCGTCCTTCTCGACCGTGCGCTGCGCCGGCGGGCCGAGGTTCCTCGTCTGGGTCGTGCTGTTCAACACGCGGCCCTCGCCGTTGACGATGCGGATGATCGTGCCGGTGCCGGGCGCGACCTGGTCGAGGTCGGGGTTGAGCCCGTCGAGGTGGTAGCGCCCGGTACGCGCGTCGAGGACGGGGGAGGTGTAGCTCACGCGCGCCTGCAGCACGTTCGCCGCGCTGTCGACCTGCTGGTCGAAGTCCGCGTAGATGCGCTTGGAGGTCAGTCCGCCCACCGCACCCGCGAAGCCGCAGAGGATCACGAGTGTCAGCAGGGCAGAACCGCCGGCGAGACGCCAGCGGATGGGCATCTGCCTAGGCGCGGAGTACGTACCCTGCGCCGCGGATCGTATGGAGGAGACGCGGCTCATCGCCAGCTTCCAGCTTCCGTCTGAGATTCGATACGAAGACCTCGATGGTGTTCGTCGTGGCAAACGGATCGTAACCCCAGACCTCTTCGAGCAAGCGCTGGCGCGGGACGACGATGCGCTCGTTGCGCATGAGGTACTCGAGCAGCTCGAACTCGCGCTGGGTCAGCTCGATCTGGCGCTCCTCGCGTCGCACCTCGTGCGTGTCGGGGTTGAGCTGGAGGTCCCCGACGACGAGCGAGGCGCTGCCGCGCGGCGGCCGGCGGCGCAGGAGCGCGCGCAGCCGGGCGAGCAGCTCCTGGCGCTCGAACGGCTTGACGAGGTAGTCGTCGGCGCCCGCGTCGAGGCCGGCGACGCGCGATTCGACGGCGTCGCGGGCCGTGAGCATGAGGATCGGGACGTCGCCCTGCTCCCGCAGGCTGCGGGCGACGTCGATGCCGTCGAGCCTCGGCAGGCCGAGGTCGAGGATGACGAGATCCGGGCTGAACTCATGGGCATCGGCGAGTGCCGCCTGGCCGTCGTAGCTTGCTCGGGCCTCGTAGCCCTCCATCCGGAGCGAACGCAGGAGCACTTGTGCGATCTCGTGGTCGTCCTCGACCACTAAAACGCGTGGAGGGCGGTCTGCCATGACTGTTCCAGGGTAGGGACGCGTCTCAACACCGGCTTAACGCCCGGTAATCGGAAAAATACCCAGGCCTGCGGCACGGTTGCCGCCGGCCGCGAGCAGGAGCGCGCGGGGTCGCCGTCGAAGTGGTCGGCGGCCACCATGGCAGCCGCACGCAAGCCAGCCTCCCGCCGTTCGCCGGCGAAGACCACGCCGCGCGCCCGGGCGCGGCGTGCGCCGCTGGGCGCGATGCGGGTGCCGCGACTCCAGCAGCGCCACCTCGACATCATCGGCCTCGGCTTCGTCGCGCTCGGGGTCTTCCTCGCCTTCCCGATCTATCTCGGGTGGGACGGCGGCGCAGCCGGACAGGCGGCGACGCGTGCGATCGTCTACTGCGTCGGCCAAGTCGGCTACGGCGTCCCGGTGGCCGTCGCGGCCGGCGGGGCGATCGTCGTGCTGCGCCCCGTGCTGCCGGCCGTGCGGCCGTTTCGCGCGGGCGCGATCTGCCTGTTCGCGGCGCTGACGCTCGCGCTCGCAGCGGGCACGTTCGGGCTCGGGCCGCCCGGCCAGCGCGCCGGGTACTGGGACGGTCCGTTCTTCCAGGCGCGCGGCGGGATCGTCGGCGACGCCCTCCTGTACGCGACCGCGACGGCGGTCTCGACGATCGGCGCCCACATCCTCGCGCTGTTCCTCTTCGTGGCCGGGGTCCTGCTGCTGACCGGCGCGTCGGTCGCCGGGATCCTGCGGGCGACGGGGTCCGGCCTCGTGGACACGACGCGCGCGCTCGGCCGCGCGGTCCCGGCGCGCCGGCCGGCCGTCGAGCGCCCGCCCGCCGAGGAGCCCAGGCCGGAGCCGCCGCCCGAGCCGCTGCGCCCGCCCGAGCCGCCGGACCGCGACGTCGTCGTCCGCGCGACGCACGTCGAGGCGCCGGCGATCGACGGCGCTACGCGCTACCCGGATCTCTACGGCGAGCAGGTCCCCGAGCCCGACCCCGACGACGAGCCCGCGGAGGCCGCGGCCCCCCCGCCGGCGCCCGAGCCCGAGCCGGAGCAGCCCGACGCGACCGCGGTCATGGCGCGGACGCCGTCCCCGGCGGACCTCACGCCGCAGGGCCGCCTGCGCGGCACCATCACCGACGACCCCAGCTTCGCGTGGCGGCTGCCGAGCCCCGACCTGCTGCGGCGCTCGAGCGCGGAGCAGACGCGCCCGGACACCGCCGGCCAGGAGAAGACGGCTGCGCGGCTCGTCGAGGCGCTCGGCCACTTCGGCGTCGAGTCGAAGGTCGTCGCCACGGTTGCGGGCCCGCACATCACGCGCTTCGAGCTGCGCCTCGCCCCCGGCATCAAGATGAGCAAGGTCGCCCAGCTCAAAGACGACCTCGCCTACGCGCTCGCGGCGACGGAGATCCGGATCCTGGCGCCGATCCCCGGCAAGACCGCCGTCGGCGTCGAGGTTCCCAACCTGCGCCGCCGCATCGTCCAGCTCGGCGACGTCTTCCAGGACGCGCCGGCGGGCTGGTCGCCGATGACGGTCTGGCTGGGCAAGGACGTCTCCGGCAAGGCGATCGGCGCCGACCTCGCGAAGATGCCCCACCTGCTCGTCGCCGGCACGACCGGCGCCGGCAAGTCCGGTGCGATCAACGCGATGCTCTCCAGCGTCCTGCTGCGCGCCACCCCGCACGACCTGCGGCTCGTGCTCATCGACCCCAAGCAGGTCGAGCTCAACCACTACGAGTCGATCCCGCACCTGCTCACACCGGTCATCACGAGCCCGCGGATGGCCGCCAACGCGTTGCAGAACCTCGTCCGCGAGATGGAGCACCGCTACTCGATCATGTCGCTGGCCAAGACCCGTTCGCTCGTCGAGCTCAACCGCGCGCGGGCGAAGCGGTCGGAGCCGCCGCTGCCGTACATCCTTTGCGTCATCGACGAGCTCGCCGACCTCATGATGGTGGCGCCGGCGGACGTCGAGGACTCGATCATCCGCCTCGCGCAGAAGGCGCGCGCGGTCGGGATCCACCTCGTGCTCGCCACGCAGTCTCCCCGCGTGGACGTCATCACCGGGATGATCAAGGCCAATGTCCCGAGCCGGATCGCGTTCTCGGTGTCCTCGCAGACCGACTCGCGCGTCATCCTCGACTGCAACGGGGCCGAGTCGCTGCTCGGCCAGGGGGACATGCTGTTCTCGCCGGTCGGCTCGTCGCGCCTGCAGCGCATCCAGGGCGCCTACATCGACGAGCCGCAGATCGAGGCGCTGACGAGCTTCTGGCGCAGGCAGGGCGAGCCCGAGCTGCGCGAGGACCTGCTCGACGAGGTCGAGAGCGAGGACGCGGCCCAGTCCGACGCCGCCGACGACGGCTTCAGCCCCGACGAGGATCCGCTGCTCGAGGACGCGATCCGGCTCGTCGTCGAGATGGGCACCGCCTCGACCTCGATGCTCCAGCGCCGGCTGCGCCTCGGGTACACGCGCGCGGGACGGCTCATCGACATGCTGGAGCGCCGCGGCGTGATCTCCGGCTACGAGGGCTCCAAGCCGCGCCAGGTCCTCGTCGGCGCCGGCGACGTCGAGCGCGTCATCGCGAACCTGCGCGAGCGCGACGGCACGGCCGCCGGAGCACCGTCCTTGGAGCCGCGGCCCGCAGCTGCCGAGGCCGAGCCGGTCCACGAGTAGCCTCTGGGCGATGCCGGACATCGGGGCCACTCTGCGCGAGGCTCGCATGCGCGCGAGGATCGACGTCTCCGAGGTCGAGACCCAGACGAAGATCCGCGCGAAGTACCTGCGTGCGCTCGAGAACGAGGAGTGGGAGCTCCTGCCGGGACCGACGTACGTCAAGAGCTTCCTGCGCACGTACGCCGAGGCGCTGGACCTCGACGCGAAGCTCCTCGTCGACGAGTACAAGCAGCGCCACGAGCGGTTGAGCGACGTCGAGCTGCAGCCGATCAGCGCCGCCGCACCGGGCCGCGAGCGGCGGCGGCGCAGTGGGCCCGTGGTCCCACCCGGCGCGATCGTCGCGCTCATCGTCGTCGGGCTCATCACCTCGCTCTACCTCCTCGGCTCGTCGGGCAACAACACGCCGGCTCCGAGCGCGCCGTCGGCGAGGCAGCCCGAGGCGCCGCCGACGACACCGCCGGTCACCGCGAGCTCGGCGCCGCCGCGACCGCGGAGCGTGCGGCTGCAGCTCCAGGCCACGGGCCAGGTCTACGTCTGCCTGAAGGCGGGCAATCGCACGGTCCTCAACGGCGTGACGCTCAATCCCGGCGACCGCTCGCCGACGTTCCGCGCGCGGCGCTTTCGGATGACGCTCGGCAACAACGGCGTGATCCTGCGCATCAACGGGCGGCCGAAGACGGTCGCGCCCTCGGCGCAGCCGATCGGCCTGGAGATCACGCCGCGCACGGGCCGGCGGCCGCTGCCGGCGAGCAGGCGCCCGGTCTGCAGGTGACAGCGCGCGATTGCTCGACCATGTCCGTTCGGCCATGAGAGGCCGGCCCGCGCGATGAGCGTCCGGGCGGGCATCGTCGTCACCGGAACCGAGGTGCTGACCGGCCGCGTATCGGACCGCAACGGGCCGTGGCTGTCGGCGCGGCTGCAGGAGCTCGGGGCCGACGTCGTCGCGATCGCGGTCGTCGGCGATCGCCCCGACGACATCCTGCGGGCGCTGCGCTTCCTCGCAGAGGAAGGCTGCGCGCTCGTCGTGACGAGCGGCGGGCTCGGGCCGACGGCGGACGACCTGACCGCCGAGGTCGTCGGGCGGTTCCAGGGCCGCGAGATGGTGCTCGACGACGCGCTCGAGGGGCGGATCGGCGCGATCCTCGACCGCTAC
>DASWQM010000087.1:0-4716 GCA_036403675.1 Solirubrobacteraceae bacterium | reverse complement strand
CGCGGGGCCGACCAGGCTGAACGCGAAGCCCGGGGCGCTCTCGTCGAGGATGCGCCCGACCCGATTGGAGATGGCTGCCTGGCCGATGCTCTCTCCGTCCGCGTCGTAGAACGCGCAATCCCCGGCGTACAGTTCGGCGATCGCGCGCCTGCGGCGGCCGGGGTCCGGCTCGCCGAAGACCTCGGACACGTTTCGCTCCATGAGTTGTCCGAGCGTGGTCGTTGCGGCGCTCATGACAGCCACGGCACCCAACCGGGGTTCAGGGTGGAGGTATCGGTTGCGCTCATGCCTGTACCTCTGCCGCCGCGACGGTGGAGCGCGCTTCTTCGAGATCGAGGATCTTGCCGTTCAAGCCGAACTGGTGTAGGTCGCCGCCTGGCATCTCGATCCGTCTCGCCGCGCCGACGCCGCCCACCTTCAAGGGATCGAAACCCGCGGCGTGGATCAACCGCTCGATCGTGGTCGCGGCCGCGTCATCGTCGGTCGCGTAGAAGAGGACGGCCCGCCGCGGTTCGCGGTTCGCGCTACTCGTGAACGAATCGCCGGCGAGTGTGCCGAATGCCTTCACGTAGTGCGCGCTCGCCGGAAGCAGTGAGGCGACGACCGCGCCGGCCGACTGGTCGTCGGGCAGTGTCCGAATCATCTGCCCGTTCTCGTCGAACCCGAGCGGGTTCGAGGGATCGACGACGACCTTGCCCTCGAGCAGGCGCGCGTGCCTTGCGATCAGTTCCTTGGTCGTGTCGAGCCAGACAGCGAAGACGACGGCATCGGCAGCGGCGATCGCGTCCTCCACCGACGCGGCGCGTGCGAGCGGCCCGAGCTCGTTCGCGAGCGATTCCGCGTTTGCTTCCTCCTTCGCCGCCAAGGCGACGGGCTCGCCACCGGCTACAAGGTCGCGGGCGAGCGTGCTGCCGATGTTGCCGACGCCGATGATTGCGGTCGTCACTGTGCCTCCTTTCCGAGCTGCGTGATCCACGGAATCCTGGCCTCGCCGGCCGGGGAATCGCATCCAGGAAACCCGCAGTGTGTGACCCCAGTGGCATGCTCTCGGGATCGCGACGAGAGCGCCCACAGTGCAGCTGCTTGGCCGGCAACGCGAGCGCGAGGGCCTCGACCGCCTGCTGGGAGCCGCGCGGGACCGCGACGGCGGCGTCCTCGTCGTATACGGGGACGCGGGCGTCGGCAAGACCGCCCTGCTCGAGTATGCGATTGAGGCGGGAGCGGACTTCCGGGTCGCTCGCACCGACGGAGTCGAAGGGGAGATGGAACTCGCGTTCGCGGCGCTCCAGCAGCTGTGCTCGCCGAGCCTCGATCTCATCGAGCACCTGCCGGATCCTCAGCGAGAGGCGATGGAAGTTGCGTTTGGCCTGAGCGCGGGACGGCCTCCGAATCCGTTTCTCGTCGGGCTCGCGGTCCTCAACCTGTTGTCGGAGGCGGCTGAAGAGCAGCCGCTTCTCTGCGCCGTCGATGATGCGCAGTGGCTCGACCGCGCCTCGGCGCGCGTGCTCGCGTTCGTGGCGCGTCGCCTGCTGGCGGAGAAGATCGCAATCGTCTTCGCGGCTCGGCAGCCGATCGACGCGCTCGCGGGCTTCGCCGAGCTCCGCGTCGAGCCTCTCGGCCACCGCGATGCGCGAGCGCTGCTCGACTCGATCCTGCCGGCGCGCCTCGACGAGCGCGTGCTGGAGCGGATCGTGGTCGAGACGCACGGCAATCCACTTGCACTCTTGGAGTTGCCGCGAGGCTTGACGCCCGCACAGCTCGCGGGCGGATTCGGGCTGCCCGGCTTGCTCCCTCTCGCCGACCGGATCGAGCAGAGCTTCACGCGAAGGCTCGCGCGGCTGCCGCGTGACACGCGGCGTCTGCTGCTCGTGGCGGCGGCCGATCCGACCGGCGACGGCGCCCTCGAGTGGCGGGCTGCACAGCGTCTGGGACTCACGGAGTCGGCCGCAAGCAGCGGCGCTGAGACCGAGGGCTTGCTCGCCTTCGACGGCGTCGTGGTGTTCCGGCATCCGCTGGTTCGGTCGGCGGTGTATCGAGCAGCAGGACCGGAAGAGCGGAGCGAAGTTCACCGCGCCTTAGCCGAGGCGACCGATCCCGACAGCGACCCCGACCGGCGCGCCTGGCATCGGGCGCAGGCGGCATCCACGCCTGACGAGGACGTAGCCGCCGAGCTCGAGCGCTCGGCAGCGCGCGCGGAGGCGCGCGGAGGCCTCGCCGCGGCCGCGGCCTTCCTGGAGCGCTCCTCCGTCTTGACCCTCGACCCCGGCCGGCGCGCGTCGCGGGCGCTCGCCGCGGCCGACGCGAAGCAGCAGGTGGGCGCTCTCGACGACGCGCTCGCGCTTGTTGCCAGGGCGGAGGCGGGTCCCCTCGACGAGGTGCAACGAGCGCGGGTGGACGTCCTCCGCGCCCGTATTTCGCTGGCGGCGGATCATGGGCGTGAGGCGGCGCGCCTGTTGCTGAGTGCCGCCAAGCGTCTGGAGCCCCTCGACGCTGCGGCCGCGCGCGGGATCTACCTCGATGCGCTGACGGCGGCTTTCTTCGCCGGTCGACTGGGGGGCGAGGTTGACATGCGACGAGTCGCGGCCGCGGCCCGCGTCGCGCCTCGGCCGGAATCTCCGGCGCACGCGGCGGATCTTCTTCTCGACGGACTCGTGGTCCTGATCACGGACGGGGCCGCTGCGGGTACGCCGGTCCTGCGCGAGGCCGTGATTGCGTTCACTAACGACGAGATTGGAACGGAAGAAGGGCTCCGTTGGCTGTGGCTCGCGGGTCGTGCCGCCGGGTACATCTGGGACTACGAGAACACGGATGCACTCACGCAGAGGCAGGTTCGCCTGGGGCGCGAGTCCGGTGCCCTGACCGTCCTGCCGGTCAGCCTAAGCATTCGAGCGTCAGTCGAACTATTGGCAGGCAACCTCGCCGAGGCGAGCTCCCTGATCGCGGAAGCGAATGCGATCACCGATGCAACCGACGGTCGCAACGTCCCCTATGCACCCCTCGCGCTTGCGGCGTTCCGCGGTCGCGAAGTCGACGCTTCACGCTTGATCCGCTCGGCGAGCGAGGACTTCCTCGCGCGTGGCGAGGGCATGGGTCTCACGCTCGCGCAATGGGCGACCGCGCTGCTGCACAACGGGCTCGCCCGCTACGACGTCGCGCTCGCGGCAGCCGAGCAGGCGGTCGAGGACCAGCACGAGCTGTGGTTCACGCCGTTGCTGATGGTCGAACTGATCGAGGCCGCAACCCGCGGCGGCCAGCAAGAGCCCGCGGCGAATGCGCTCGACGTGCTGAGCGAGACGACCCGCCCGAGCGGCACCCCGTGGGCGCGGGGCATCGAGGCGCGGTCGCGTGCCCTACTCGCGGAAGGCGAAGCGGCCGAGACCCTTTATCGCGAGGCGATCGAGCATTTCGGGCGGACACGCCTGCGCGTCGACCTCGCGCGCACGCACCTGCTCTACGGCGAGTGGCTCAGACGCGAACGACGACGGATCGACGCCCGCACGGAGCTGCGGACGGCACACGAGCTCTTCTCCGAGTTCGGAATGGAAGCGTTCGCGGAACGGGCACGCGTCGAGCTCGAGGCAACCGGCGAACACGCCCGTAAGCGGATGGCCGATACGCTCGGCGAGCTCACGCCACAGGAAGCGCAGATTTCCCACCTCGCCGCGCAGGGGCACAGCAACCGGGAGATCGCCGCTCAACTCTTCATCAGCCCGAGCACGGTCGAGTACCACCTGCACAAGGTGTTCCGCAAGCTCGACGTCAAGACGCGGACGCAGCTGGCGAACCGCTTGCGAGGTTCGACGTAACCCGGGGCTACCGGAGCGCAAAGTAGATGCCGAGGACGATCCCGATCATCAGCAACACGAACGGCAGCAACCATCGCGCGATGGCGCCGACCTCGATGAACGGTGCGGACGCGCTCTCGCCGGCATCCGCTACGTCGTGCAACCGGTGCGCCTCCTGGCGACGGTGATGCGCGAGTCGCCCGAGCTCGCCGCCGACGAGGGCGCCCGGTTCGAGCTCGTCGGAATCGGGCTCCGTCACCTCGCCGCCCAGAGGCCCGCGTGCGCGAATGCGGGGGTCATCTTGGCTCGGTAGAGGCGCTTGTCACCGCTGCACATGGTCGCTCCATCGGGGCACGCTCGAATCCTGGAATCGCTTAGCCTCAATCCACCGCGTCGGTAGGTCGGTTCCGTCCGGTCGGCGACGAAGAATGACCTCCTGAGCAGGGCTTTTTCGGGCTGTGACGGCAGCCGGGGCCCGCGTCAGGAGGTCACCTTCGTGGTGCAGGATGACGGGCCGGTCGGACTGGACGGGGTCCAGGTCAAATTCGACGACGAGCGCGTCGTCTCAGACGCCGGGCTGATGCTCTTGGCGACGCTCGCGGCGCGGCTGGGGATCGAGGAATGCGCGCAGCGGTTCGTGCGGCTGCGACCCAGGCTGCCGGGGGCGGGCAACACGGGGCGCAAGGTGATGTCGCTGATCTTCGCGATGGCGCTCGGCGCCGACAGCATCGATGACTGCGACGTGCTGCGGTCGGGGCGCACGCGCCGGCTGCTGGGTGGCTGGGTCGCGGCGCCCTCGACCTTGGGCACGTTCCTGCGCGCGTTCACGTTCGGGCACGTGCGCCAGTTGGACCGGCTGTTGGGCGAGGCGCTCACGCGCGCGTGGAAGGCGGGCGCCGGGCCGGGCGACGGCAGGTTGGTGATCGACGTC
>DASWQM010000086.1:0-18256 GCA_036403675.1 Solirubrobacteraceae bacterium | reverse complement strand
CGACCGAGGTCGCGAGGCGGTCCACGGACGGCAGCTCGCGCAGGCGGTCGGTGCGCTCGCTCATCGTCACGCGCCGTGGCAGCGCTTGTACTTCTTGCCGCTGCCGCAGGGGCAGGGGTCGTTGCGCGCCGGCGTCGCGCCGACGATGCGCGGCGGCTGCGGCGCGAACGTCGGCTCGGGCAGCTTGTTGATGCGCATCGCCGCCTTGTCGATCGCGCGCCAGCCGGCGGGGTTGGAGTCGCGGGCGCGGGCGATGCGGCCGGCGTTCAGCGCGCGCGCCGCCGCCTCGTGCGGCGCGCAGAACTGCTCGCGCGCCTCCTCGAGCTGCGTCGGGTAGCCGAAGCTCTTCCCCGCGCATGCGGCGCATGCTTCGGACGGCCGGTCGACAGGATCGAGCGTCACGTCGCCGCGGTCGAGGTCGACGGGGCCGAAGGCCTCCTGCACGAGATCCAGCAGCGCGCCGAAGCCGAGCGGTCCCCAGCCGCGCCGCGCCTGGATCGACGGCGCGCCGAACCTGCCGTGGTCGTCGGCGAGCTCGTCGAGCAGCCGCGGCGCCTCGCCGGTCAGCACGCGCGCGTGGTAATCGCCGGCGACGAGCAGCTCCTCGTTGGCGAGGGCCGCCTGCATCGCGGCGATCGCGTAGGGGGCGATGGCCGCCGCGACGTCGCCGTCGTGCTCCTCCATCCCGCGGCGCACCGCCGGCAGCGTCACGTAGACGTCGAGCTCGATGAGCTCGTCGTCGACGGTCGCGCTCGCCCACGCCTCGCCGCGGCCCGGGATCCACGCGAGCACGTCCCCGGTGATGACGAAGAAGCGCAGCCACAGCGAGCGCTGCTTCGGGTAGATCTCGAGCTCTGGCGGCCAGTCCAGCCGCAGCTCGACGAGCGCGAACTCGTCGTCGGGCGCCGCCTCGATGAGCTCGGCGGGATCGAGGTTCTGGACCTGCTGCGCTTCCATGGCCATGAGGCTAGTGGACGTCAGGGCGCGAGGGACCGGATCGACGCGTCACGGCGTCATGACGCTCGCCGCGTCATGCAGCAGCACGACGTCGTCCAGCCGCGCGCCTTCCGCGCCCCACAGGAACGGTGCTGCGGTGATCGCGGCATAGCGGCTCGTGACTCGCATTCAGGCGTGACAGGTGACCGAACAGAGTTCCGGAGCAATGAACGACGGAGCGGCGAAGGAGTCGAACCTTCCAGCGCGGTCTGCCGCGCTCCCCCCGACTTTGAAGGTCGGTCGGGCCACCGGGCCCGGGCCGCTCCAGGCGCTACCGTACGGCGATCGTGCCGGGCGCGCCATCCACGATCTCGCCGACGACGTCGCCGGCCAGCTCGGCCGCGCGCTCCGGCGCGACGGCGATGAGCAGGCCGCCGGAGGTCGTGGCGTCGCAGACGAGCCGGCGGCGCGCCTCCGGCACCGCCTCCGCGAACGAGCTGAACGTCGCTGCGTACTCGCGGTTGCGCGCGCTGCCGCCCGAGACCGCGTCCTCGCCATCGAGCAGCTCGAGCACGCCGTCGAGCGCAGGCACCGCCGCGGCGTCGATCCGCGCCGCGACGCCGCTGGCGAGCGCGAGCGAGTGCAGGTGGCCGAGCAGCCCGAAGCCGGTGACGTCCGTCATCGCATGCGCCCCGGCGGCGCGAGCCGCTGCCGAGGCGGCGTCGTTGAGCGCGGCCATCGTCGCCACCGCGCCAGCGAGCAGCGCGTCGTCGTGCAGCCCGCGCTTGCGCGCGGTCACGACGGCGCCGACGCCGAGCGGCTTGGTCAGCACGAGCGCGTCGCCCGGACGCGCACCCGCGTTCGTGATGAGCTCGCCCGGATGGACGGTGCCGGTGACCGCCAGGCCGTACTTCGGCTCGCGGTCGTCGATCGAGTGCCCGCCGACGATCGGGGCGCCCGCGGCGATCGCGACGTCGGCGCCGCCGCGCAGGATCTCGCGCAGGACGTCGCCGCCGAGGCGCTCGAGCGGGAACGCCACGACGTTCATCGCCGCCAGCGGCCGGCCGCCCATGGCGTAGACATCCGACAGCGCATTGGCGGCGGCGATGCGGCCGAAGTCGTAGGGATCGTCGACGATCGGCGTGAAGAAGTCGATCGTCAGCACGAGCGCGAGCTCGTCTGTGAGCTTGAAGACGGCGGCGTCGTCGGCGCTGTCGGAGGCGACGAGCAGCCGCTCGTCGGCGCTGCGCGGCAGGTCGCGGACGATCGGCAGCAGCGCCGCGGCGGGGAGCTTGCACCCGCAGCCGGCGCCGTGGGCGAGCGAGGTCAGGGCGGCCCCGGTCACCATGGCGCGGGCTCGTAGTCCTTGAGGAAGCAGCCGTACAGGTCCTCTCCCGCCTCGCCGCGGACGATCGGGTCGTACACGCGCGCCGCGCCGTCGACGAGGTCCAGCGGCGCATGGAAGCCCTCGCCGGCGAGCCGCATCCGCGTCGGGTGCGGCCGCTCGTCTGTGATCCAGCCGGTGTCGACGCTCGTCATGAGGATGCCGTCGCGCAGCATCTCATGGGCGCTCGTGCGCGTGAGCATGTTGAGCGCGGCCTTGGCCATGTTCGTGTGCGGGTGGGCGGGGCCCTTGTAGCCGCGGTGGAACTGGCCCTCCATCGCCGAGACGTTGACGATGTACGTCCGCCGGGCGGCCGACGCCGCCAGCGCCGCGCGCAGCCGCCCGACGAGGATGAAGGGGGCGGTCTGGTTGCAGAGCTGGACCTCGAGCAGCTCGACGGGGTCGACCTCCTCGACGCGCCGGCTCCAGCTGTTGACGGCGGCGAGGTCGGGCACGAGCCCGCCGGCGTCGATCGCCTGCTCGGCCGCGATCCGCGCCGGCGAGGCCGACCCGGCGCTCAGCGCGAGCGCCGCCAGCGCGTGCGGCGTCGGGGCCCAGTGCGGCCGGCTCGACGCGGCGGCCGCCGGCGGCAGCCCGCTCGCCGTGCCGCCGGGGACGAAGATGCGGATCGCCGGCAGCGGCCCGGGCGCCAGCGGCGCCGCCTCCGCCTCGGCGAGCAGCGCGTACGCCGCGGCGGAGCGGCGGACCGTCTGGGCCGCGTTGTTGACGAGGATGTCCAGCGGCCCCTCGGCGGCGACCTCGTCGGCGAGCGCGACGACCTGCGCGGGATTGCGCAGATCGATGCCGACGATCCGCAGGCGGTGCAGCCAGTCGGCGCTGTCGTCCATCGCGGCGAAGCGGCGCGCGGCGTCGCGCGGAAAGCGCGTCGTGATCGTCGTCTGCGCGCCGTCGCGCAGGAGGCGCAGCGCGATGTACATGCCGATCTTCGCCCGCCCGCCCGTGAGCAGCGCGCGGCGGCCGCGGAGGTCCGTGCGCGCCTCGCGGCGAGCGCGGTTGCCCGCGGCGCAGGCCGGACAGAGCTGGTGGTAGAAGCGGTCGACCTCGCCGTAGCGGCGCTTGCAGACGTAGCACTCCCGCGCGCGCAGCAGCGTTCCCGCGGTGGCACCGTTCGCGTGCGAGCGCAGCGGCAGGCCGGCCGTCTCGTCGTCGATCCGGCCGTCCGCGCCGGTGGCCGTCGCCGCGGTCACCGCGGCGTCCGCGGTGAGCACGGCCGCGCGGCGCTCGGCGCGGCGGCGCAGCTTCACGGTCTTGAAGAGGCCGGCCGTCGCGCGCCGGACCGCGACGGCGTCGGGGTGCTCGACCGCAAGCGCCTCGGCCGCGGCGATCACCCGCAGGCAGACCTCGAGATCGGCGGGGTCGATGCGATCCGCGCTCACCGTCGTGCCGGGCGGGAGGCATGGAGCATGCACGAAAGTCTAGGTCCGCCGGCGCGCGGCGCAGAGACAATGGTCAAGCCATGGACCCGGCCGCGCGCGACGACGCAGTGCTGCCTGCGATGCACGTGGTCGCGGTCGTCGTCGTGTGCGTGCTCGTGCCGGCGCTCGTGATCCTCTGGGGCCTGCCGAGCCGGACCCACGATCTCTGGGCCTGGACGATCAAGCCCGACCTCACGCCGATCTTCATGGGGGCGGGCTACGGAGCCGGCGCCTACTTCTTCGTGCGCGTCGCCCGCGCCCGGCGCTGGCATGAGGTCTCCGTCGGTGTGCTCTCGGCGGCGGCGTTCGCGCTGCTCATGCTCGCCGCGACGATCGTGCACTACGACAGGTTCAACCACGGCGACGCGGCGGCGCCGGCGGCGATCGCGTTCTTCGGCTGGACGATCGTCTACGTCGTCTCGCCGTTCCTCGTCGGCTGGCTGTGGTGGCGCAACGAACGCCGCGATCCGGGCATCCCAGAGGCGCGCGACGCGATCGTGCCGGCGACCGTGCGGCGCGCGGCGCGCACGGCGGCGATCGCCGCGCTGGTGGTCGCAGCGGTCGTGCTCGTGTCGCCGAGCGTCGCGATCGATGGATGGGGCTGGAGCCTCACGCCGCTGACCGCGCGCGTGCTGGCCTGCTTCACGGCGCAGGTCGGGGTGGGATTCCTCCTGCTGTCGCGCGACCCGCGCTGGAGCAGCTGGCGGGTGCTCGTCCAGACGTTCCTCATCGCGGTCGTGCTGCTGCTCGTCGGCGCGATCCGCGCGTGGGACGCGTTCGACCACGACAACCCGCTGACCTGGGCCTACCTGGCCGGGCTCGCCGGCGCCGCGGCCGCGCTGCTCGCGCTCCACCGGTCGCTCGAGCGGCCGCCGCGTAACCGACCGCGGGCGGCAACGAGGACGGCGCGAAGCACTGCTCGATGAGCATCCTCTCCTCGCTGCAGCACCTCGGGTACACGATCCCTCCGCAGGCCGACGCCGCCTGGCTCGGCGAGACCGGCCCGGGGCCGAGCCACCTCGATGCCGGCTCGGGCGGTCCAGAGAACGATTTCACGACCCGCAGACACCACGTTCCTCACGTGGAAACCTCCTGCACGTCGCGCGGATGCTGAAGGACGCAGGCGGCATCCCGGCGCACGGAGACCAACGTGGCGCCTGGGACGCCGGCTGCCGCTTTTGACGTCGTCAACCCGGAGGAACGCCGGTCGGCGGCCGCGGCCCGGTCATGACCACGACCTTGAGCCTGCCGGAGTCGATGAAGTCGATGACGCGCAGATCAAGCACGATGACCTGGGCATCGGTGCCGTCAGCATGCTCGAGCTCGCGCTCGATCTCATCCATCGTCCAGCCGTCGAACCTCCCGGCGACCGCGATGATCTGGGCGTCGCCTTCGCGGAAATCTCGGAGCTTCAGACTCAGCGGACCCGAATTACCATTATTTTCGGCACGTCGGCAGCGGGGCTCGGGCATCGAAACCACCTCTCTTCGCTGTGAGGTTGGATCCAGCGGCGCTGCGATCAGACACACTGTCTCCGTGGCTGCCAGCGTCCCGCGAGCCGCCCTCAACTCCCGAGCCGCGTCGTCCAGGATATAGGTAACTAGCAACTCGTGCGAGCGGCGCGGTCGCCGATCCAGCGCGCGATCGCGCCGACGCCGCGCCGGCCGGCGCGAGCAGACCGCGCAGCGGCGGGCGACGGCGACGCGGCGCCTGAAGACAACGATGCCTCGCCCCGCTCGGCGGCGGCGGACACCGCCGTCGCATTGCATAGGTAATCAAGTGGCGCGCCCCGGATACCGGTTAAACGCCACTCAGCGCCTGAAGAGGGAGGTCGGCCGCGGGCGCGGTGGTTTGGCTTGGCGCCCGCGGCCGACAGAAACGGGGCAAAGGGAGGAGAGGACCCGCGCTTCCAATAACCACATCGGCAGCGCGCGGCGAAAGCTTTAGCCCTATTCCGCCTGTCGCCCGAGGATGACGACGAAGCGCTCGACGCGCCGGCGCTCCTCAGCCGACAGCGCGCCGTCGGCGTCGACGAGGAGCGTCATCGGGCCGCGCTGGTGCGCCCACTGCGTCGCCGCCTCGCCGAAGCCGCCGGCGATCCAGACCAGCGGCTTGGACGCGGCGTAGGACATCACCGTGGCGTCCTGCCGGGCCGGCTCGTCCTCGGTGCGCAGCAGCGGCACGGTCACGAGGTCGAGGGCGTGCGCGAGCTCGGTGACCGCGTCGAGTCCGCCGGCGTCGACGACCAGCGCGAGCTCGCCCTCCTGCAGCATCGTGCTCACCCAGCCGGCCGGCGCCTGCGCGAGGACGCCCGGCGTGCAGACGAGGCGAAACAGCGCGTCGGCCATGGGCCCGGCACGCTACCTCGTCTTCGCCGCGATCAGCGCCTCCGCCGAACGTCTCGCCGTGACGCCGCGAGCGTCGGAGGGCGCGGAGCGCAGTCCTCGAAGACGCCGGCCGATGTGCAGCTCTCCGCCTCCGTGGAGCAGGGGTCCGGACGTCGTCCGGCGAGGCTGCGGCGCCGGCTGCATGTCGTTGCTCCTTGCTCGCGGGAGCCTGGCGATGGGACTGCCCCCAACCGGTAAGAGCAACGACGGCGCGTCCTGATACAGCGTACGGCTACGTGGTCTTCGCCTTCGCGCGCGACGACGCGCGGCTGGCACGCGCGCGACTCGTGCTGCTCGTCGACCGGCTCGTGCTGCTCGTCGAGCGGCTCGCGCCGTTCGCGGAGCGGCTCGTCGTGGTGCGGCGGCGCCCGCCGTCGGAGCGCGCCCGCGACGAGGCCGCGCTGCGCCGCTGGTCGGCCGGCTTGCGCTCGGCGGCGGGGATCTCGTCCTGGACGACCGCCTTGGTCAGCGTTGGGATGAGCTTCTCCAGGTACGTCGCCATCCGCTCCTCGTCGCGGCGGATGCGACGCGCGAGCTTGACGGTGTCGTCGTCGGAGAGGGCATCGGCGAGCGCCTCGATCGCCGTGTACATCGCGATCTCCTCGGCCTCGTTGGCGTACTCGGTCTTGGCGTTCTTGAGCTGCTTCTCCTGCTCGCTCGTGCCGCGCAGCGCGTGCAGCGGGCCCTGCGCGAGCGCGACGGCCTTGCTCGCAACCGCCTGCGCTCCGGTCGCGACCTCCTTGACGACCTCCGGCCCCGGAACGGAGATCTCCTCGGCCGTGCCGCCGAGCTTCTTGATGCGCGCCTTGACGTCGCGCGCGTGACCCTTGGTCTCCTTGAGATGCGCCTGCAGCCGCTTCTTGTAGGCGTCGCGCGTCGTCATCTTGATGTGCGCCTGCAACGCCGTCTCGAGCTCGCGCTCCTTGCCATAAGCCTCGTTGAGGTACTGGATCAGCTTCAGCTCGCGGGTGGTCGGATCGGCCATCGTGGTGCTCCTTTGCAGGTGAAGTCGAAAGGTCGGGCTACCCAATCGGGGCGTGACGACACACGCCTACAGCTCACAGTCCGCCGCGGCGCAGACGTCGGCGCGCATGTTGCGGCCCATCATCCGCAGCCCCGCGTCGGCGAGATCGGCGTAGATGTGGGCGACCGCGTCGTGTGGGACGGCGACGGCGAAGTGGCGCACGTAGGCGTCCAGCGCAGAGTAGAGGATGCACTGCTCGGTGACCTGGCCGACGAGGAGGATGCGGTCGATCTCCTCCTGGCGCAGGAGGTACTCCAGCTGCGTCTGGTAGAAGATCGAGTGGCGCGCCTTGACGACGAAGCCGACGTCCGGCGGAGGCGCGATCGGCTCGACGAGGTCGGGCGCCCGGCCCTGCAGCGCGTGCTCGACGAGGTCGGGCCGGCACGCGCTCCAATCGCCGTAGTTGTCGTTGACGTAGATGATCGGGACGTCCTGCTCGCGCGCTCGCGAGAGCAGCTCGAGCATCGCCGGCAGCGCCTCGCGGACCGACGCCGTGAGGCGCTCCGAGTCCTCGTGGTCATAGCTGTTGAGCATGTCGACGACGACGACCGCGCTTCGCATGACGCCCTCGCCTACCCGCTGGCGGCGCGGCGGACGCGCGCCGTGGCACTGCCATCATGGCGCCGTGGCTCCGACGCTCCGTCACGCCGATCCCGCGCGCGACGCCGCTGCCTGCGCGGCGATCTACGCGCCGTACGTGACCGCGTCGGTGGCGTCGTTCGAGGAGTGGGCGCCCAGCGCCGAGGAGGTCGCCGCGCGCATCGAGCGCACCTCCCAGACGCACCCGTGGCTCGTGCTCGAGGACGCCGAGGGCGTCGTCGGCTACGCGTACGCGAGCCCGCACCATGTGCGCGCCGCGTATCGCTGGGCGGCCGACGTCGCGATCTACGTCGACCCCGCACACCAGGGTCGCGGCGCCGGGCGCAGGCTCTACACCGCGCTGCTGGACCTCCTGCGCCAGCAGGGGCTGCGGACCGCCTGCGCCGGGATCACCCTGCCCAACGACGCGAGCGTCGCGCTGCACCGGGCGATGGGCTTCGAACTCGTCGGCACCTACAGCGCGATCGGCTGGAAGGCGGGCGCCTGGCGCGACGTCTCGTGGTGGCAGCTGCGCCTCGCGGACGCCCACGACGACGGTGCGCCTCCCGCCGAGCCGGGCCTGCCGCCGCGCCTGCCGGCGGCGCCGTGACGGACGCCGAGCCCGTCTGGGTCGGTCTCGATGTCGGCACGCAGAGTGCCCGCGCGTTGGCGGTGGCGGCATCTGGCCGCCTCGCCGGCAGCGGGTCGCGGCCGCTTGCGAGCCGCCGCGACGGCCCTCGTCACGAGCAGGATCCGAACGCCTGGTGGGAGGCGGTGGCCGGCGCCTGCCGCGACGCGCTCGCGGCCGTCGCGGCCGAGCGCGTGCACGGCGTCGCGACGTGCGCCACCTCGGGGACGATCCTGCTCGTCGACCGCGCGGGCGCGCCGCTGACGCCGGCGCTGATGTACGACGACACGCGCGCGACCGCGCAGGCCGAGCGCGTCGCGCACGCCGGGCATGCGCTCGGCCACCGCGTCGGCGCGGGCTGGGGGCTGCCGAAGCTCGTGTGGCTCATCGAGCAGGATCCGGCGCTCGCGCGCCGCGCGCGCCTGGCCCACCAGCCGGACGTCGTCACGCGGCGCCTCGTCGGCGACCTGGTCGCGACGGACGCAAGCCACGCGCTGAAGAGCGGCTACGACGTCGAGGGCGAGCGCTGGCCCGGCGAGCTGCTCGACGCGCTGGGGGTGCCGGCGCAGCTGCTGCCTGAGGTCGTCCCCTCCGGCGCCCGCCTCGGCGCGGTCTGCGAGCGCGCGGCATCGGCGACCGGCATGCCGGCCGGTACGCCGGTCGTCGCGGGGATGACCGACGGGTGCGCCGCGCAGCTCGCGGCGGGCGCGCTGCGCGACGGCGCGTGGAACTCGGTCCTCGGCACGACGCTCGTGCTCAAGGGCGTCGCGCCGCGCCGGATCCGTGACCCCAACGGCGTCCTGTACTGCCACCGGTCGCCCGACGGCGGCTGGCTGCCCGGCGGGGCGTCGAGCAGCGGCGCCGGCGTGCTGAGCCAGCGCTTCCCCGGTCGCGACCTCGACGAGCTCGGCCGCCGCGCGCAGGCGCACGAGCACGACGCGCCGCTCGCGTACCCGCTCGTCGCCCGCGGCGAGCGCTTCCCGTTCGACGCGCCGCAGGCCCACGGCTTCGTCGTCGGCGAGCCCGCCGGTGACGCCGACCACTTCGCGGCGCTGCTACAGGGCCTGGCGTACGTCGAGCGGCTGTGCCTCGACTACGTCAGCCTGCTCGGCGCGCCGGTCGACGGCGAGCTGAGCCTCACCGGCGGCGCGACGCGCAGCCGCTACTGGTGCCAGCTGCGCGCCGACGTCCTCGGCCGTCCGGTCCGCCTGCCCGAGCAGGCCGAGTCGGCGTTCGGGATGGCGATCCTGGCCGCGGCGTCGACCAGCGGCCGCACCTGCGCCGACGTCGCGGCGGAGCTGTGCCGCACGCGCGAGGTCATCGAGCCGCGACCCGACCGCGCCGACCGCTTCAGCGAGCCCTACGTGCGGCTCGTCGACGAGCTCGAGCGCCGCGGCTGGCTGGACGCGCGCGTCGCGCAGCACGCGCGCGACCGCTGCGGCTGATCGAACGGCGCCGCCTCAGGGCGCCGGCGCGCGCGGCAGCGTCAGGACGAAGCGCGCTCCCGTTGCGCCGGGCCCGTCGAGCTCGAGCTCGCCGCCCATCCTGCGCGCGAGGTCGCGGCCGATGGCAAGCCCGAG
Organism: Solirubrobacteraceae bacterium; assembly: GCA_036403675.1. Lineage (GTDB taxonomy): Bacteria > Actinomycetota > Thermoleophilia > Solirubrobacterales > Solirubrobacteraceae > CADCVQ01. The sequence continues at coordinate 8,302 of DASWQM010000086.1, read as the reverse complement.
GCCGAACCCCGGCCCGGGGTTGGCCGATGCGCCGCGCTCGAAGCGCGCGAAGATGCGCTCGCGATCCACCGGCGGGACCCCGAGCCCGTCGTCCTGCACCACCACCGCCGCCATGCCGTTGCGGTGCTCGACCCCCACGGTCACCGGCCCGGCGCCGTGGCGCAGGGCGTTGTCGAGCAGGATCCGCACGATCTGCGCCGTGCTGCCGGGGTCGGCCTTGGCCCAGCACGACGCGGACGGCGCGACGACCATCGGACGCCCGGCCTCGTTCGCGCGCACCTCGAGCTCGGCCTGCGCGGAGCGCGCCAGCTCGACGACCTCGAACAGCTCGCAGCGCAGCGGGACGCCGGCGTCGATGCGGCTGAGATCCAGCAGCTCCGAGGTCAGGTTCGAGAGACGCTCCGCCTGCCCGTCGGCGTGCTCGACCGCGGCGCGGGCGTGATCGAGATCGACCTCCGGATCGGCGAGGTCGCCGCGCACGCTGTCGAGCATGACCCGCAGCGAGGTCAGCGGCGTGCGCAGCTCGTGCGACGCGGTGGCGACGAACGCGCGCCGCGCCGTCTCCTGCTCGCGCAGGCGGCGCTGCATGGTCGCGAACGCGCGCGTGAGGTCGCCGACCTCGTCACGGCCGCCGTCAGCCTGGAACTCGGCGAGGGGTCCGAGCTTCGCGACGGTCAGCGCGGTGTCGCGCAGTCTGCGCAGCCGTCGCACGACCCGCCCGGCCAGCGCGACACCGAGCAGCAGGGCGACCGCCAGGCTGACGGCGGCGGCGACGAGGAAGGAACGGCGAACGACGGCCGCGGCGCTGCGGACGCCGGTGAGCGACTTGCGGACGGCCACCGCGAACCCGCGGTTGGTCGGCAGCGCGACCCGCGCCTCGCTCTCCTCGCCCGTCCCGGCCGTCGAGCGGACGACGCGCTTCTCGCGCAGGGCCTGGACGGCGTCGTCGAAGAGGCCGCCGCGATCGGGGTCGCTCGTGGCCAGCACCTGGCCGCTGGCGTCCACGACCGCAACCTCACCCCCTCCGTGGCGCTGCAGGCGGCGCGCCGCGGTCGTCAGCACACGTGAGGGGTGCGGGGGCTGCCCGGCCGCCGCGATGAGTGCCGGCATGCCCTGACGCGCGTCGTGGGTGAGCGAGTTGAGCGCGTTGTTGGTGAGGAGCTGCTCGAGCGGGCGCAGCAGCGCCAGCGCGCAGACGGCGAGCGTCACCGCGGAGACGAGCGCCAGCAGCGCGGCGAGCCGCCCGCGCAGCCCGGTGAGCACGACTCAGGGCTCCGCGAAGCGGTAGCCCGCGCCGCGCACGGTGACGATGAGGCGCGGCTCCTCCGGCACCTCCTCGAGCTTCTCGCGCAGGTGGCGCACGTGCACGTCGATGCCGCGGGGGTCGCGATAGGCGCTGTCGCCCCAGATCGCGCGCAGCAGCTCCTGGCGGTTGAAGAGGACCCCGGGCCGCGCCATGAACGCATGCAGCAGCTCGAACTCCGAGAAGGTGAGGCCCACCGGCTCGTCGTCACGGCGCACCTCGCGACGGGTGGCGTCGAGCGTGATCGAACCGCGCGTGAGGATCCCCGACGACAGCGCGTGGGAGCCGGAGCGGCGCAGCACCGCGCGGATGCGGCTGCGCAGCTCCGCCGGCCCGAACGGCTTGACGACGTAGTCGTCGGCACCGGCTTCGAGGCCGACGACCGCATCCGCCTCGCTGTCGCGGGCGGTGAGCATGATGATCGCGACGGGCTTGCGGCGCGCACGCAAGGCGCGGCAGACCTCGTAGCCGTCGGGGCTGGACGGGCCGAGCGCGACGTCCAGCAGCAGCACATCGAAGTGCTGCGTGCTCGCGTGGTCGATCGCCGACCGCCCGTCGGCGACCGTGACCACGCGGTGGCCCTCGCGCTCGAACGAGTGACGCAGCGCCTCCCGCAGCTGCGAGTCGTCCTCGCAGACCAGCATCTCGATCGCGGCGGTGTGGAGCACGTGCCCGTCCCTAGTGGACGCGTCCGTCCATTAGTCGCGGTCCGGCCGGCGGCGTCCCCCGGGCTGCTGCATGCGTGGCAGTGTGGACAGCCACCGTTGTGCTTCGTGAAGGATCGTGTTGCGATTGTGTTGTGCGTTGCCGCCGCCCGCGCCGCCGATCGCGCGCACGCGCGCGCCGCCGGCCGCAGCCTTGACGCGCAGCTCCGTGACGACCGTCGTGCCGCGATCCTCGAGCAGGAGCCCTTGGAGCGTCTCGCGGCGGATGAGCGTGACCGCGTCGTCGATGACGAGGTCGGCGTCCGGGGCCAGCGGCAGGAACGAATCGAGCGCGTCGACGTCGAAGCGCGACGGGTCGGTGAGGAACACCCACGGCATGCGGGCGGCGCCGATCCCGGACCGCACGGCGTCGCCGTAGCCGCGAATGCGTGGATGGATGAGCAGCCGCACCCGGCGGTCCCAGCCGACGAGCGCGGCCGCCACCGTGGCGGTCGCGTCGGAGCTGCCGTCGTTGACCACGATGATCTCGTGCTCGTCGGCGACGCGGTCGCCCGCGCGCGTGGCGGCGCGGACGGCGTCGCCGATCGTGTCCTGCCCGTGGAGGCACGGCAGCACGATCGACAGGCCCGCGAGCACGGGTGGCGCAGGGCGGGGCGGGACCGACCCGGCGGGGATGCCGCTGTCAGGGCACTCCGGCGTCGGCCGGCGAGGGTCGCGAGCGGCGAAGGTCATGGCGTCATCTCCATCCAGTGATCGCGGTGGCGAGGCTCACAAGCTGACCAGCGGGGCGCCATGCCAGCGCGTGCCCGGCGGAAGCTCCTCGCCGCGCATGACGACGGAGCGTCCGCCCACCACGCAGCCGGCGCCCAGCCTGGTGTCCGGCAGCGTGGCGCTGACGGGGCCGAGCGTCGACGCCGTGCACAGCACGGTCGGCCCGATGCGCAGGAGCCGGTCGTGGAAGAGATGGGTCTCCAGGCACGCGCCGCGGTTGACGGCGCAGCCGTCGGCGATGTGCACGACGTCGAACTCGGTGATCGCCAGCGTGTCGCACCAGACGTCGCGTCCGACCGTGGCGCCCATCGCGCGCAGGTACGCCGGGACGAGTGGGGTGCCAAGCGCCTTCTCCAGCAGCCATTGGCTGGCGAGCTGCTCCTGACAGGAGTTGACGATCTCGTCGCGCCAGACCAGCGATGACCACAGCGGGTACTCGCCCGGCCGGTAACGGCCGATGATCAGCCACTTCACCGCGATCGTCACGAGGACGGCGCAGACGGCCGCCGCTGCGAGCGCGAACGGCGTGACGGCGACGATCGCCAGTCCGCCCGCGGCGGCGCCGGCCGCGTCCAGCGCGAGGAAGAGGAGCGCGCCGAGCACGATCGACACGCTGGTCGGCAGCAGGATGCGCACGATCTCCGTGGCCCCGCGCGCGACGACGAGCCGGCGCGGCGGGTTCGTGGTGCGCGACGGATCGGGCCGGTCGGGAACCCGCGGCAGCTCGATCGGCGGCGCGCCGAACCAGGACGTGCCGTCGGCACTGAGCCGCGGCGCGTTGGACTCGATCCCGATGAGGCTGTCGTCGCCGACCTTCGTGCCGCCGGTCAGCAGCGCGCCGTTGCCGATGAACGTGCGGCTGCCGACCTCGATCGGCTCGATGTGCAGCCAGCCCTGGTGGGCCCGCGCCCCTGCGAACATCGGGTGGTCGGCCACGAAGCTCGTGTCGCCGAGGCGGTCCAGCCGGCTCAGGCCCTCCGTGGTCGACACCTCGGTGCGCCTGCCGATGCGCAGGCCGTGCAGTCGCAGCCAGGCGCGGGTGTAGACGCTCGCATAGAGCGGGAAGAGCGCGGCGTTGCTGGCATACGTCAGCTGCCCGGTGAGCCACAGCGCCCACGCCGTGGCGCCCTCGTCGGGGTGCCAGCCCGGCCGGATCAGCCGTGACACCGCGCGGAACACCAGCGCGCTGACCACGGCCTCGCAGACCACGAAGACCGCCGCTAGCAGCGGCGCGCTGAGCGCCGCGGTGACGGCGGTCCCGGAGATGGAGGGCGAGACGCCGTGGAGGGCGTCGAATGCCAGCAGGGCCGGGACGGCGCTCGCCAGCGGCACCGCCCGGAGACCCAGGACGCCGACGCCGTACATGCTCGTCCAGAACCGGCGATGGCGCTCGCGTGGTGGTGCGCCCGCGGGCCAGCTCGCGCCCGCGGCGCCGACGTATCGCGCCGGTGATCCGGTCCAGCGCTCGCCTGGGAGCACGCGCCCCGACACGACGCTTCCGGGCTCGATCTCGGCGCCCTCCCCGATGTCGGCTCCGGGCATCAGCACGCATCGCGTCCCGATGCGCGCGCCGTCAGCGATCCGCAGCTCGCCGATCACCATCTCGTCGCCCTCGATCCACCAGCCGTGGACGTCCACCCCGGCCTCGAGCGTCGCGCCCGCGCCGATGCCGATGAGCGCCGAGGGCGGCGGCAGCGTCCCGAGGCGCGCTCCGTCGCCGACGGCAGCGCCCAGCAGTCGCGCCAGCCGGTTGGACCACGGCGTGCCGGCCAGGTGCTCCAGGTGCAAGCCGTCCGCGAGGCGGTCGACGAACCACACGCGATACGCCAGCCAGCTGCGCTTCGGGTAGCGCCCGGGCTCCAGTCGCCCGAGCAGCGCCCTGCGCACGACCGCCACGAGCAGCGCACGTGCGGCCGGGCTGATGAGCAACACCCAGCCCGCGAGCAGCCACGGCCAGGGAACCACGACGCCGACGTGCTCCCAGTCGTCGAACGCGAACAGCGCGCCGAAGGTCGCGGGCGCGCTGGCGGCGACGAGCAGCAGGACGCCGGCGACCTGTGCGAGTGCCCACCTGCTTGCGGGAGTCGCCGGCGACGTCGGAGCCTCGTGCAGCCCGGCGTCGAGTGCATCCAGCCTGTCGGCGAGATCGGCGAGGCGGCGATGGTTGTAGATGTCGCCGATCGACGCGGCGGGGAAGCGCCCCCGCAGCGCCGATACGAGCTTCGCGACCATGACCGAGCTGCCGCCAAGGTCGAAGAAGTCGCTGTCGGGGCCGGTCGGCCGTACCCCCAGCTGATCGGCCCAGCGTTCCGCGAGCCAGGCCGCCGTACCGGTCAGCGCATCGGCACCCGTTGCGGATCGGCCTGCCGGGGGCGGCCACGGCAGTGCCCCGCGATCGGTCTTCCCCGAGGAACGGACCGGCAGCGCGTCGAGCACGACGATCTGCAACACGACGCCCGCCGGAAGGCGCCGCGTGACCTGCGCGCGGACCGCGGCCGGATCCACGTCGCCGACGACGTAACCGACGAGCACGGCGTTACCGGCGCCGGTCGTCCGCACGGCCGCCGCCGCGGCGCTCACCGCGGGCACCGCGCGCAGGTGCATCTCGACCTCGGCGAGCTCGATCCGCCGCCCGTCGAGCTTGACCTGGTCGTCGCTGCGCGCGACGAACTCCAAGCCGTCCAACGTGGTGCGGACGACGTCGCCGGTCCGGTACGCCCGCCGCCAGCCCAGCGCCGGCAGCGGCGCGAACCGCTCGGCGTCCAAGCGCCTGTCCAGGTAGCGCCCGAGCCCGACGCCGGCGATGACGAGCTCGCCCGTCTCGCCGATGCCGACCGGCTCGCCGCGCGCGTCGATCACCGCCACCTCCCACCCGTCGAGCGGGAGGCCGATCGTCACCCGCCGACCCGGCACGAGGCGCGCCGCCGTACTGACGACCGTGGCCTCGGTCGGGCCGTAGGTGTTCCACAGCTCGCGGCCGACCGCCAGCCGCCACGCGAGCTCGTCGGGACACGCCTCCCCGCCGAGGATGAGCAGCCGGATGCCCTGCAGGACGCTCGCGTCCCACAGCGCCGCGAGCGTCGGCACCGTCGAGATGACCGTCACACGGCGGTCCACGAGCCACGGCCCGAGATCGGCACCCGAGCGCACGACCGCGCGGGTCGCGGGCACCAGCGCGGCGCCGGTGCGCCACGCAAGCCACATCTCCTCGCAGCTGGCGTCGAATCCGACCGACAGCGCGGCCAGAACACGGTCCTCCGGCGCGACGGTCCAGAGCCGCGCCTCGGCGTCGACGAACGCCGCGGCCGAGCGATGGGTCACCGCGACGCCCTTGGGCGCACCGGTCGAGCCCGACGTGAAGATCACCCACGCGTCGTCATCGAGCGCCGGCTGCTCGTCGCCGCCCCGCGGCGCCACGGACGTCCAGGCGATCGACCCGTCCTCGATGACGGCGCAGACCATCGCGTCGGTCCAGATGCGCTCCGTGCGCGCCGCAGGATCGTCCGCGTCCACGGGCACATAGGCCGCGCCCGAGCGCAGGACCCCCAAGATGCTCGCGTACAGCTGCGCCGTGCCGCTCGAAACCCGGACTCCCACGCGGTCGCCGGGCCCGACACCGGCCAGGCCGAGCTCGACGGCGAGCGCGCCCGCGGCGTCCCACAGCTCGCGATACGTCAAGACCGCGTCGCCGGCGTCGAGCGCGACACGCTCGCCGAAGCGCTCCATCGTCGCGCTGAAGATGTCCAGCAGCGAGCGGTACGGCGGGGCGCCACCGGTCGCCACCTCCGACGGCTCGACGACGTGGTCCCTGAAGTCGTCAACTACGGTCATGCGGTCCCGCACCGGCCGGAATCGAGGTAAGCCATTGCCCGCAAGAGATACGCGGGCTCAGATGGACCCCGCTGTGCGTCGCGTTGGGATCTCGTTAGTGGACGGTTGGGCGCATGCCGCGGTCGCGCGTTGGCCCACGTGTCGAAGATCGGTGCAGATCTTTGGCCCACCGGGATCTGGAGCCGGGCGGCGCCGCGGCTTAGGCTCGGCAGCGCCCTAGGGTTCCGCTGCCGCCGTCGGCAGGACTGGTCCGAGAGGGCCGGCCGGCACCTACATAGCCGCGTTGACACGGAGGGACAAAAGCCCGGGAGACATCACATCTCCTGGGCGTTTTTGGTTGGGAGAGGAGTCCGACGCCTTGAAGCTCCACGGACAGGTCGCGCTTGTCGTCATCGACGTGCAGAAGGGCGAGGTCACGCCGCAGGACAGCGGGATCCCGCACATGGACGGCGGCGCCGAGCGCCACGCCCGGATCCGCGCGCTCGTCGGCGGCGCGCGGGCCGCCGCGGTGCCCGTGGTCTTCATCCAGGAGGTCCACAAGCCCACGCTCACCGACATCGGGCGCGAGCTCGACGGCGCCGAGGGCATCCACTGCATCGAGGGCGATCTCGCCACCGAGCTCGCCGACGGGCTCGAGCCGCGGCCCGACGAGTACCTCATCCGCAAGCGGCGCTACTCGGCGTTCTTCGCGACCGAGCTCGAGCTGATCCTGAAGTCCTACGGCGCGCGGACGCTCATCCTCGTCGGCGCGCTCACCGACGTCTGCGTGCACTACACCTTCGCCGACGCCCACCAGCACGACTACCACTGCCGCGTCGTCGTCGACTGCGTCGGCGGCTCCTCGCGGCGCGCGCACGACGCGGCGCTCGAGGCGATGGCCTACCTCCAGCGCGACTGCCGCGTCACGAGCAGCGACGCGCTCGCGGCCTTCGCCGCGATGCGTGCGATGGCGGTCGGATGAGCCTGCACCCGCCGATCCTCGAGGTGGAGGACCTCCACGTGACGTTCCGCGCCGGCGGCGGCGACGTGCACGCGCTGCGCGGCGCATGGCTGCACATCGGCCCCGGCGAGATCCTCGGGCTCGTCGGCGAGTCGGGGTCGGGCAAGAGCGTGCTCGGCCTCACGGCGCTCGGGCTGCTGCCGACCCGGCCGCAGCCGGTCATCAGCGGCGCCGTGCGGCTGGGGGGCGAGGACATGGTCGCCGCCAACGAGGACGCGCGCCGCCGCCGCCGCGGCACCGACCTCGGGGCCATCTTCCAGGACCCGATGACGTCGCTGAACCCGACGATGCGGGTCGGGCGCCAGGTCGCGGAGGCGGCCGGCGGGGCGTCCGACGAGCGCGTCCACGAGCTGCTCGCCGACACCGGCATCCCTGAGCCCGCCGTCAAGGCGCGCGCCTATCCCCACGAGCTCTCGGGCGGGCTGCGCCAGCGCGTCATGATCGCGATGGCGCTCGCGCGCGAGCCGCGCCTCGTCGTCGCCGACGAGCCGACGACGGCGCTCGACGTGACCGTCCAGGCGCTCGTCCTCGACCTGCTCGCGAAGATCGTGCGCGAGCGCTCCACGGCGCTGCTCTTCGTCACCCACGACCTCGGCGTGGCGGCACGCATCTGCGACCGCATCGCGGTCGCCTACGCGGGCCGGATCGTCGAGACGGGCACGGCCGCGGAGGTTCTCGGCGCCGCGCGCCACCCCTACACCGTCGGGCTGCTCGCCAGCCGCCCGCGGATCG
>DASWQM010000085.1:0-25830 GCA_036403675.1 Solirubrobacteraceae bacterium | reverse complement strand
CGGCAAGGCGGCGCCGGCGGCCCTTGCCGCCGAGCGCGGGAGCGGCCCATGACGTCGCGCCATTGCTCAACCGTCGAACCGAGAGGCTGGTCCTCGCGATGATCGTCGCCGCCGCGAAGGTCGCCGGGCCCGCGATCGACTGGGCGGGGCTGTCGCCGCTCGTCGCGGTCTTCGCCGGCGCGCTGGTGGTCCTCGGCCTCGGGCTCAGCCGCTCGCGCACGCTGCGCGAGATCGTCGTGCCGGTCCTGAGCGTGGTGACGCTGCTCGTGGCGGCCGGCCTGTCGATCTGGCAGTGGGGCGAGCGCAAGGACCTGATCTCCGGCGCGCTGCGACTCGACGAGCTGACGCTCATCCTGACGCTGCTGTTCTGCGTCGCGGGGATCTCCTCGATCCTGCTGTCGTGGCGCAGCGTGGCGCCCCGCGAGGCGGCGCACGGGGAGTACCACTCGCTGCTGCTGACGTCGATCGCCGGGATGATCGTGCTCGTCGCGGCGCAGAACCTCGTCACGGTCTTCCTCGGCCTGGAGCTGCTGTCGATCCCGCTCTACGTCCTGTGCGCGACCGAGATGCGCCGCGAGGCGTCGCTGGAGTCGGGGCTGAAGTACCTCGTCATCGGCTCGCTGGGATCGGCGACGCTGCTCTACGCCCTGGCGTTCCTCTACGGCGCCACCGGCGCGACCGACTTCGGCGCGATCGCCGCCGCCGTGCACCGCGGCGGCGACCTCGTCAACGATCCGCTGCTGCTCACCGGCATCGCCCTGGGGATCGTGGGACTCGCGTTCAAGGCGTCGGTCGCGCCGTTTCACCAGTGGACGCCCGACGTCTACGAGGGTGCCCCGACGCCCATCACCGCGTTCATGGCCGTCGCGACGAAGGCGGCCGCGTTCGGGGTCATGCTGCGCCTCTTCGACGTCGCGCTCATCGACGCCTCGGGCGACTGGGCGCCGGCGCTCGCGGTGCTCGCGGCGGTGACGATCGTCGTCGGCAACGTCGGCGCGCTCGGGCAGTCGTCGCTGAAGCGCCTGCTGGCCTACTCGTCGGTCGCCCAAGCGGGCTACATGCTCGCCGGCGTCGTCGTCGCGTCGCGGCTCGGGCTGCAGGCAACGGTGTTCTATCTCGCGGTCTACCTCGTCATGAACCTCGCGGCCTTCGCGGTCATCGTCGCGCGCGAGCGCGAGACGCCCTACGGCGACGACATCGCGTCACTCAACGGGCTGGGCTCGTCGCGGCCGCTGCTGGCCTGGCCGATGACGATCGCGATGCTCGCGCTCGCCGGCTTCCCGGCGACGGCCGGCTTCATCGGGAAGTTCTATTTGATCGACGCCACCGTCGACAACGGCTACACGTGGCTCGCGGTCTTCATCGTCGTCGGCTCGATGATCTCGCTCGCGTACTACCTGCGCGTCATCGCGGCGATCTGGATGACGCCGGACGAGCGCATCTCCCCGGCGCCGCTGCCGGGCGCCGACCGGCCGGTCCTCGCCGGCGGGTCGCAGGAGGCGACCGCGCTGCGTGCGCAGGGTGAGGTCGTGGCGGTGGCCGTCATCTTCGGCGCCCTGACGCTCATCCTCGGCATCGTCCCGTCGCCGCTCTTCGACATCGTGCGCGATGCCGGCGCGGCCATCGGCCTGCTCTGAGGGTGGCTACTTCGTCGTGAAGACGACGTAGAGCCCGGCGGCGACGAGCGCGAAGCTCGCGAGCAGCAACAGGCCGCCGAGCGCGCGCCGCACGGCAGAGGGCGGCCGATCGCCCGGCTCGACGAGGACGAGGCCGCTCGTGAAGAGCGTCGTGACCGCGACGCTGACGACGAACGAGTACGCGACGACGTGCCACAGCGCCGTCCAGTCGACGATCGTCGCGAGCATCGTCAGACGTCCGCCGCGGTCACACGATCGCGGGACCGATGGGTCTCGACGTACAGGGCGGCGGCGCCGACGGCGGCGAGCGCGCTGACCATGAGCGGCCCGGCGACGTCGGTGCCCAGCGCGCGCGTCACGAGATAGAAGACCGCGGCCAGCGCGCCGGCGGCCGGGAGCGTGAGCACCCACGCGGTGGCCATGCGCGCGACGACGTCCCAGTGGACGTCACGTGCGCGCTTGCCGACGCCGGCGCCCATCACGCCGCCGGAGGTGACGTGCGTCGTCGACAGGGGGAAGCCCGCGTTCGTCGCAGACACGATCGTCGCCGCGCTGGACATCTCCGCGGCGAAGCCCTGCGGCGGCTCGAGCCCGGTGATCCTGTGGCCGACCGTGCGGATGATGCGCCAGCCACCGGTGTAGGTGCCCAGCGCGATCGCCGTCGCCGCGGACACGACCACCCAGGCCGGGACGCCGGGATGCGGCCCGGACAGGTTGCCGTTGGAAATGAGCGCCAGCGTGATGACGCCCATGGTCTTCTGTGCGTCGTTCGTGCCGTGCGCGAGCGAGACGAGCGAGGCGCTCGCGATCTGCCCGAGCCGGAAGCCACGGTGCAGCTCCTCCCGCGGCCGCCCGCGGATGAGCCGGTAGACGATGAACGTCGCCGTGGCGGCGGCGCCGAGGCACAGCAGCGGTGCCACCGCGGCCGGCACGAGCACCTTGCCGACGACGCCGTCGGCGAAGACGGCGCCGCTGCCCGCGGCGACGAGCACGGCGCCCACGATCCCGCCGATGAGCGCGTGCGACGACGACGACGGCAGCCCGAGCCGCCAGGTGAGCAGGTTCCAGAAGATCCCGCCGAGCAGCCCGGCGAGGATGATCGTCGGCGTGATCGCCGCGGCGTCGACGATGTTGGCGGCGATCGTCGCCGCGACCTTCAGTGAGATGAACGCGCCGACGAAGTTCAGGGTCGCCGACAGGCCGACGGCGACCTTGGGCGGCAGCGCGCGCGTGGCGATCGACGTCGCCATCGCGTTGGCGGTGTCGTGGAACCCGTTCGTGAAGTCGAAGGCGAGCGCGACCGCGACGAGCAGCACGAGGACGATGTCCTGCCCCATGCGGCGCAAGCTTCCCTGCGGCGGTCGAGCTCGCGCGCTGTTTACACGAGGGCAACATCTGCGCGCCCGCGCCCGCGCCCGCGTCCGCGACGCGCCGGCCGGGTATCTCTCGCGCATGACCGAACGTGAGGAACAGCCGACCGACGTCGGCGAGGGCTATCCCGAGGACAGCCAGCCGGGAACCGGGATCGACCCGAAGAGGCATGCGGAGAACGAGATCCCGGACGGCGACGCGCCGGAGGGACACGCGCCCGAGGACGGCGGCCCCGACCAGGCGACCGGCAACCCGAAGGCCGCCGGCGGCTGAGCCGCCGGGCTGCCGGGCCTTTGGCGACTCGGCCCGGGTTGAGGGGCCATCGCTTGCGAACGGAGGCATCGAGGAAGGCGTTCGGGCGTTCGTGGCGGCGGGGCCGCCGCGCCCGGAGCGTTCGGTGGTGCCCACGCCCTCACCGCCGTACCCACCCGCTATTCGACATCAACTGACGTTACATGCTATGGTGGCGCCGTCATGAGCGCTCTCCACGCGTCGGCTTCGCTCCTCGCCGCGGCTGGCTCCGCCGGCGGCGCGTCGGCGAAGGACCTTGGACTGGCGGGCGGAATCGCCGGCTTCGCGGTGATCGTGCTGCTCATGGGCGGCCTCGGCCACCGCAGCGAGATGGTTCCGACGCTCGGCTGGTTCGAGCGCTTCTCCGAGCGTATCTCCGGCCAGCCGGCGTGGGCGTCGCTTCCCTGCGGCCTGGCGATCATCTCGCTGATCACGGCGGTCTTCGGCCTGTACTGGGACGTCTCGCTGCACATCGACCGCGGGCGCGACCCCGGCGTCTTCAGCAACCCCTCGCACTTCTTCATCCTCGCCGGCCTGTACGGGATCTTCGCCGCCGGCTGGTTCTCGATCTGCCTCTCGCGCGAGGATCTCCCCGACCGGCCGGGCCCGACCGCGATCAGGATCACGCGCGACTGGTACGCCCCGCTGGGCGGACTCATGATGTGCGGCGCGGGCGCGTTCTCGCTGCTCGGCTTCCCGCTCGACGACTTCTGGCACCGGCTCTTCGGCCAGGACGTCACGCTGTGGGGCCCGACGCACCTCATGCTCATCGGCGGCGCCGCGATGACGCTCATCGGCATCGCGATCATCCAGGTCGAGGTGCGCCGCGCGGTGCGTGCGAGCGGGCTGCCCGACCGCGAGTACGGCTGGGTCCGGCACCTGCGCCACGTCTGGCTGCCGGGCGGGCTCCTCGTCGGCCTCTCGACCTTCCAGGGCGAGTTCGACTTCGGCGTGCCGCAGTTCCAGCTCATCTACCACCCGATGCTCGTCATGCTCGCCGCCGGCGTCGGGCTCGTGGCGACGCGCGTGTGGCTCGGCCCGGGCCGAGCGCTCGGTGCGGTCGCCTTCTTCATCGCGATGCGCGGCCTCCTGGCGCTGGGCGTGCACGATTCGCTCGGCCAGAGCCTGCCCCACTTCCCGCTCTACATCGCCGAGGCGCTGCTCGTCGAGGGCGTCGCGCTCGTCGTCTCGCCGAAGCGCCCGCTCGTCTTCGGAGCGGTCGCCGGCGCGCTCATCGGCACGGTCGGCCTCGCTGCCGAGTGGGGCTGGTCGCACCTCTGGATGCCGATCCCCTGGCCGGCCGAGATCCTCCCGGAGACGATCGCGCTCGGGTTCGCGATGGCGGTCGCCGGCTCGCTCATCGGCGCCTGGATCGGCGCGCGGCTGGGCTCCGAGCGCATCGAGTACAGCCGGCCGCTGCGCTGGACGGCACTGACCGCGGCCGTCGCCGTGTTCGCGATGCTCGCCTTCCCACTCGTCACGCGGACGCAGACTGGCCTCAGCGGCCAGGTCGCGCTGCGCGACGTGAGCGCCGGGCCCACCCGCACCGCGACGGCAACCGTCACCGTGCGCCCGCGCGACGCGGCCGAGCACGCGACCTGGTTCACGGCCACGGCCTGGCAGGGCGGCGGCCTCGTCGTCGACCACCTGCGCAAGATCGCGCCGGGCGTCTACGAGACGACCAAGCCGATCCCCGTCTCCGGCTCGTGGAAGACGATCATCCGCCTGCACAAGGACAACGCGATCCTCGGGTTGCCGGTCTACGCCCCTGCCGATGCGGCGATCCCCGTCGGCGAGGTCCCGGCACCGCGCAGCTTCGATCGCCCGTTCTACGCCGACAAGCTGTTGCTCCAGCGGGAGGCCAGGACGCGCGACGCGGCGATCACGTACGGCGCGTACGCGACGGTGCTCGCCTGCACCCTCCTGCTGCTGGGGCTGCTCGCCTGGGGGCTGCACCGCGTCGGCGTCACCGCCGGCCTGCGGCGCGGCACGCCGCCGCTCGCGCCGCCCACGCCGGAGCCGGATCCCCAGCGGGAGCCGGGGCCGCCCAGCGACATCTGGCCCGCCCGCCCCCCGACCTACGCCGGCGGATGAGCGAGCTCCTCGACCTGCCCGCGGCCCCCGCGGAATCGCCCGCCGGCGACGGCGCCGATGCCACGCCCGTGCGGATCGCGATCGTCGGCAGCGGTTTCGCAGGGCTCGGCCTCGCCATCCGCCTCAAGCAGGCGGGGATCGACGACTTCGTCCTGCTCGAGCGGGCCGACGACGTCGGCGGCACGTGGCAGGCCAACACGTATCCGGGCTGTCAGTGCGACGTGCCCTCGCACCTGTACTCGTTCTCCTTCGCGCCCAACCCGAGCTGGAGCCGCACGTACTCGCGCCAGCCGGAGATCTGGGACTACCTGCGCGACCTCACGGAGCGTCACGACCTGCGCCCGCACATCCGCTTCGGCCGCGAGCTGCGCGCCGCCGCCTGGGACGACGTCCGGGGGCGCTGGCACGTCGAGACGTCGCAGGGCGCGTGGATGGCGCAGATCCTCGTCGACGCGACCGGGCCGCTGAGCCACCCGCAGGTGCCCGCCATCGCAGGCCTCGACAGCTTCGAGGGCACGATCTTCCACTCGGCCGAGTGGGACCACGACCACGATCTGGAGGGCGAGCGCGTCGCCGTCATCGGGACCGGCGCCTCGGCGATCCAGTTCGTCCCGCGGATCGCCGGGACGGTCGCGCAGCTGCACGTCTTCCAGCGCACGGCGCCGTGGATCCTGCCGCACACCGACCGCCCGACGACTCGTTTCGAGCGCCGCCTCTACAAGCTGGCGCCGTTCGCGCAGAAGGCCGTCCGGACCGCCGTCTACTGGGCCCGCGAGAGCTTCCTGCTGGGCTTCATCAAGGACGAGCGCGTCATGGCGGGCGCCGAGCGCATCGCGGCGGCGCACCTGCGCAAGCAGGTGCGCGACCCCGAGCTGCGGCGCAGGCTGACGCCGCAGTTCCGCCTCGGCTGCAAGCGCGTGCTGCTCTCCAACCACTGGTATCCGGCGCTCACGCGGCGCAACGTCGAGCTCATCACCGACGCGATCCGCGAGATCCGCGGCACCACGATCGTCCTCGCCGACGGCAGCGAGCGCGAGGTCGACACGATCATCCTGGGCACCGGCTTCCACGTGACCGATCCGCCGACGATGAAGCTCGTCCGCGGCCGCGACGGGACGCTGCTCGCCGAGCAGGCCGCGGCCGGCATGCAGGCCTACCTCGGCGCGACGATCGGCGGGCTGCCGAACTTCTTCAAGCTCATCGGGCCGAACACCGGCCTCGGCCACAACTCGATGGTGTTCATGATCGAGTCCCAGCTGCGCTACGTCATGGACGCCCTGCGCGTCATGGACGAGCAGCAGATCGCGGCCTTCGAGGTCCGCCCGGAGGCGATGGCGTCCTACAACGCCCGCATCCAGGCGAAGATGCCGGGCACCGTGTGGATGTCCGGCTGCGCGAGCTGGTACCTCGACGCCGAGGGACGCAACACGACGATCTGGCCCGACTTCACATTCCGCTTCCGCCACCGCACCCGCCGCTTCGACACGCGCGCCTACGAGCTGCGGCGCGGCGCCGTGCCGGCGCCGGTCGCCTGATGCGCCGCTCGCGCTTCGACGTGGCCGGGAGGACGGTCTTCGTCACCGGCGCCGCGCGCGGGATCGGCGCCGCGGTGGCGCAGCGCCTGCACGCCGCGGGCGCCAACGTCTCGCTCGTCGGCCTCGAGCCCGAGAATCTCGCGGCGCTCGCCGGGCAGCTTGGCCCGCGGGCCGCCTGGTTCGAGGCCGACGTCGCCGACTTCGACGCCCTGGACAGCGCCGTCGAGGGCACGATCGCGCGCTTCGGCGCGATCGACGTCGCGATCGCGAACGCCGGCCTCATGTTCATCGGGCGCCTCGCGACCGCGCCGCGCGAGCAGGTCGAGCGCACGCTCGAGGTCAACCTGCTCGGCACCTGGCGCACGGACCGCGCCGTGCTCGCCGAGATCGTGCGAAACCGCGGCTACCTCCTGAACATCGCGTCGCTGAGCGCCGCCAGCCACACGCCGCTCATGGGCGCCTACACCGCCTCGAAGGCGGGCGTCGAGGCGATGACGGACTGCCTGCGCGTCGAGCTCGCGCCGACGGGCGCGCGCGTCGGCTGCGCGTACTTCGGCTTCATCGACACCGACCTCGTGAAGGCGAGCTTCGCGCACGCCTCGACGCAGGCGCTCATGGCGCTCATGCCTGGCTTCGTGGCGCGGCCGGCGCCGCTGGCGGAGGCGGTCGACGCGATCGAGCGCGGCGTCGCCCGCCGCTCGGCGCGCATCTGGGCACCGCGCTACGTCGGCGGCGCGCTGGCGCTGCGCGGGATCCTCCAGCCGCTGACGGAATGGCGCGTCGCGGGCAGCCGCCGCCTGCCGCGGGCGCTCGAGCTCGCCGATCCGCCCGCCGACGGCGGCGCCGCCCACGAGCGTGCGGCGCAGCTCGGCGTGGCCGCCGAGGCGATGGACGACCGTCCATAGCACCGCGAACGACGCTCTACCCTCGGGTGGGCATGCCGCGCCGCCCCGCCACCCCCGACGAGGAGCTGATCGGCGCCCAGGAGGAGGCGGTCGCCAGCGAGATCAGCGACGCGACACGCGTCGAGCGGATGGCCGCCGAGCTCGCGATGGGCTTTCGCGAGCTCAACGGGCTGCACCGCGCCGTGTCCGTGTTCGGCTCGGCCCGCACGGCGCCCGGAACCGCGGAGTACGAGCTGGGGCGGGACGTCGGGCGCCGGCTCGGTGCGGCCGGCTTCGCGGTCATCACGGGCGGCGGCCCCGGAGCGATGGAGGCGGCCAACTGCGGTGCGCGCGACGCCGGCGCGCTCTCGATCGGCCTGAACATCGACCTGCCGTTCGAGCACGGCCACGCCAGCCACTGCGTCGATGTGTCGCTGGACTTCCACTACTTCTTCTGCCGCAAGGTCATGTTCGTGCGCTACGCCAACGCGTTCGTCGCCCTGCCCGGCGGCTACGGCACGCTCGACGAGCTCTTCGAGGCGCTGACCCTCATCCAGACGCAGAAGATCCACTCCTTCCCAGTCATCCTCGTCGGCACGGCGTACTGGTCGGGCCTCGTCGAATGGCTGCGCGCGCGCGTTGCCGGAGAGGGCAAGATCGACGTGGAGGACCTCGACCTCATGCACGTGACCGACGACCTCGACGACGTCGTCGAGCGCGTGGAGCGCGCGGCGCTCGAGCAGGGGGTCTAAGGACCCTATCCCGGTTGGGATAGGTGCGAAGTCCTCCGCCCGCGCTCGCGCGTTGCCTGAACGCGCAAACGTTGCTCCGCGCGGGTACGTCCCTCCACCAGGATCACTACTCTCCGGCGCAACGCCCTCGGGAGGGGCGTACCGGAGCTCGGGGGGGCACCGGCCATGCGAGTCAGCACGGGACCGTACGAAAAGAGCGTCGCGCTTGAGCCGTGGGACTACGGAGGGCCGGAGCACGCCAACTGCGTCCCGTACGTCGCGATCGTCGACGGCGACGGCGTGCTCGTCGACGTCGAGGACGGGATCGGCGAGCTGCTCACGATCCAGCGTGGGGGCCCGCTGACCTGCATCGCCGTCTCGCCCGACAGCCCGCACCGTGCGCTGCTCGTGCGCCAGCGGTCCGAGCTCGAGGACGAGATCGTCCGCGTGCGGACGCTGGGCTGCATGGATGTCGAAGGCGATCCGGCCTGCGGGCGCTGGCTCGGACGGCGCCCCGGTCGCCTGCTGAAGTACCTCATCTGCCGGCGCTACCGCGCCGTCCACGCGCGCGACATCTCCGAGGCGCTGTGGGGACACGCCGGCTTCGTCTCCTCGGGCACGGTGCGCCAGTGCGTGCACGACCTGCGCGCACGGCTGGAGGCGGGGCGACGCGACGCCGCCGACCAGCTCGTCATCACGCGGCAGTCCGGCTACGCACTGAATCGCGGCGTCGTCGTGGACGCCGACGACTTCGCGGTCCACGTTCGGCGGGGGATCGCCGCGCTGTGCCGCGACCAGCGCGAGATCGCGACGGTGCACCTGCGCCACGCGGTCTCGATGTACCGCGGCGACTTCTTGTCCGACGAGCCGCAGGGCGACTGGGCCCGCGCGGAGCGCGAGCACCTGCGCGAGCACATGGAGGACGCGCTCGGAGGGCTGGCGCAGCTGTACCTGGCCGCGGGCGACCGCTCCACGGCGACCTCCTGCCTGCGGCGGCTGGCGGAGATGCGGCCGTTCGACGTCGAGACGCACCGGCACCTGCTCGCGGTGCTCCTGGCGCAGGGGCGCCACAGCCATGCCTGGCGCTGCTACGAGGCGTTCGGCGCGCGCCTGGATCGGGAGTTCTCCATGACGCCGGACTTCACGCTCGCCGAACTCGCCAGCGAGGGGCGGGAGCCTGCCAGCCCGCCCCTGCGACTGCGCTCGTGACCGCCGCCGCGTCAGGGGCCCCCGGTGCGGGGGCCCCTGCGCGGTGTTCGGTCGTGTGGCCTCAGCGGCCGGTCGTCAGCTGCTGCCGAGCTTGAGCAGGCCGGTCAGCGTCGACAGGAGCCCCGAGAGGCCGCCAACGCTGCTGGTCTCCGTGTCGATCGCCTTCACCTGGGACTTCGTCGCGACGGTGCCCTGCTCCACCGTGGGCGCGACCTCCTCCGAGGGCGAGACCTCCGCCGGCGGCAGGTACAGGCACGCGCCGACGAGATTGTCGAGCGGCAGTGCGAGCAGGGAATCCGGGCAGTCGAGATCGGCCGTGGCGTTCGGAGCGTTGTCGCCGAGGTACACGCACAGCAGCGCGCCCGTGCCCTTCAGCAGGTCCTCGAGGAGCACGAGGTCGGCCTGCGAGCACGGCCCCTCCGACGGAGGCGGCACCACGATCGGCTTCGGCAGGCACGTGCCGTCCTTGGGGTCCTTGCCGTACGGGCACTCGTCCGGCTTCGGCAGGCACATGCCGGTCTTGGGGTCCTTGCCGTACTGGCATTCGTCCCTGGGCTTGGGCTTGGGCCTCTTGCACTCCTTCTTGCCCTTGGCGTGCTTGCACGTTGTCGGCTTGGCGCCGGCCTTCCCCGCCGCCATGGCCCCCGTCGCTCCGAGACTCATGAACGCTGCCACGGCGAGGACCATCAGAAGAGAAACTCTGCGCATACCCTGCCTCCGTTGGTTTGGTCCGCGGACGATGCCACACGAGAAAGCAGAGCTACCGCGTCTGCTGGAAACTCACGCAGTTCTCACAGCGCCGGGGACGGCGGGGACCGCCGTGGCGGACGCTAGCCTTGCGGCCCCGTGGAGTACCCCGTCGAGACCTTCACCGCCGAGGAGCGCGCGCGCCTCGAGCCGCACGTCACGAGCCTCGAGCGGCCGGTCTTCGCGCTCGTCAACCTGCCCGAGACCGTCAAGGGCGCGCTCTTCGCCCGCTACTCGCGCTACCCCCGCACGCTGCGGCGGCTGTTCCTCGACGAGTTCGCGGGCTCGCTGCCGGCCGGCGCCGCGGGCTACGACAACGACGAGGGGACGCGCGCGGCCGACTTCTACGAGCGCGTCTTCGTGGGCTACGGCGACGACTCGATCGCCCAGCTCGGCGGGGCGCACGTCGCCTGCGAATGGGTCTCCAACGTCCTGACGAAGGTCCTCCAGCGCCCGCGCCTGGGCGCCTACCTCGAGCAGTCGACGCGCTACATCGCCTACGACGCCGCGATCGACGGCACGTCGCGCTACCGCTACTACCGCGACGCCGGGCTCGGTCGCGACTACGAGGCGGCCATGGACGCGGTCTTCGACATCTACGCTGCGGCGCTTCCGCGCGTGCAGGCGTGGGCGGAAGAGCGCTATCCGGCGGCTGCCGGCGAGTCGCCGAGGGCCCACGCACGCGCGGTGAAGGCGAAGGCGCTCGACCTCCTGCGAGGGCTGCTGCCGGCCGCCTCGCTCTCGCACATGGGCATCTTCGCCAGCGGCCAGACCTACGAGCAGCTCATCCTGCACCTGCTCGCCCACCCGCTGCCCGAGGCGCGCCACTACGGCGCGATGATCCTCGACGCCGTCCAGGCCGTCATGCCGAGCTTCGTGTCGCGAGTGGAGCGACCCGATCGCGGGGGCGAGTGGATCGCCTACCTGCGCCGGCGCGAGCAGGCAGCCGAGCGCTGGGCCGGGCGGCTCGGCCTGGACCGTGCGCCCGGCGACGACGGCGCGGGCGGCCCGTCGGTGCGGCTGACCCACCACGACGGCGACGAGAACCTCCTGCTGACGGCGCTGCTCTTCGAGGCGACCGCCGTCGACGAACGCACGACCCGCGGGGTGCTCGCCGAGCTCTCCGCCGAGGAGCGCGGCGCGCTGCTCGCCGACCTCGTCGGCGAGCGCGCCAACCGCCGCCACCGGCCCGGCCGCGGCCTGGAGTCATTGCGCTACCGCTTCGAGATCGTCAGCGACTACGGCGCGTTCCGTGACCTGCAGCGCCATCGCATGCTCACGTGCCAGTGGCAGACGCTGACGCCCGATCTCGGCGCCGGCGTGCCCGAGGAGGTCGAGGAGGCCGGCGTGGGCGACGAGTTCCGCCGCGCGCTCGACGTCTCCCGCGACGCCTACGAGCGGCTGCTCGATGGCGGCCACGACCGCCGCGCCGCGATGTACGCGCTCTGTCTCGGCTACCGGCTGCGCTATGTCCTGGACCTCAACGCGCGCGAGGCGATGGCGCTTGTCGAACTGCGGTCGGGCCGCGAGGGGCATCCCGCCTACCGCGCCGTCGCGCACGCGATGCATGAGCGCATCGCCGCGGTCCACCCTGCCGTCGCGGCAGCGATGACGCACGTCGACCGCGAGACCGAGCCGCGCCTGGAAAGGATCGCCTCCGAGCTGCGAACGCAGGCTAAAGTCGACGCCCGTCTGAGCTCGAACGTCTAGGACAGCGGCGTACCGGTGGTAGGGTCCGCCGCTGGGACGGTGCCCGTGCAGACGGGCGCAGAGAGCACCAGAAGAGGGGATGTCGATGGAACAGGGCGAGCGCGCCGAGCATGCACGCAAGCTTGGAAGTCTTGCCCTGCGCAGCGAGCGCGACGGCGACGTCCACGTCGTCGAGCTCATCGGCGAGCTTGATCTCGACGGCGCGCCGCGCCTGGAGGCCGAGCTGCGGCGGGTCGAGGCCACCGACGCGGTGTCGATCGTCGTCGACCTCGGCGCGCTGGAGTTCATCGACTCCACGGGCATCCGGCTGCTGCTCATGGCCTCCGAGCGCTCCGCCGACACCGGACGCATGACGCTGCTGAAGGGCCCGCGGCAGGTCCACCGCGTCTTCGAGATCACCGATCTCGTCGAACGGCTGCCGTTCGCAGACGCCTGAGCAGCGCCGCCTACGCCTCCGCGTCGTCTGCGCGCTCGGCGATCCGCGACTCGAGCTGCGACATGACGTCGGGATCGCGCAGCGTCGTGACGTCGCCGAGCTCGCGGCCCTCGGCGATGTCGCGCAGCAGGCGGCGCATGATCTTCCCCGAGCGCGTCTTGGGCAGGTCGTCGGCCCAGACGATCCGCTTCGGCCGCGCCAGCTTGCCGATCTTGCGCGCAACGTGCTCGCGCAGCTCCTCGACGAGCGCGTCATCGCCCTCGAGCGAGCCCTCGAGCGTCACGAAGGCGCAGACCGACTGTCCGCTGTCCTCGTCGGCCTGCCCGATGACCGCCGCCTCGGCGACCTTCTCATGCGAGACGATCGCCGACTCGATCTCCGCGGTCGACATGCGATGCCCGGAGACGTTGAGCACGTCGTCGACGCGCCCGATGACCCAGAAGTAGTCGTCCTCGTCCTGCCGCGACGCGTCGCCGACGAAGTACGTCTCCGGACCGAACTTCTCGAAGTACGTCGAGACGTAGCGCTCGTCGTCGCCGTAGAGCGTGCGGAGCATCCCCGGCCACGGCTGGCGCAGCGCAAGCAGGCCCTGCGTGTCGCGATCGACCTCCTCGCCCTCGTCGTCGAGGACGGCAGCATCGACGCCCGGGAACGGGGTCGTGGCCGAGCCGGGCTTCGTGTGCGTGATCCCGGGCAGCGGCGTGATCATGATGTTGCCGGTCTCCGTCTGCCACCAGGTGTCGACGATCGGGCAGCGCTCGCCGCCGATGACGTGGTAGTACCAGACCCACGCCTTCGGGTTGATCGGCTCGCCGACCGTGCCGAGCAGACGCAGCGCCGAGAGGTCGTGACGGCGGGGGTACTCCTCGCCCCACTTCATGCACGCGCGGATCGCCGTCGGCGCCGTGTAGAAGAGCGTCACGCCGTAGCGCTCGCACAGCGCCCACCAGACGTCCTTGTCGGGGTAGTCCGGCGCGCCCTCGTACATGACCGACGTCGCGCCGTTGGCGAGCGGGCCGTAGACGATGTACGAGTGGCCGGTGATCCAGCCGACGTCCGCCGAGCAGAAGTAGACGTCGTCCTCGGGCTTGAGGTCGAAGACGTACCTGTGCGTGCTCGAAACGCCGGTGAGGTAGCCGCCCGTGGTGTGCAGGATTCCCTTCGGCGCCGCCGTCGAGCCGCTCGAGTACAGGATGAAGAGCGGGTGCTCCGCGTCGAGCTCCTCCGGCGCGCAGTCGGCCTCGGCGGCCTCCATGATCTCGTCGTAGTAGACGTCGCCGTCGCCCATCGGGCATTCGATGCCAGTGTGGCGGACGACGATCGTCGTCTCGACGGGCATCCCGACCTCGTCGACGGCCTGCTTGATCGGGGCCGTCTTGCCCTTGCGGCGCGCGCCGTCGACGGTGATGAGCGCCTTGGCCTCGGAGACCTCCATGCGCTCCCTCACCGACTCTTCCGAGAAGCCGCCGAAGACGACGTTGTGGGGCGCGCCGATGCGCGCGCAGGCGAGCATCGCGACGACGACCTCGGGGATCATCGGCAGGAAGATCCCGACGACGTCGCCCTTGCCCACGCCGTGGTCGCGCAGCGCGTTGGCGAAGCGCTGCACGTCCGCCAGCAGGTCGGCGTACGTGATCGTCCGCTCCTCGCCCTCCTCGCCGTGCCAGTGAAAGGCGACGCGGTCGCCGTGCCCGGCCTCGACGTGGCGATCGAGGCAGTTCTGCGAGGCGTTGATGGTGCCGTCGGCGAACCACGTGTAGAAGGGCGGGTTGGAGTCGTCGAGCAGCTCCGTGGGCTCCTTCATCCACTGCAGCGCGCGAGCCTGCTCGGCCCACCACGCCAGCGGGTCGGCGGCTGCCCGCTCGTAGACCTCGGGGTCGTTGAGCAGCGCGTCGCGGGCGAACTCCTCGGGCGGTGGGAAGGTCTCGACCTCGAGCAGCTCCTCGAGCCGGCGGCCCAGCTGCTCGTGCGTGGAAGCGTCGACGCTCACGTTGCCTTGCTCCTCTCTCGCAGCTCGATGCGGCGGATCTTTCCGGTCAGGGTCTTGGGCAGGTCCTCGACGAACTCGACGAGTCGCGGGTACGCGTACGCCGAGTGGTGCTCGCGCACGAACGCGCCGATCGCCCTGCCGAGCTCGTCGCTCGGCTCGTGCCCGTCGGCGAGCACGACGAACGCCTTGACGATGTTGCCGCGCCGCTCGTCGGGCCATGCGACGGCGGCGGCCTCGGCGACCGCGGGATGCTCGAGACAGGCCGACTCGACCTCGAACGGGCCGATCCGGTACCCGGCGGAGATGATGACGTCGTCGGCGCGGCCCTCGTACCAGACGTAGCCTTCCTCGTCCATCGACGCAGCATCGCGCGTGTGAAACCACTCGCCGCCGAACGTCTCCTCGCCGGCCTCCGGGTTGTTCCAGTACCCGAGCGGATAGTGCGGGTTGGAGCGCGCGCGCAGGCAGATCTCGCCGCGCTCGCCCTGCGCGACGGGCTTTTCGTCCTCGTCGAGGATCTGCACGTCCCAGCCCGGCATCGGCTTGCCCATCGAGCCCTCGCGGACCTCCATGAACGGGAAGTTGCCGCAGAGCGGATAGGACTCGGACAGCCCGTAGTAGTCGAGCACCGTGAGCCCGTACTGCTCGCGGAACCAGCGGATCGCCTCCGGGTTCAGCGGCTCGCCGGCCGAGCAGACGATCCGGAACTGCTGCGGATAGCGGGTGCCGGCGTCGGCGATGCCCATCATCGAGCGGATCGCCGTGGGCGTCGCGAAGACGTTTGAGGCCTCGTGGCGCGAGAGGAAGTCCAGCGTCTGGTGGGGGTCGAAGCCGCCCTTGCGCTGCAGCACGAGCTGGACGGCGCCCAGCCGCCACGGCCCGATGAGCGGGCAGATGCCGGCGGCCCAGGCCCACTCGCCCATGCCGTGGAAGCGCTCGCCGTCCTGCACGTCGTGGCAGTAGACGAACTCCTCGTGCGCGAGGATGTAGCGGTGGGCGTGCAGGATGCCCTTCGCGAGGCCGGTGGTGCCCGACGTGTAGTACAGCTGCGCCGCGTCGTCGGCGGCGGTGTCGACGCGCTCGAAGTCGGTGTCGCCCTCGTCGAGGTCGCCGGGCTCGAGCCCGACGATCTCCGTCAGGCCCTCCACGCGTGAGCGATTGGCGGCGTTCGTCACCACGACGCGCGCCTGCGAGTCGTTGAGGCGGTGGCGGATGCCCTCGTCGCCGTAGAGGATCGACATCGAGAGGAGGATCGCGCCGGCCTTCCACGTCGCGAAGAACGCCGCCGCCGTCTCAGGCGTCGCCGGCAGCAGCATCGCCACCCGGTCGCCGCGCTCCACGCCGCGCTCGTGCAACATGCGCGCGAAGCGGTCGGACATGTCCTGCAACTCCCCCCATCTGACCTCGCGGACGGCGCCGTCGGGATCCTCGTGAATCATCGCGAGCTTGTCGCGCGGGTGCTTGTCGCACACGTCCGCGGCGATGTTGTAGCGCTCGGGCACCTGCCACGAGTGCTCGGCACACGCCTCCTCGTAAGTCATCGTTCGCACGGTATCGCCCCCATGTATGCCCGTAAAACCAGTGCGGTATCAGCGCCGCTTGCCCCTACGCTTCTTCGACGACGAGTGCGCCGGGCGGACCGGCGCCTCGGGCGCCGGCGTCTCGGGCGGCTCGGGGCGCTGCCGGCCCCCGCGCGGCCGCGGCGGGTCGGACGGCGCCTGACGCGCGAGGCGCTGCTCGCGCAGCTCCTGCTGGGTCGGCCACGGCTGCGCCTCGCCGGTGACCCACGCCGGCGGCAGGCCCGGTGGCCAGTAGCCGAGGAACAGCGCGCCCAGCGCGCAGAACCAGAACGCCTGGACGATCGGCAGCGAGGCGCCCAGCGGGACGATCATGAGCGCGCCGACGATCATCCCGAGGACGCCCATGAAGCGCGTGAGCAATCCCACGCGCATGGCGTTCAGCGCGAGCATGATGACCGCGAACCCGAGCGCGAAGGCGCCGAGCACGCGCAGGAGCAGCCCGGCATTCGCAAGCGGCGGGTGCAGCGCGTCGCGCGCGGCCGCGGCGGTCGGGTGGGCGCTGGCGGCGAGGTTGTGAGACTCGATGACGAGGCTGATCCCGTGCACCAGCTCGCCGACGGCGACGCACGTCGATCCCGCGACCGCGGCGACGACAACCGCGCGCGGCAGCTCGGGCCGCCGTGCCTTCGTCGAGCGGTACAGGTGCGTGAGCGTCAGCCCGATCGCGGCCGTGGCGAGCGCGAGCAGGACGGAGGCGAGGATGACGGCGGCCGCGTGCTGGTCGTAGAAGAGCGCCTCGCGGACCTTCAGCCCGACGGCCGGCGGGTTGGCCTGCAGGTGCTCGCGCAGGGAGTCCACCAGCGGCACGGTCGGCTGGTCTCTGTAGACGATGACGGCGACGGCGCCGCTGGCGATCGTCAGGACGCCCGCGGCGATCGCCGCCGCCCCAGCCTGCTTGCGCCGCCGGGCCTCGTCGGCGAGCGTCTCGTCGGCGGTGGCGGGCACGGCGCAAGTGTATGTTGCGGTCGTGGAGATCCGTGACGTCATGACCGAGGGCGTCGTGACCGCGCAGCCCTCGGCGACGGCACGCGAGGTCGCCGAGCTCATGCGCGAACGCAACGTGGGCTCGGTCGTGCTGCTCGACGAGGGCGGCGCGATCGTCGGCTTCGTCACCGACCGCGATCTGGCGCTCGGCGCGCTGACCGACGGGCGCGACCCGAGCGATCCCGTCGAGGCCCACGCTTCCGCGCCGGTCGTCACCGCCGAGCCCGGCATGAACGTCGAGCAGGCGGCCGAGCTCATGGTGCACCATGGGATCCGCCGCCTGCCGGTGCTCGACGGAGGGCGGCTGACCGGCATCGTCACGCTCGACGACCTCGCCGTGCGCACCGGCGACCTCGAGCTCGCCCACCACATGACCGCGCAGATCACGCGCGCCGCGCTGCCGGGGTTCTACTTCCACGACCGCGGCGGGTGACCTGGCGCACGTGATCGACCGGGCCTGCCCGGCGTGCGGCGGCGCACTCGTCGCATGGCGGACCGTCCCGGGCTCCGATCCCGCGCTGCCGGGCGACTACGAGCTCGCGCGTTGCGTGCGCTGCGCGACCGCCGTCACGCTCGCGCCCGCGCCGGCGGAGGCGCACGCGGCCGGCGCCTACGGCGGCGGCGCGCCGCGCGGGTCCAGCGTCGCCGCGCCGATCCTGCGCGCGTTCGCGCGCCACCGGCTCGCGCTGCTGCGGGCCGCCGGCGCCCGCGCCCCGGGGCGCCTGCTCGACATCGGCGCCGGGCGCGGGCGCTTCGTCGCCGAGGCGCGCGCGGCGGGCTGGCAGGCGCACGGGATCGAGCCGTCGCAGCGCGGCGTCGCGGGGGGACGCGCGCTCGGGATCGAGCTGCAGCGCGCCGGCATCGCCGATGCCGAGGTGCCCGCTGGGTCGCTCGACGCCGCGACGCTCTGGCACGTCCTCGAGCACGTCGACGAGCCGGGGCCGGCGCTCGCACGGATCGCGGCGTGGCTGCGACCCGGCGGGCTGCTGCTCGTCGGCGTGCCGAACCTCGGCAGCGTCCAGGCCCGCGTCGGCGCCGGCGCCTGGTACCACCTCGACGTCCCACGCCACCGCACGCACTTCACCGTCGCCGGCCTGCACGCGATCATGCGCGCGAACGGGCTCGAGCCCGTGACGACCCGGCACGTCCTCGCCGAGCACAACCCCTTCGGCCTCTGGCAGTCGCTCGTCAGCCGCGCGACGCGCACGCCGTCGTGGCTGTACCACGCCCTGAAGCGCAACGCCCCGCTGCACAGCCGCGACGCGCTCGTCACGGCCGCCGCGCTGCCGCTCGCCCCCGTCGCCGTGGTCGCCGAGGCGGCGTTCGGGCTGCTGCGACGCGGCGGGACGATCGCCGTCGTCGCGCGACGAACGTAGCTGCCGCCGTAGGGTCGGCTGCGGGCACGAAGTTCGTGCACTGTGCGCGACGTCACAGCTGCCCTGTAGGTCCCGTCGTACCGTCCCGCACGCCGGTTGTTCACACGGTCCCGATCCGGGCGCAGGGGGCACCTCATGACCGTCAGTCCGAGCATCCCGAGGACCCACGGCGTCCTGTTCGCCGCCGTCCTCCTCGCGACCGCGTGGCTCGCGCTCGCCACCCGCCCGTCCGAGGCCGCCGCAGCGCCGGCGGTGGCGTGGAGCAAGTGCTACGCGCGCGTGGGTCCGTTTCAGTGCGCGAGCGTGCGCGTCCCGCTCGACTACGCCCACCCCGACGGAGAGGGGATCGACATCGCCGTGACGCGCCTGCCGGCGACAGATCCCCAACGCCGCATCGGCTCGCTGTTCCTCAATCCGGGTGGTCCGGGAGGCTCCGGCGTCGACTTCGTCGTCGGCCTCGGGGACATCCTCTACACGCAGGAGGTGCGGGCGCGCTTCGACCTCGTGGGCTTCGATCCGCGCGGGGTCATGCGCAGCAGCGGGCTGCGCTGCTTCGGCACCCCGCAGGAGGCGGGCCTGGCGCGGCCGCCGTTCGCGTTCCCGACGACCCCCGCCGAGGAGGCGCAGGCGATCGAGGCCGACCGCACCCTCGACCATGCCTGCGAGGCGCGCGGCACGCGCGTCCGCGACCACATGTCGACCGCCAACGCCGCGCGCGACCTCGACGTCCTGCGACAGGCCGTCGGCGACGACAGGCTCTCCTACGCCGGGTACTCGTACGGCTCGTACCTCGGCGTCACGTACGCCAACATGTTCCCCGACCGCGTCCGCGCGGTCGTCGTCGACGGCGTCGTCGACCCGGTCGCATGGTCGACCGGCCGTGGCGACGAAGCGCTGAGCCTGCCGTTCTCCACGCGCCTGCGCGCCCACGCGAGCGCGCAGGCGACGCTCGACGAGTTCTTCCGGCTGTGCGATGCGGCCGGCCCGGAGTGCGCGTTCTCCGGAGGAGCGGCCGCCCGCTTCGCGGCGCTCGCCGACCGCGCGAGGGCGGCGCCGCTGAAGCTCGTCTTCCCCGACGGCTTCACCTCGCAGATGCGCTACTCCGACCTCGTCGGCATCACCCTCGGCGCGATGTACGCGTCGACGATCTGGAGGCCGTTCGCGCAGGCGCTCGCCGACATCGAGACGGCCTCCAGCCCTCCCGCGGCGGGCGCCGGCATGCAGGCGTTCCTGACGAAGTACGGCCCGTCGCTGTACCCGAACCTCGCCGAGGGCAACACGGCGGTCGAGTGCGAGGACAGCGACAACCCGGACAGCTACTCGGCATGGTCGATCGCGGGCGCGCAGGCCGATCAGTCCAGCTACTTCGGACGTCTCTGGACGTGGTCCTCGAGCCGGTGCGCCGAATGGAAGGCCTCTGACAGCGAGCGCTACATGGGGCCGTTCGACAAGGCGACCGCCAACCCGCTGCTGGTCGTCGGCAATCGCTTCGATCCGTCGACGAGCTACGAAGGCGCGGTCGCCGTCCACGAGCTCATGCCGAGCTCGGCGCTGCTGACCGTCAACGGCTGGGGACATACCTCGCTGTTCTTGTCCAAGTGCGCCGACGCGGCGATCGAGCGCTACCTCATCGAGGTCGCGACGCCCCCCGCGGACACGACGTGCGACCAGGACCGCAATCCGTTCGCCCCCTCCACGGCCTCCACGTCCGCGGCAACCCGGCGCCAGCGTGCGCTGAGCTATGTCAACGGGCAGTCGCCGCTGTCGAGGCGCACGCCGCCCTTGACGGCCGGACCGGGCTCGCGCGTGCTCCCCGGCGGCACGGCGCCGGCATGGTCGGACCTCACGGGCTCGGCGGTCGACGCCCTCGGCGCCCAGACCGCGGTCGACGCCCGCGGGCGCGCCGTCTTCGCGTGGACCTCGTACGACCCGGCGACCGACCGCGCCCGGGTGCAGGCGCGCATCCGCTCCGCGCGCGGCCGGCTCGGGCCGATCGTCGCGCTCTCCGAGCCCGCGCTCGACGCGTTCGGCGTGCGGGTCGCCGTCAACGCACGCGGGGCCGCCGTCTTCAGCTGGCTCGAGTACGACTCCGCCTCCGCCCAGATCGTCCTCAAGACGCGATCGCGCTCGGCGCGCGGCGTGCTGGGGCCGGTCGTCGCGGCGTCCGAGCCCGGCTCCGACGCCTTCGACGACAGCATCGCGATCTCCGACGCGGGCGACACGATCGTGACCTGGACGATGTCCGCCAACGCCACGGGCGGGCTGCACGCAAGGGCGCGGGCGCGCTCGGCTGCGGGCGCGCTCGGACCCGTCATCGAGCTCGCCGATCCCGCGCTTGAGTCCTACGCGCCTGAGGTCGCGATCGACGGCAACGGCGTCGCGACCTTCGCCTGGACGCAGCTGGACCGCGCCGCGGGGCACGCGACGGTGCAGACACGCTCACGTTCGGCCGACGGCGCGCTGGGGCCGGTGGTCGAACTCGCGGACGCCACGCGGGATACGGCATGGGTGCACGTCGCCGTCAACCGCGACGGCGATGCGATCTTCGACTGGCTCGCGTTCGATGCCGCGTCGCACGCGCAGGTACAGGCGCGCTCGCGGTCCAGCGAGGGCACGCTCGGCTCGGTCACCGACCTGTCGGGCCCCGGCGACGACGCATACGACCAGACCGCGGCGGTCGACGCCGACGGGAACGCCGTCGCCACGTGGTGGATCCCCGGGCCCAGCGGCGCGCGCGTCGAGACGCGGTCGCTCGCGGCGGGCGGCACGGCCGGAGCGCGCGCCGCGCTGTCGGATCCAGCCGACGACGGGTACCAGCCGCGGGTCGCCGTCGACGAGAAGGGCGACGCGATCTTCACGTGGCTGGCGTTCGACAGCGCCGGCGTGCGCGTGCAGGCCCGGTCGCTGTCGCAGCGCGGAACGTTCGGTTCGCCGACCGACGTGACGCGTCCGGCGGAGGACGCGTTCTCGGCGCAGGTCGCGGTGACCGGCGACGGCGACGCCGTCCTCGGCTGGTCGGCGCTGAACGGCGCCGGCTACCAGGTACAGGGGCGGTCGCGCTCGGCGGCCGGCGGGCTCGGCCCGCTCGCGATCATCTCGACCACCGACCGCGCCGCGTTCGACGCTCAGGTCGAGCGGACGTCCCAGCGCCTGGACAGGGTCGGCGCGGCGGGGTGACGAGCGCGACCGCTCAGCGCATGAGCGCGACCGCCGCCGCCACGGCGTCACCGTCGTGCACGCGGCGAGCCGCGGGCAGCAGCGCCGCCGCGGCGTCAGCCGCGGCGACGACGTGCGCCGGTGAGGACGGGCCGGTCACGACCGCCACCGGCAGCCCGACCGCACGCAGCTCGCGCCGCGACGGCGACCAGCTCGCCTGACCGGCGTAGTCGGCGAAGAATCCGCGCTGCCAGGTACGCGCGCGGGACACGCTGTCCGCGCCGGCGGCGTCGCCGAGCCAGGCCTGCACCGCCGCCTGCGGCCCGCCGTCGCGGAGCGCCTGCTCGAGGAGCTCGCGCTGTGCGGCGAGCGCCTCCGTCGCGGCGGGCACGAACGCGAACAGCGGCACGTCGGCGAGCACCGCACCGGTCGCGAGCGCCGGGCGGCGCACGAGCAGCTCGAGCGCCACGAGCGCGCCAAAGCCGTCGCCGACGAGCAGCGCGGGGGCGGCGTCGAGCCGCTCGAGCACCATCGCTGCGTCCTGTGCCTGCTCCTGGACGGTCGTCGCGTCGTATGGCTCGGGCGCGCCGCTGGAGCCATAGCCGCGGCGGTCGTAGGCGATCGCACGCGCGCCCGCGTCGGCAAGCAGCTCGAGCTGCGACGACCACGCCTGCGCGTCGGACGCGAGGCCGTGGATGACGAGCAGCGGCTGCCCGCTGCCGCGCTGCTCGACGTGCAGCGCGACTCCCGCACCCTCGATCTCCGGCATCGTCGCGAGGCTACCGTGCGCGACCGCTACGATGGGTTGATGGAAGGCTTCGGAGGACTCTTCGGCGACCCAGAGGAGCTGCAGCGGCGGATGGCGGAGTTCGCCGAGCAGATGCAGGCCCAGCAGGGCCTCGTGTGGGCCGACAACGCGATCAAGCTCGCCGTCGAGATGACGGTCGCCGCGGTCAACCGCGTCAACATCCAGGGAACGATCGAGCAGCAGGCCGAGCAGATCCGCTCGGTGATGGCCACGGTCTTCCCCGACGCGGTCGCGCTCGTGCGCGAGGCGCGCGCCGGGCTTCAGTAGGACTGCTGCGCCGCGGCCCGCTCGGACTCGCGCTCGGCCTGGCCGAGGCGGATCGCCTCCTTGAACGAGCGGATCCGGAAGATCGAGACGAGCGCGACGAAGCCGACGCCGAGCGTCGTGACCGCGATGACGATCTGCTGGCCGACTGAGTAGGCGGCGACGACGGACCCGCTCGCCGCCCCAGAGAAGACCTTCACGAGCAGCGCCTGCTGCACGCCCGCGCCGCCGGGCGTGAACGGCACAACCGCCGCGACCGCGTTGACGCCGAGCACGAGCAGGACGTTGCGCACCGAGCCGCCGACGTTGAAGGCGTCGAGCAGAAGCCAGAACGCCGCGAAGCGAAAGCACCAGCCGGCGAGCTGGAAGGCGAACACCTCGCGCATGTAGCGGCGGCGGTCGCGCAGGATCGTCACGCCCTGGCGCACCCGTGCCCAGAACGCCTTCACGCGCTGCGAGAGGACGGCGAAGCCGACGAGCGCAACGATCGCGAGGACGGTCAGCGCGAAGAGCGTAAAGCGCGGGTGCGCGGCCAAGAACGACAGGTCGAACGCGTTGAGCTTCGCGAAGTCCGGCGGCTTCGGGAAGACGCCCTGGCTGAACGCGAAGGCGAGGATGAAGATCCCCATCACCGCGTCGAAGATCGCCTCGACGAAGATCGACGCGCCGACGGCGGGGTAGGTCGCGTGCGGGATCGACTGCTTGACGAGGAAGAGCTTGACGACGTCGCCGCCGCGCGCCGGGATGACGTTGTTGAACCCGTACGCGGCGATGTACGCGCCCCAGATGCGCCGGAACGGGATCGGCTCGCTCGGGTACGCGGCGCGCAGCGTGTTGAAGAACGCGCGCGACCGCAGCGTCAGATAGATGACGAACGCGACGGCGCCCAGCGCCAGCGGGCCCCACCCCACCCGGGCCAGCGAGTCGAAGAACGACCCGACGGCATCGAAGAACGAACCGATGGAGGCCTGGACGGACACGCGATCCAAGACTACGTGGGCTCACAGATCGCGTCGTCGCTGCCGATAGGGAGCACCACTATGACCGCGACAGCCAGCCCGTCGTCCCCCTCGCTGTGGAGCGGCGCGCTGTCGCGCCTCGGCGACGAGGCCCTTGCCCGCCGTGCCGCCACCGGCAGCGATGCCGCGTTCAGCGCCCTCTACGAGCGCTACCACGGCCCACTCCTCGGCTACTGCCGCTCGATCCTCCTCAACGACGAGGACGCCCACGACGCCACCCAGAACGCGCTCGAGAACGCGCTGCGCAGCCTCGCGCGGCGGAAGCCCGACCGGCCGCTGCGCCCGTGGCTGTACCGCATCGCGCACAACGAGGCGATCAACGTCGTGCGCCGGCGCCGGCCGCACGCCGAGCTCACGGAGCTCGACGAGCCGAGCGTCCCCGGCCCCGAAGTCGACTCCGAGCAGCGCACCCGGCTCGCCCAGCTCGTCGACGACCTGCGCGGCCTGCCCGAGCGCCAGCGCGGCGCGCTCGTCATGCGCGAGCTCAGCGGCCTGAGCTACGACGACATCGCCGCCGCCCTCGGAGTCTCCAGCGAGGCCGCCCGCCGCGCCGTCTTCGACGCCCGCAGCGCGCTGCACGCGGCCGTCGACGGGCGCGCGACCGAGTGCGTCAGCGTCCGCCACTGCATCTCCGACGGCGACCGCCGCAGCCTGCGCGCGCGGCGGATCCGCGCGCACCTGCGCTCCTGCAACGACTGCGCGTCCTTCCAGCTTGCGATCCGCTCGCGCAGCGCCGACCTGCACATGCTCGGGCCGTGGCTCTCCGGCGCCACGCTCGCCGGCGTGCTCGGCGGCGGCGCCGGCGGCGGCGCGCTCATCGCGGCCGGCGGCGGCGGTGCGGCGACCGTCACGGCCGCGGGCTGGAGCAGCATGCCGGTCGTCCTGAAGGGACTGACGGTCGCGGCGGTCGTCGCCACGACGGGCGGGGCCGCCGTCGAGCTCCAGCACGTGACCAAGCCCCACGCGCCCGCGCCGAAGACGCAGGCGGCGCGGCCCGCGGCCTCGAGCGCGCCGACCGCACCCGCACTGAAGGCCAAGCTGACGCCCGCCGCCACCACGCCGGAGCGCCGCTCGCGCGCCGCCAGGGCGCGGGCCGGCCACGGCACGCCGCGTTCGCGCTCGGGGCGCGGCACCTTCGTCGCGCCCGGCGCCGAGCAGGTGGCGACCCCGGTTCAGCCCGTGGCCGCGACCCCGCCGCCCGCAGCTCCCGCACCGGCCCCGGCCCCGCCCCCCGCTGCGGCCCCGGTCCAGCGGCAGCACGAGCCCCAGCAGGCGCCCGCGGCCCAGGTACCGGCGAAGAAGGATCCGTCCAAGACCGCCATCGGGCAGCTCGAGGACATCCGCCAGCAGGTCGTCGACGCCCTCGAGCAGGCGCAGTCGATCGCGGCCGGCGGAACCGCCGGCGCGATCCAGACCGCGAACGAGATGCTCCAGGGCACGCTGGGCACGCTGCGCCCGGCGGTCGAGCGCATCCTCGCGCGGGTCGGCCTGAAGCTCCCGCAGGCCGCCGCGACGCCGACGCCGACGCCCACGACGACGCCGAAGCCGACGCCGACGCCGACGCCGACGCCGACCGTCGTCGCACCCGTGCAGCACATGCTCGACGGCGTCGACGCGATGCTCTCGAAGCTCTTCGGGCGTCGGGCCGGATAGAGCGCCGACGCGCCAACTGCAAGAAGTTCTCGAAGTAGCCGATCACAACTCGCACCCTGCCGCGTGGTAGGGCCAGCCACAAAACGAAAAGGCAATCCCGTCGCGAGGCGGGTGCGCAAAACCAGGGGCCTCATGCAGGCCGCCCAGTTGCCGAAAGGGGCAATCCCACATGTCTCACCACCGTCGTTCCCTCGCCGTCATGGCGACGATCGCCGCCCTCGCGGCGGTTCCCGCTACGGCCTCGGCGCAGTCGCAGGACTCCGCCACGTCCGCCAACGAGACCGTTCAGGTCCGCGTCGCGAAGGCTCAGAAGGCCGTCAGGCAGCTCGAGCGCGCCGTCCGCGCCGGAAAGGGC
>DASWQM010000084.1:0-3735 GCA_036403675.1 Solirubrobacteraceae bacterium | reverse complement strand
GGTCGCTGCTGTAGAGGACCTTGTCCCCGCGCTCGAGGCCGGCGCGGACGAACGCGCGCGCCAGGCGCTCCCGGTCGGGCGTGTGCGCGAGCCGGCAGCAGGCGTGCTCACCGGGTCTGATCGGCAGCGCGGTGTCCATGAGATGCATTTTAAACCTTGCAGGTAGGCGGCTCGGTGCGAACGACAAGGCTGCTTTCTATGTTCGTACAGGTTCGCTTCTAAGCCCCGCTCGATACCGCGTCCAGACGCGGACACAAATTGTGCGCACGCACCAAATCGGGCGTGATCTCTGTGTAAACCGCCGAAGACAGGGATATCCCGGGTGGGGAGATTGCCGGATACGGAGGACGCGTGACACCGCGACGAGGGAGATCGGCATGTCGGCGAACACCACCCCGAACACCGGCGCTCAATGCAGCGATGCAAGCATCGCGCGCCGGAGTAGAACGCGAGCGCGGCACGCCCGCGCTCGCGACACCCGTGACCCGGCGCGCGATCGGCTGGCCGCGACGGCTGAGCGCGAGCTCGTGCTGGCGGCGAAGGTCGGCGGCGAGGCCGAGCGCGACGAGCTCGTCGAGGCGTTCGTGCCGCTGATCGGCAGCGTGGCCCGGATCTACCGCGGCCGGGCGCAGATCCAGCGCACCGAGCTCATGCAGGAGGGCGTCGTCGGCCTGCTGCGGGCGCTCGAGCGCTTCGACCCCGCGATGGGCACGCCGTTCTGGATGTACGCCTCGTGGTGGGTGCGCCAGGCGATGCAGCAGCTGGTCTCCGAGCTCGCGCGCCCGATCGTGCTGTCCGATCGCGCGCTGCGCAAGCTTGCCCGCATCCGCGACGCGCAGCGCGAGCTGCTCCAGCGCGACGGCCGCGAGCCAAGCCCCTGCGACATCGCCGAGGAGACCGGCCTGCCGCGCGAGCAGGTCGAGCGGCTGATCGCGGCCGAGCGCAACCCGCGCGCGCTCGAGGAGCCGGTCGGCGGCGACCACGACGCCGGAACGACGCTTGGCGAGCTGCTCGACGACCCGCGCGCGATCGAGGCCTTCGAGCGCATCCCGCGCCGCGTCGACGTCGAGCAGCTGCCGCGCATGCTCACCGTGCTCACCGAGCGCGAGCGGAAGATCATCGCCGCGCGCTTTGGCCTGGACGGCTGCGAGCGCACGCTGCGCGAGCTCGGCGAGGACCTCGGCGTCAGCGCGGAGCGGGTCCGGCAGATCGAAGAGGCGTCGCTCGGCAAGCTGCGCTCGGCACTGCTGTAGGAATCAGCGTCCGCGTCGCAGCAGGTCGGGCACGCGCGGGATCCGCGCCTCGAGCAGCGCGGCGCGCGCGGCGGCGTGGCCCGGCACGCCGTGCACCGCACCGCCCGGGAACGCCGCGGCGCTGCCGATGAAGAGCCCGCGCACCGGCGTCGCGTACGGGGTCAGGGACGGCACGGGCCGGAAGATGAGCTGGTCCAGGCCGTAGCTGCCGCCGCCGACGTCCCCACAGACGAGGTTCTCGTTGCGCCGCTGCAGATCGCCGGGCGCCATGACGTGGCGGGCGAGGACGGTGTCGCGAAAGCCGGGCGCGAAGCGCTCGACCTGGCGCTCGACGACGCCCGCGAAGCGCTCGCGCTCCGCGCTCCAGTCCACTCCGGCAGGGACGTGGGTGTACGCCCACGCCGTGTGCTTGCCCGTCGGCGCGCGCGTCGGATCGGCGACCGACTGCTGGCCCGCGAGCAGGAACGGGTGCTCCGGCAGCCGCCTCCGCGCGACGTCGAGCAGCGCCGCGCGCACCTCCGCGGCGGTGCCGCCGACGTGGACGGTGCCGGCGCGGCGCGCGTCGTCGCTCTCCCAGGGGATCTGCGCATCGAGCGCCCAGTCGAGCTTCACGGTCTGCGGGCCGTAGCGGAAGCGCATCGCGCGGCGCGTGTAGGCGTCGCCGAGCGCGTCGCCCGCGAGGCGCAGCAGCCCGTGTGGCGTCGTCGTCGCGACGACGGTGCGCGTGGCGATCGTCGAGCCGTCGGCGAGCGCCACGCCGGTCACGCGCCGGCGCTGGACGTGCACGCGCTCGGCGCGCGCGCCCACCCGCGTCGCGCCGCCGTGCCCCCGCAGGCAGCCGGCGAGCGCGTCGGCGATCCGCCCGGCACCGCCCTCCGGGCTCGGCCATCCGCCGGCGTGGCCCATCACGTTGAGCCAGAACGCCGCGATCGCGCTGCCGGCGCCGTCAAGCGGGGCATCGCCGTGCAGCGCCGAGCCGTAGAGCCAGGCGGCGCCCTCGCCCTCGAACAGCTCGTGCGCGAAGGCCTCGGCCGACAGCAGCAGCAGCCGCACGAACTCCAGCGAGCCCTGGAGCTTGAACGCGGCGGCGAGTCGTGCCGGGCCGGCGGTGGGGGGAAAGCCGGACAGCATCGTCGCCCGCACCGCCTCGTAGTGGCGCAGGTAGGGCTCGACGGTCGCCTTCCAGCGCCGGCCGTCGCCGGCGGCGAGCGCGTCCAGGCTGGCCGCCGTGCGCGCGAGGTCGCGATCGAGCACCGCGGCGCGCCCGTCGGGCAGCGGGTGGACCATCGCGAGCTCGGGGTGGATCCAGCGCAGCCCGTTGCGGGTGAGCTCGAGCTCGAGCTCGGCGAACACCGGCGAGGCGACGGCGGCCGGATGGACGGCGGAGAAGACGTCGTGGCGGAAGCCCGGCAGCGTGAGCTCCTCGGTCGCCGTGGCGCCGCCGAGCGAGGGCGCCGCCTCGACGACGAGCACCGACCGCCCGGCGCGCGCGAGCGTCACCGCCGCCGTCAGGCCGTTGGGCCCGCTGCCGACGACGACCGCGTCGTAGCGCTCGATCATCGCGTCGCGGTGCGCCGGGCGATCTGGTGCAGCATGCTCGACTCCGGCCGCTCGTCGCCCCAGAACGCCTCCTGCGCCTTGCGCCCCATCGAGCGGTAGGCCTGCTCGAGCGTCACCGGCATGTCGTCCCACGTCCCCGCCGCCCGCAGATAGGCCTGGCCGTCGAGCTCGTACATGAGCATGCGGTTGCGGCCGCGCCCCATGAAGTGCCCCGCGTGGGTGTCGAGGCAGAGCGCCATCAGCGGCGTGCAGCCCGGCGGGAAGGCCGGCGGCTGGTCGCGGCCGAAGCGGACCATGAGCTCGCTCAGGCGCGCCGCGTAGGCGTCGAGCGCCTCCGCGTCCTCGTCGCGCGACAGCAGGCGGCTCACGCTGACGTAGCCGCGCAGGATCGCCGGGGTACGCGAGGTCAGCGCGGTGATGACCTCGATCTCGAACGTCTGGCGGAGCAGGCCGCCGCTGCGCACGGGGGTGAAGCGCCCGATGTCGGTGCCGTAGTCCGGCCACGTCTCCGGTCGCAGCAGCGCCGCGAGCGTGCGCTGCGGGGCGTCGATCGGGACCGGGTTGTACGTGTGCCAGACCTGCTCGTTGCGCGGGCGCGCGGGCGGCGTGGGTTCGCCGAGCTTCGCGTGGCGTAGGCGGTACTCGGGCTTGTAGCCGTCCCGCTCGGCGAGCGTCTCGAAGGCGATGCCGTAGGCACGCCGCTCGTCGTCGAGGTAGGCGTCCTCGAACCAGGGGCCGAAGAGTCGCGCTGCGCCGGCGAAGAGCTGCTCGCGGTTGAGCGTGCCGCGCGGGCCCTCGACACTGTCGCTCAGGCGCTCACGTACGAAGGCGCGATGGAACGCCACGACGTCCGGCGCGTGCAGGCGGCGATGGCCCAGCCGGTGCCAGCGCGTCGTGAGGATCGCGAAGGCGATCCGCAGGT
>DASWQM010000083.1:0-10998 GCA_036403675.1 Solirubrobacteraceae bacterium | reverse complement strand
GCGCCGCCGAGCGGGTCGATCGTGTTCGTCACGCCCGTCTCATGGGCGATGATCTGCTGCGTGCGCAGCGCGATCCGCGCGGCCTCCTCGGTCGGCAGCGCAAGCGCCTCGTCGTAGGAGTTCGTGTGCAGCGACTGGGTGCCGCCGAGCACGCCGGCGAGCGCCTCGATCGCCGTCCGGACGATGTTGTTCAGCGGCTGCTGCGCGGTCAGGCTGACGCCCGCCGTCTGCGTGTGGAAGCGCATGCGCCACGAGCGCGGGTCCTGCGCGCCGAAGCGCTCGCGCAGCTCGCGCGCCCAGATGCGGCGAGCTGCACGGTACTTCGCCACCTCCTCGAAGAAGTCGATCTGCGCGTTGAAGAAGAAGCTCAGGCGTGGCGCGAAGTCGTCGACGGCGAGCCCGCGGGCCACCGCCTGCTCGACGTAGGTCAAGCCGTCCTTGATCGTGAACGCCAACTCCTGCCCGGCCGTCGCCCCGGCCTCGCGGATGTGGTAGCCGGAGACGGAGATCGGGTGCCAGCGCGGCATGTGCCCGGCGCACCACTCGATCATGTCGCCGCACAGGCGCATCGCCGGATCGACCGGGAAGCACCACTCCTTCTGGGCGATGTACTCCTTGAGGATGTCGGCCTGGATCGTGCCGCGCAGCCGGTCGGCGGGGATGCCGCGTCCCTCGGCGGCGGCGACGTAGAAGGCCAGCATGACGACCGCCGGCGCGTTGATCGTCATCGAGACGGAGATCTCAGAGAGGTCTATGCCTGCAAAGAGCGTGCGCATGTCGTCGAGCGTGTCGACGGCGACGCCCTCGCGCCCGACCTCGCCGAGGCTCAGCGGGTGGTCGGAGTCGTAGCCCATGAGGCTCGGCATGTCGAACGCGGTGCTGAGGCCGTCCTGGCCGTGCCCGAGGAGGTAGCGGAAGCGCTCGTTCGTCTCCTCGGCGGTGCCGAAGCCCGCGAACTGGCGCATCGTCCACAGGCGGCCGCGGTACATCGACGGGTAGACGCCGCGCGTGTACGGATAGACGCCCGGATGGCCGGGATCGGCGGGCGCGTCGGCAGCCGTGTAGAGCGGCTGCACGGGGGTGCCGCTGAGCGTCGTGAACGGAACGTCGCGCTCGGGCTGCAGCGCATAGGCGGCGCGCCACTGGGCCTCGGTGACCGGCGCTGCCTGCGGTGGGGGCGTGATGGCCATTGTCGTGAGTGAGAGTGTTGGGCGTCCGATAGTCGGAAGCCCGCGCTTTTGATGGAGGATAGTACCCGGCGGTGCCGCCGTCCACCCCGTCATGACGCTTTCAGGTTCCACCGGCCACAATGCGCGCGTGCGGTCGCTCCTCGCCGGGATCGCGGCGATTGCCCTCGCAGGCTGCGGAGGCGGCGCTTCCGGCACCTCGCACGGCGGCCATCCCGCCGATCCGCCGGGGACCGCACGGGCGGCGACCACCCCGCACCCCGCCGCAGCGGTGCGCCTGCGCGCGACCGTCCTGGGTCACCTGCCGGCGCCCGTCATGGACCCGGCGACCACGGCCTACGGGGACGGCGCGCTGCTCGCCGGCGGCCTCGACTCGCGCGACGTCTCGGTCGCCGACATCATCCGCGTCGCGGGCGGACGCGCCCGCCGCGTCGGCCGCCTTCCGGCTGCACTGCACGACGCGGCGGCGACGACGCTCGGCGGCACGGCCTACGTCATCGGCGGTGGCGATGCCGGCAGCTCGATGAGCGCGATCGAGCGCATCGGGAGCGGCGGAACCGTGACGCGCGCGGGCGCACTGCCGGCCGGCGCCTCCGACGTCTCCGCCGCGAGCATCGGCTCGATGGGCTACGTCGTCGGCGGCTACACCGGCCGGGTGCCGCTGCGCTCGATTCTGCGGTTCGGCTCCAACGGCCGGGTACGGGACGTCGGGACGCTTCCGCGACCGCTGCGCTACGCGGCCGTCGCAGCGGCAGACGGGCGGCTCATCATCGCCGGTGGCACATCGGGGACGACCGCGCAGCGCGACATCCTGCGCTTCGACCCCGCGACGCGGGGCGTCACGCGGATCGGCAGCCTGCCGGCGCCGCTCACCCACGCCGCGGCCGCGACGCTCGGCGGCACGGTGTACGTCATCGGCGGGCGCGGCGAGGCGCTCACCGCGCAGCACGCCCAGATCCTCGCGATCGACCCGCGCAGCGGCCGCACGCGCGTCGCCGGGCGCCTGCCCGTGGCGCTGTCGGACACCGGCGCGGCCGCGGCGGGATCGCGGATCCTGGTCGCGGGCGGGCGCGACGCGACCGGGCGCGTCCACGACGCGCTGCTGGCGCTCACGCCGCGGCCCGCCGGCGCCGACCCGCCGGCGCAGCCGCGCGCGAAGGCGGCGAAGCCGGCGTCGATCCCGCGCCTGCTGGATCCCCACAACGCGTACGCCGCGGCCGGTCCGCACGGCCTCAGCCGCTCCGCCAGCCGCGACCCCGCGCGCGTCTACGTCCCGAACTCGGGCTCGAACACCGTCGACGTCATCGACCAGCGGACGTTCAAGATCGTCGACCATTTCGCCACAGGCGCGCTCCCCCAGCACGTGACGCCGTCGTGGGACCTGCGGACGCTGTGGGTCGACAACGACAGGGGCAACACCCTCACGCCGATCAACCCGCGCACGGGCCACCACGGCACGCCGGTGCCCGTCGACGATCCCTACAACCTCTACTTCACCCCCAGCGGGCGGCGCGCGATCGTCGTCGCGGAGGCCCTGCACCGCCTCGACTTCCGCGAGCCGCACTCGATGCGCCTCATGCACTCGGTGACGGTCGACTGCCGCGGCGTCGACCACATGGACATGACCCTCGACGGGCGCCAGGCGCTCGCCTCGTGCGAGTTCTCGGGCGAGATGCTGCGCTTCGACCTCGTCCACGAGCGCGTCATGGGAAAGCTCGCGCTGCGAGCGGGGTCGATGCCTCAGGACGTGAAGCTCGCACCGGACGGGCGCGTGTTCTACGTCGCCGACATGGCCTCGAATGGCATCTGGGTCATCGACGCGCACCGCTTCCGCAAGCTGCGCTTCATCGCGACCGGGAAGGGGGCCCACGGCCTGTACCCGAGTCGCGACGCGCGCCTGCTGTACGTCTCCAACCGCGGCGAGGGCTCGATCTCGGTGCTCAACTTTCGTACGGGGCGACTCATGCACAAGTGGCACCTGCCCGGGGGCGGCAGCCCGGACATGGGCGGCGTCTCCGCGGACGGCAAGATCCTCTGGCTGTCGGGCCGCTACAACGCCGAGGTCTACGCGATCAGCACGCGCACCGGCCGCCTGCTGCACCGCATCCGCGTCGGCAGCGGCCCGCACGGGATGTGCGTCTGGCCTCAGCCCGGCCGCTACTCGCTCGGGCACACCGGCGTGTTGCGCTGACGCCGCCTCGGGTCGTCGGGGGACGTAGCGCCCGGCATTTCAGGTGCAACGTTGCGAGAAGCCCCACGAGGTCTACCCTCCCGGACGATGGCGCGACACCGGGTGGCGATGCTCATGCTGCACTTCGGCACGCCGCGCGACCGCCGGGCCCGTGAGGAGCTCGCCGCCGCGCTGCCGTCCGACGCGACCGTGGGCGAGCCCGACGAGGTCGGCGTCTTCGAGATCGAGCTCGAGGCCGACGACTTCGAGGACGCGCTGCACCGCGTCTGGAACGCGGTCGCCGCATCGGCGACAGACGACCACATCGTGTTCCTCGAGCATCCCGACATCCCCGAGCACTGGCGCCCGCGGACCGGTCGGCCGGCCTGACGCCTCGCGCGTTCAGCCCTGCGCCTCCTCGAGCAGGCCGATCCGGCCGTCGAGCAGCCCGGTGAGCCGGGAGTAGGTCGGGCTGTAGCCCTTCAACAAGCTCTCGAACGGCGGCCGCGGCGGCTCCTGCACCTCCGCGAGGGCGCTCGCAAGGTCGCCCCGGCCGCACGCTCGCAGCACCTCCGCGGTGCGCTCGGTCCACGACTCGACCCGCTTGCGATAGGCCCAGTCCTCGTCGTCCCATGTCCCCTGCTGCTGGGCGTCGCGCATCTCGGCCTCGAGCTGCCGGCCGCTGCTCACCTGATCGGCGACGGCGCTGCGCAACGTCGCCTGTGCCGAGCGCTGCTGTCGCAGCGCGGTGCGCAGCGTGTTGCGCGCCGCCGGCAGGCCGACGGGTATGGGCAGGCCCGCGGAGGCGTCCGCCCGGCGCTGGCCCACAACTGAGGTGACCACCACGACGGCGACGGCGACGAGGACGCCGCCGGCAGCGACGAGCCACACCGTGCTCTCCTTGGCCACCCCGCCGGCCATCAGACCGCCGACGGCCACCACGGCGACGATGAGGTCGCGTATGAGGAACACGAAGCCGAACGCCTTGAGCGCCGGGTGGCTGGTCCATCGCCGCTCCCGCTGACGAGACACGCTAGGTGGCGTACGCCCGGACGGGTGGTCCCTTCCCGCGGATGCCGGAGACCGCGTCGAGCACGCAGGGGTGCAGCACGTAGATGGGCGCCTCGGTCGGGAACTGGAACCGATCCATGTCGCTGACGGAGTAGAAGATCGCCATCTCGGCGTCCGGCCGCTCTTCGTAGCCGAGCAGGCCGTTCTGCCACAGCACGGTCAGGACGTCGGTCCGTCCCTCGAACGCATGCCGCGCCGCGGTGACGGCGTCCTCGCGCGTGTCACCATCGATGCGGTCGTACTTGAAGGCCGCCAGATAGCTGCGCAGGTCGGTCTCGATGCCGCGCCGGTAACCCGCCTCGCCCGTGAACACTTCAGAGAATCCGTGCTTGGACGCCTCGGGCGTCATG
Organism: Solirubrobacteraceae bacterium; assembly: GCA_036403675.1. Classification (GTDB taxonomy): domain Bacteria; phylum Actinomycetota; class Thermoleophilia; order Solirubrobacterales; family Solirubrobacteraceae; genus CADCVQ01. The sequence continues at coordinate 6,220 of DASWQM010000083.1, read as the reverse complement.
GTGTCGGAGGCGATGTGATTCGCGCACACCGCGATCTGCTGGTCTCCGAACCAGCGGCCCGCCCTGTGCACCAGATCGCGGATCGTGGCATCGGTGAGCGACGGCAGGCCCTGCTCCCGTGCGCGCGAGACGCCGTCGCACAACAGGTTGCCGAGCATGATGATGTCGCGCGGCAGCAGCCGCGTGTGCCGCAGCAGGTAGTCCTCGACAGGTTCGTCGACCTGTCTCACCTCATTGCGGACCGTCGACCTCCCGAGCCATTCACCCACACCGCGGAAGGGAGCGTCCGGCTGGCACCAGTACTGCTGCGGCAGCCGGGCCAGCTTGTCGTGGAGGAAGTACTGGATCGCCGCGCGGTCCCAGTCGAGCACTCGGATGTGCGATTCTCCGCGGTAGCGATTCTGGTGCTCGCCGCGCAGCACCGTCGACAGGACGATGTCGCGCAGCGAGATGATGAGATGCAGCCGGCCGCCGAGGCGCGGGTTGCGCAACAGGCGCATGACCTGGAGGAACAGGCCCTCCTGACAGCGCATCCAGTACATCGGAGCGTTCGCGAACTCCTCGTCGACGGCGTCGATGTAGAAGCAGATCGGCGGCGAGCACCGGAGGATGTCGCCCACCACGTGCTCGAGCTCCTCCCACTCCGGAGCCTGGATGTAGGCCGCCAGCTGACGCTGGTTGTCGTAGCCGAGGATGATCTCGTTGAGCTGGCTGTAGACCGACAGCGGCGTTCGTGAGCGCCGGACGAGGTCGCCGAAGTCGTTCCAGACGAGATCGGCCTCGTCCTCGGTGACATTGGCCGCAAGCTCCTTGTCGCACAAAAGATGCGTGACGAGCGAGCGGATGATCGCCCGCCGCCACAGGAGCATCCACTTCTCGGTGAGAACCGCGTCGCGGTACCAGTGACAGATGCGGACGATCGACTCCGTGGACGGCAGGTCCTCCTGGATGCTGTCGGCGTACAGGCTCAGGTTCTTCTTCGCCGCCGCCTGGAACCGGCGCATGTAGACGGTCTTGCCGGCGCCCATCTTGCCGACGAGCACACGCGCGGAGAGGTCGTCCGCGGGTGTGGCGAGGGCGGCATGGCTCGGCGCGTCCTCGAAGTCGACGAAGTGGCTCAGGACGTCCTGCAGCGCCGCCCGCGAACCGTCGGGATTGCCGAACGGTCCCATGACGGCACCGATCGGCGTCGGAGCTTGCGCGGCCCTGCCAACCTCGCTGTGCATGGGTCGACACTATGCCTGCAATCGCCCTTCACATGTGAGGTGATCACCACTCAGGCGGAGCGGACGAAGCGCAGCGAACGCGCCGCGCGGCGGTCCGTCCGCGCAGCCGCCGCGTATGACTGCGTCGCCCTGCGGATGGATGCGTGTGCCGGCGCCGGCGCGGAGGCCGGCGGCGACAGGCCGAAGCGGGCAGCGAGCCTGGTCGCGCGCTCGGCGGCAACCGCGGCCTCGTGCTCGGTCGCGCCGCGCTGCACCGTCACGGCGTGCAGCTTGCGCACGCGCTCGATCGCCTGCTCCCGGGTCACGACCGCATCGTGGCGCGCGCCGGCGCGAACGTCGTCACCCGCCGCGGAGGATCTGCGGGGGAGCACGCCTCACCCGCCGGCGCGGGCGCCGCCGCTCAGGGCAGGTCGACGTGGGCGATGTCGATTTGCGGCTCGAGCTGCTGGCCGGCCTGGATCTGCTGCGCGGTCACCTCGATCGCGCCGAACTCGATGCCACGCGTGAACGTGCCGCTGATGAGGTCGACGACGAACTGCGCGTCCTCGTCGCTCTCGACCTTGAAGCGATCCATGATCCGTTGCATCCGGTCCTGCGGGAAGAGGCGCGCAAGCTCCCTCGTGATGTCCTCACGGACGTCGCCGGGCTCGGGCTCCTCACCGTTGGGCTCGAGTTCCTCGTCAGGTGGAATGGACATGATCCTGTCGTAGCATCTCAGGCGGTTCAATGGGCGACATCGGCAAGCCAGTTCGCGAGACCGAGCGTCCCGCGCCGGTGCGGGCGCCGCCGCCCCAGCCGAGGCGCGAGCCCGCGCCCGAGCCGGTGAAGGCGCCGCCCGAGCGCGAGCCGGCGCGGGCGCTCGTGCGTGCCGCCGTCGCGGCGATCTGGAGCGGCGCGCGGCCGTGAGCGCGGAGCCGGTCGCCCAGCCGCTCGTCGGCTTCCGGCGCTGGGGCTGCCGGCGCGGCGGGCTGTACTCGGGGATCTTCGTGGCGGGCCGCTTCGTTCCCAACCCGGCGCTCGGGATGGTCGCGCCGCGCGCGCGGCCGATGCCCTGGCCGACCGATCACGACCGCCCCGCGACGTGCTTCGCGCTGCGCGGTCACGACGCGCCACACCGCGACTGCCGCTGCGGCTTCTCGGCCTACTACGCCCTGCCTCCCGAGCCCGACCTCCCTGCGCCCGAGGCGGTCTGGGGCGCGATCGTCGCCTGGGGCCGGATCGTCGAGTGCGAGACCGGCTTCCGCGCCCAGCACGCCCGCCCGATCGCGCTGCTCGACCTCGCCCACCCCGACGACCTCGCCGAGGGCGGCCGCCGCCGCGCCGTCGCCGCCGAGCGCTACGACATCCCGCTGCTGGCGCGTGAGGAGCTCGTCGCGTACGCGGGGTGGCATGGCGAAGTGCTGGGCTGAGCCGTGTTGCCACCACGTGGCACGACGACAAGATCACGCGCCCGCTGCTCGGCGGCGCGGGACGACTACTCGAAGTCGCCCGCCTCCAGGCGCAGCGTGCGCAGGAGCTCGGTCAGCCGCTCCTGCTCGTCCTCGGCGAGGGCCGCGAGGCCGAACGCGTCGGCGTTGAGCAGATCGGTCGCGCGCCCCGCCACGTCGCGCCCGGCGTCGGTGATCTCGGCAAGCGTCGTGCGGCGGTCGGCCTCGTGCGGGACGCGCCGGACGAGCCCGTCCGCTTCGAGCTTGTCGATGATGTTCGTGACGCTCGTGCGGTGGACCTGGAGGCGCTCGCCGACCTTGCCCAGCGGGAGCGTGCCGGCGCGCGTGAAGGACAGCAGCATGAGCGCCTCATAGCGCGGGAACGTCAGTCCGAGCGGGCCGAGCAGCTCGTTGAGGCGCGCCAGCAGGATCTGCTGCGCGCGCATGATCGAGGTGATCGCCTCCATCGGGCGGGCCGGCTCCTCGCCCCAGCGCTCGCTCCAGTGGCGGCGGGCTTCGGCGATCGGATCGATCCGCAGCGGCTTGGTGGACATCGCGATCCCCAGACTACGACTGCGCGCGGTCACTCGTCGTAACGTCCGCGGCGCAGAACGCGATCGAGCGTCGCCTCGCTACTCCCGCGCGGCCTCCCCCAGGAGGGCGCGCGCGATCACGAGGCGCTGGATCTCCGACGTGCCCTCATAGATCTCGGTGATCTTCGCGTCGCGGTAGTAGCGCTCGGCCGGGAGGTCGCGGGTGTAGCCGTAGCCGCCGAGTACCTGGATCGCCTCGCCGGTGACGCGCCGCGCCACCGCGGAGGCGAAGAGCTTGGCCTGGGCGCCCTCGACGGTGTGCGGTCGCCCGGCGTCCTTCAGGCGCGCGGCGCGCCAGGTCAGCGCGCGGGCCGCCTCGATCTCGGTCTGCATGTCGGCGAGCTTCTGCTGGATCGCCTGGTGGGCGCCGATCGGCTTGCCGAACGTGCGCCGCTCCTTGGCGTGCTTGACGGCGAGGTCGAGCGCGGCCTGTGCGATGCCGGTCGCCTGGGCCGCGATGCCGATGCGCCCGCCGTCGAGCGTCGCCAGCGCGATCCGCAGGCCGGCGCCGGGCAGCCCCAGGCGCTCGGCGGGCGTCTCGTCGAACACGAGGTCGGCGGTGCTCGACGAGTTCAGCCCGAGCTTCTCCTCCTCGCGCACGGGCTTGAAGCCGTGGGCCCCGCGCCGGACGACGAACGCGCTCGGGCGGTCGGGGTCCTTCGCGAAGACGATGAAGACATGCGCATGCGAGCCGTTCGTGACCCACTGCTTCGCGCCCGTCAGGCAGCCGTTCTCGCAGCGCGTCAGCAGCGCGCCGGCGTCCGACCCCGCGTTGGACTCGGTGAGCGCGAAGGCCGCCAGCTCGTGGCCCTGCGCGAGCGGCGGCACGAGCCGCTCGATCTGCCGGCGCGTGCCGCGGGCGATGATCGGCAGGGTCCCGGCGCCGGTGTGGACGGCGAGCGTCACGCCGAGCCCGGCGTCGCCGCGCGAGAGCTCCTCGAGCACGAGCGTGTACGCCATGAAGTCGGCACCGACGCCGCCGAGCTCCTGCGGGACGCAGACGCCCATGAACCCGAGCTCGCCGAGCTGCGCGATGACTTCCTTCGGGAAGCGGTGCTCCTTGTCCCAGGCCGGCGCCTGCGGCGCGACGACCTCCTCCGCGAAGCGGGCGGCGAGGGCCCGGATGTCGCGCTGCTGGTCGGTGAGGCCGTGGACGTTCATCGCCGTCGTGCCGGCGTTCGCGCGGCGCGCGCCGGCCGCGGTGCTGCGCCCCGGCGCAGGACCGACCGCCCGGCGCCGCCCGCGGCCGCCGCCGCGATCGCCGCGGCCGCGATCTTCAACCGCCGGTGCAGGCGGTCGAGATACAGGATCTCCCAGCCCTCCTCCCGCGCGATCCGCGCGAGCGCGCTGTCGGGGTTGACGGCGACGGGATGGCCGACGGCGCGCAGCATCGGCAGGTCGGACTCCGAGTCCGAGTAGGCATAGGAGGCGGCGAGGTCGATCCCCTCGGTCTCCGCGAGCTCGCGGATCGCCTGCGCCTTGCCCTCGCGGTAGGCGAAGATGCCGCCCTCGCGGCCGGTGTAGACGCCGTCGAGCACCTCCGACCGCGAGCCCACGCCGCCGTCGAAGCCGAGCACGAGCGAGAGGAGCCGCGCCATCTCGTACGACGCGGCCGTGCAGATGTAGACCGGGCGGCCGGCGTCCTGGTGCTCGTAGGCCACGGCGAGCATCTGCGGGTACAGGCGCGGCAGCACGCCGGCGAGGACGCGCGGGGCGAGGCGCCGCAGCTCGCGCTCGTGCATGCCCTCGATGTAGGACCCCAGGCGGGCGCGGACCTTCGCGGTCCCCGCGTCGGTCGAGCCGAAGAGGCGGAACTTCAAGCCGTCCCACGTGTCGCCGGCAAGCCGGCGGCGGCTGATCATGCCCTGTGCGTACGCCGCGCGTACGAAGTGCAGGCCGGAGGAGCCCGCCATGAGCGTGCGATCGAGGTCGAAGAAGGCAGCACTGCGCAGGCCGACGTCGATGCCGGCCTGTTCGTGCCCCGCGAGCGCTCCTCCGTCCGCCGTGGTCAGCGTGTGCCGCTCCTAGCCACTGGTCATGCGTCGACGCGGAGGATGACGGCGTCGCCCTGACCGCCGCCCGAGCAGATCGCGGCGCAGCCGAGGCCGCCGCCGCGCAGGCGCAGCTCGTGCACGAGCGTGCCGAGGATGCGCGCGCCCGAGGCCCCGATCGGATGGCCGAGCGCGACGGCGCCGCCGTTGACGTTGACCTTGTCCTCGTCGATGCCGAGCATCCGGATCGAGTTCAGCGCGACCGACGCGAACGCCTCGTTGATCTCCCACAGGTCGATCTCGTCGGCCGTGAGTCCGGCCTTCTCGAGCGCGACCCTGGCGGCCGCGGCCGGGGTGCGCGCGAGATACGCGAACTCCTCGGCGACCTGCGCCTGGGCGAGGATCTCGGCGAGGATCTCCTTGCCGTTGGCCTTCGCCCACTCGTCCGACGACAGCACGATCGCGCCGGCGCCGTCGTTGACGCCCGGCGAGTTGCCGGCGGTATGCGAGCCCTCCCTGCTGACGAGGCCGGGCAGCCTGGCGAGCGTCTCGAGCGTACTGCCGCGGCGCGGCGCCTCGTCGACCTCGACGACGGTGTCGCCTTTGCGGCCCTTGACCGTCACGGGGACGATCTCCTCCGGCAGCCGTCCCGAGTCCGTCGCCTCGATCGCGCGCTCGTGGCTGCGCAGCGCCCAGCGGTCGAGGTCGGGGCGCGTGATCTCCAGCTCGTCGGCGACCTCGGTCGCCTCGTCGAACATCTGGCGGCCGCTGAACGGATTCGTCAGCCCGTCGTGGACCATCGCGTCGAGCGCCTTGGCGTCGCCCATGCGAAAGCCGAAGCGCGCGTTGGGCAGCAGGTAGGGCGCGCCCGACATCGACTCCATGCCGCCGCCGACGCCGACCTCGACGTCGCCGGCACGGATCTGCGCGTCGAGGATGCCGACCGCGCGGACGCTGGAGGCGCAGACCTTGTTGATCGTCTC
>DASWQM010000082.1:0-8794 GCA_036403675.1 Solirubrobacteraceae bacterium | reverse complement strand
CAGCAGCAGGAGCATGATCCCGACGAGGGCGATGCTGTAGCGGTAGCGCTCGAGCACGCGGTGGTCGCGGCGCAGCGCCACGATCGTGCCCGCGAAGAAGGCGAGGCCGACGACGAACCACTTCGCCTGGTCGCGCGCGAGATCGGCGTCGAGGCGGTAGAGCATGACGAGGCCGAAGCACGCCAGCACCGCCACGAGCGGGAACATGTACGGGTCCGCGTGCGGGAGCGTCATGCGCAGGACGAGGTGCGCCGCGAGGCACAGCGCGAGGAAGATCGCCCCGTACGTCAGCGACACGTTCGAGAGCAGGGCCTGGCGCTGGATGAAGACCGCCGTGAAGCCGGCCGTCACGAGCAGCGAGGCCGGGATGAGCGCGAAGAGCTCGCGGTTGCGCGCCGTCATCGCGAGGACCAGCCCTTCGCTGTGACGCAGACGACCGTCGAGCAATGGCGCGCCGTCATGACGACACCCGCCCGAGCTCGAGCTCGCGGATGAGGTCCGACGCGTCGTCGTGCGAGCGCAGCGTGTGGTCGACGAGCTGGCGCCGGCGGCTCGCCGGCACGGTGTCGATCGGCACGCCCGACACGTACGTCGGCCTGTAGAGCTCGATCCCCGCCGGCAGCACGTACGGCAGGCCGCGGTAGAGCGTGACGAAGCCGTCGCTCGAGGTGCCGACGAAGTAGACCGTCTGGTTGGCGATGTAGGCGCCGAGGCCGAGCGGGATCACGACGAGCGCGAGGATCGCGAAGGAGATCGCCAGGCGCCGTCCCCGCCCGGAGCCGCGCGGCGGGGCGGGCGCGGGCGCGGTCGGGCGCAGCCGGCGGGGCGGCGCCGCGGAGGGGCGCGCCGCGGTCGCCGTGGGCGAGGTCGCCGACGCCGACGCGCGGGCGGCCGCCGCGGCGCGGACGTCGGCGGTCGTCAGCGCCGCCCGCCCGGCGGTGGTCGGCTGGTCGAGCCCGTGATCGACGTCGCCGATCTCCTCGAGGCGGAAGAGGACGACGGTGATGTTGTCGCGGCCGCCGGCCTCGTTGGCCGCGTCGATCAGCGCGTGTCCGGCCTCGGCGAGCGACGCGGCCCCGCGCAGGATCGCCGCGACCTGCGCCTCGGGCACCATCGACGTCAGCCCGTCGCTGCACAGCAGGTACACGTCGCCGGCGACCCCGCGCCAGGAGTGCGTGTCGACGATGACGTCGGGCTCGGGCCCGAGCGCGCGCGTGATGATCGACCGCTGCGGGTGCTCGTCGGCCTCCTGCGCCGTGAGCTGGCCGCGGCGGCGCATCTCCTCGACGAGCGAGTGGTCGTCCGTGAGGCGCTCGAGCTCGTCGTCGCGGAAGCGGTAGGCACGTGAGTCGCCGACGTGGGCGATCGCGATCTCGTGCTCGCCGACGTGCGCCGCGGTGATCGTCGTCCCCATCCCGGCGCGGTCCTGCTCGGCCTGTGACATCTCGTAGATGCGGGCGTTGGCCTCGCGCACGCGCTCGGCGAGCAGCTGCTCGGGACTCGCCCCCGCGCCGTCGTCGAGCCCGCGCTCGAAGGCCTCCACGGCGACGCGCGAGGCGACCTCGCCGGCCTGCGCCCCGCCCATTCCGTCGGCGACGACGAAGACCGGCGCGCGCGCCATGTAGGCGTCCTCGTTGGCGCGCCGCTGGCGGCCGGTGTCGGACTGCGAGAAGTGGTCTGTGGCGACGCGCAGCATCAGCGATCGTCGTAGGTGAACGTGCTGTCGCCGATGCGCACCCGGTCGCCGGGGTGCAGCGGGCGCGGGCCGCGCAGCAGCTCGTCGTTGAGGTACGTGCCGTTCGTCGAGCCGAGGTCCTCGATGACGAGGATCGCGCCCTGGCGGGTGAGCTGCGCGTGACGCGACGACGCGAACGGGTCCTCGAGCTGGATCTCGACGTCGCCGCGGCCGAGCGTCGCCCCCTCGCCGACCTCGTACGCCATCCCGCGCCGCAGGCCCGGGACGGCCTGGGCGATGAGCCGCGGCCGGACGTCGGCATGGCCGTCGAGCGCGCTCAGGTCAGACGCCGAGTGCATGCCGGTCTCGTCGGCGGGCGCGGGCGCGGGCGCGCCGCCGAACGCGCCACGGCGCAGGTCCTTCAGCGCGCTGCGCGAGACCCACAGGAGGAAGAGGTAGAGGATCGCCAGGAAAGCGAACTTCAACCCGACTGAGACCGGTTCGAGCATGTCGTGCCTGAGCCTAGATCGAGCGGACGTGCAAACGCGTAGCCGCGTGGTTGCGGGACGCGGGATGGACGGATGGCGTCATTCGAGCTCGAAGACGATCTCGGCGGTTCCCAGGACGATGCGATCGCCCGACGCCAGCGGCTCGGCGCCGGCGATCTGGCGGCCGTTGACGCGCACGCCGTTCGTCGAGCCGAGGTCGGCGACCGTCCACGTCCCGGCGGCGGCCGGCCGCACCTCGGCGTGGCGCCGTGACACGTTCGCGTCCGCGAGCACGACATCGCAGTCGCGGCTGCGGCCGATGAGCGCGCCGCCGGGCGGGATGACGTGCCGGCGCCCCTCGGCGACGAGCAGCGCCCGTGTCGGGCGCGTGCCCTGCGCCTCCTCGACCGGGCCCCGGATGCGCCCGGCGGTCGAGTAGATCATCGTGTTGCCGTGGCCGGCCTGCTCGGCGGACAGGCCGGCCGCGTCGCGCCCCGCGTCGTCCGACGGCCGCACGAGCCGCGTCTGGATGCCGAACTCGCCGAGCGCCAGCCGATCGTCGGTCTGGAATTCGATCTGCGGCCGCGACAGGAGCGAGAGCCTCTCGCGCCGCGCATGCTCGAGGAGGTAGGCGCTGAGCTCGTCGATGAGCGAGCCCTCGACGCTCTCCAGGCGCTCCCGGTCCTCGGCCGACAGCCAGACGACGTACTCGTTGGGGACGTACGTCCGCGAGACGGAGACGGTCTTGTGCTCGTCCATCTCGCGCGCGAGCTTGCGCGCGAGCTCGACCGGCCGCACCTCGGAGCGGAAGACGCGCCCGAAGGTGCCTTCGACGAGGTCGGCGAGCTTCGTCTCGAGGTTGCGCAACACGCTCATCGATGCCCGTCATGCTACGGGCAGACGACGACCAGCCACGCTCGCCCATGGGCCTCACGGGCGAGCGCGCGCCGCCCGGGCCGCCACGGCGATGACACCCGCGAGCACGGCGCCGGGGACCAGCCCGCGCGGCGGGTCGAGCAGGAGCCCCTCGGCGAGCGCCTGCGTGGCCGCCGCGAGCGTCGCCGCCCAGGCCGCCGCGCCGACGAGGTCCAGCGCGGCCGAGCGGCCGCGGACGAGCAGCGGCAGGAGCACCGCCGCGAGCGCCCACAGCACGGCGAGCGCGAGCGCGCCCGCCGACAGCAGCGGCCAGACCGCGCCGCGCACGGCGTGCAGCGCCGATCCCTCCCAGGCGGCGCGCGGCAGCACGCCGCTGGCGGGCCCCGTCAGCAGGCGGCCCGAGGTCCACGCCTCCGCGAGCGCGAGCCACCAGCCGCCGAGCCCCCCGAGCGCCGCCCGCGCCGGCCAGCGCGCGGCCTGCCCGGCGACCGCCGGCCAGGCGCCGGCGAGTCCGGCGACGCCGAGCAGCGGCGCGAGCGCGGGCAGCGACCAGGCGGGGCCGTGGCGGGGGAGCAGCGCCGGCACGGGCGCCAGCGCGAGCGCGAGCAGCAGCGCGCCGCCGGGCGCGGCGACGGCGAGCCACCCGATCAGCGCCGTGGCCACGAGCAGCCAGCCGAGGCGCGGCAGCACGAGCACGGCACTCGCGGCGATGCCCGCTGCGGCGGGCGCCTGCAGCGGCGGCTGAGGGCCCAGCCAGGCGAGCGCGGCGGCCGCCAGGGCCGAGGCCGCCGCGGCGGCGCCCACGCGGGCGGGCAGGCGCGGTCGCGGCCGGCGCGCCGGATCGTCGTCCTCAGCCGGTGCGGGCGCCGGTCGCCGCGGCTGCAGCGTGGCCGGCGCGGCGGGGGCGGGCACCAGCCGGCGCGGACGGGACGGCGCGCTGCGCATCCGCGTGACGGCGGTCCGGGCGCGGACGGCGACGCCCGCCCACTCGCCGCCGGCGATCGGGCCCGCCATGTCGGAGACCTCCGCCGCAGCGGCGCTCAGCGCGGCCCGCAGGACGGGCAGCCTCGTCCGCACGCCCGGCTCCGGAAGCACGGCGCCGTCGATCGTCCGGCAGAGCCCGGGTGGCAGGTCCCGGCGGACGCGAGCGAGCGGCGGCAGGTGCATCCCGACGCGGCGCGCCGTCGCGGCCGGGTTGCCGGCGCGCACCGGGTTGACGCCCGCCAGCGCTTCGTAGAGGACGAGCCCGAGCGCGTAGACGTCGGCGGCGCCGTCGAGGCGCTCGCCGCGCGCCTGCTCGGGCGCCATGTAGGCGAGCGTGCCGATGATGTCCCCGGTCCGCGTGAGGACGTCGCCGTCGGCCATCCGCGCGATCCCGAAGTCGGTGAGCTTCGCGACCCCGCCGCCCTCCTCGGGCTCGTCGGGGCAGATGATGTTCGAGGGCTTGACGTCGCGGTGGATGACGCCGCGCGCGTGCGCGTGCTCGAGCGCGCCGCAGAGCGTCACGCCGATGAGCAGGACGTCGCGGTCCGACAGCGCGCCGTCGCGCTCGAGGTCGGCGAGCGTGTGCCCGCGGACGAGCTCGGAGACGAGGTAGAGCGCATCGCCGTCGCGGCCGGACTCGTAGAGCGCGACGATCCCCGGGTGCGCGAGCCGGGCCGCCGCGATCGCCTCGCGCTCGCCGCGCCCGTCGAGGTCGTGCTCGACGGCGATCCGCTTCACGGCGACCTCGCGCTCGAGCCGCTCGTCGCGGGCGAGGTAGACGACGCCCATCCCGCCGGCGCCGAGCCGCTGGCCCAAGCGGTAGCGGGCGAGCACGAGCTCGCCTACGACGGCGGCCGGTGCGGGCGTGTGGGCGTGTGGCACCGGCTCTGCTTTCGGGGTGTCCATACCGCGTCCTTTGGCCACATTGCAGGAAATCGCCCGCTGGCGGCAAAGTTGCAGCTGACTCTTCCGCGCCGGACGCGCGGTCATACTGAGCCACCCGCATCTCGCCAAGGAGCGGATCTGTCCTTCTTCGACGATGACGAGCCTCGCACGACCCGCACGCGGCCGCGCCGTCCCGCGCCCGCGTCGTACGGTGCGGCCTCGGATCCACAGCAGCTCCTCGTCCGCCGCCTCGTCGCGGCCGGCATCGGCCTGCTCATCGTCGTCCTGCTCGTCCTCGGCATCAACGGCTGCCTCAACAGCCGTCACGAGCAGGCGCTGAAGGACTACAACCGCGACGTGGCGAGCATCGTCCAGGACGCCAACGCCAACTGCAAGGCGTTCTTCGACACGCTGACCTCCGGTGGCAGCTCGTCGACCGACGTGCAGTCCCAGATCAACCAGTTGCGCGTCGCCGCCGTGGGCCTGACGAATCGCGCCTCTTCGCTGGGCGCGCCGGGCGACATGATTGCGGCGCATCGCAACCTCCTCCTCTCGCTGGGGCTCGTACAGGAGGCGATGGGCAAGGTCGCCGAGAAGCTCCCGAGCGCGCTGTCGACCGACAGCGCGGCCGCCGAGCCCGCGGTCACCGGGATCGCGGGTGAGATGCAGGCCTTCCTCGCCGGCGACGTCGTCTACAACCGCCGCACCGCCGCGCTCATCAAGCAGGTCCTCGACGACAAGCACATCGGCGGGCAGACGATCCAGAAGAGCCAGTTCCTCCAGAACCTCGGCTGGCTGCAGCCGTCGACCGTGGCGCGGCGGATCAGCGCCGACGCCGCCCGCGGCGCCGGCGACGGCGGGACCTCCGTGCCCGCGCCCGGGCTGCACGGGCACGGCCTGCTCAGCGTCGCCGCCGGCAACGTCACGCTGCTGCCGCGGCCGGCTGCGAACCGGATCCCGGCGGGCCCGAACGTGACGTTCAACGTGAAGTTCGCCAACCAGGGCGACAATCCGGAGACCAACGTCAAGGTCCGCATCCGCATCCGCGGCGCCGGCAAGACGATCACGGCCCAGAAGACGATCGACCAGACGCTGCCCAAGAGCCAGACGACCGTCCAGATACCGCTCGGGCAGACGCCGCCGATCGGCCAGGCCGTGACGATCAACGTCGAGGTCGTGCCGGTTCCCGGCGAGACGAACACGACGAACAACTCGCAGGACTACTCGGCGCTGTTCACCCGCGGCTGATGGTTCGTTCCGCGGAACGAACCATCTAGGCCCGCGATACGGTTTGGGCCGATGGGTGCCGAGCTCAGCTCAACGGTCGGGGTCCTGGCGCTGGCGGCCGCGGGCCTCGCCCTCGCCTCGCTCGGCGTCAACGCCATGCTCTACCGCCACCTGCGCCGCATGCGCGCCGATCAGCAGGTCGTGCTGGGTGAGGAGCGGGCCGATCTCGTCGCGCACGCCGCCGCTCTGGACGCCTCGTTTCGCACGCTGCACGACTACGTGACCGACGTCGCCGAGCGGCTTGACAGCCGCATGGACGTCGCCGAGGCGCGCCTCGACGGCGCTATCGCCCACTGGGGCCTCATCCGCTACGACGCCTACAACGAGATGTCCGGGCGCCAGTCGACGTCGATCGCCCTGCTGGACAGCTCGCGCTCCGGCGTCGTGCTGTCGTCGATCCACCATCGAGACCAGGCGCGGCTCTACGCCAAGCAGGTCTCCGAGGGCAAGGGCGAGCTGCGCCTCTCCCCCGAGGAGGAGGAAGCGCTCCGCCTCGCGCTCTCCTGATGCGGCTCGGATACCTCGGGCCGCCCGGGACGTTCTCCGAGGAGGCCGTCCGCTCGGCGCCGGACGCCGAGCAGGCGCAGCTCGTGGCGCTGCCGACCGTCCGCGACACGGTCATGGCCGTTCACGACGGCGCCGTCGAGCGCGCCGTGGTGCCGATCGAGAACGCGCTCGAGGGCCCGGTCGGCGTGACGCTCGACACGCTCGCCGACGACGACACCGACGTCACGATCGTCGGCGAGGTCGTCATCGCGGTCTCGCCCTGCCTCATCGCCCGCGACGGCACGGCGCTCGACATGATCGAGCGCGTCGTCTCCCATCCCCAGGCGACGTCCCAGTGCGCGCGCTTCCTGCGCGAGCGCCTGCCGCAGGCGGTCGTCGCGGCGGCGGACTCGACCGCTGAGGCGGTGCGGATCGTCGCCGCCGAGCCGGCGCCGTGGGCGGCCTTGGGCACGCGGCGGGCGGCCGAGCTCTACGGCGCGCGCGTGCTCGCGGCGGGTGTCGAGGACGAGTCCGGCAACGCGACGCGCTTCGTCTGGCTGGCGCGCCGAGGCGTCCAGCCCGCCTTGGCGGCAGCGCCGGTCAAGACCTCGCTCGCGTTCTGGGGCGCCGGCGACGACAGCCCGGGCTGGCTCGTGCGCTGCCTGTCGGAGTTCGCCTTCCGCGGCGTGAACCTCACGAAGATCGAGTCGCGGCCGCTGCGCGCGCGCCTGGGCCACTACCGCTTCTTCGTCGACTGCGAGGGCGATGCTCGCGAGGGGCCCGTCGCCGCGGCCGTCGAGGGGCTGGGGAGGCATTGCGAGCAGGTGAAGATCCTCGGTAGCTATCCGGCCGCCCGCTGAGCTCGCGAGTGGCGGCGGCGGCCCCCACAAGCGCCGCGTACCCCTGCCCTCACCGCCGCCGTTCGCACGGGACGGCGCCGCCCCCGGCCCCCCGGAGTCGCCCGGCCCGCAGGCGCACGAGCTCGATGACGCCGCGTCGGCGCCCACGCCTGATTCCGGTCCGCCGGGGACGTCTTGTTGCGGCTACCTATCCGGTTGCCCGTCGTCCTGATTAGACTTTCGCGCGACTCATGGCGACCCATGCCACGCCACCAGGCTCAGCGGGGTCCGCGCCGCAACCGGAGCACCGGCGGCGCGGACGCGAGTCTGGTCGTGTGCTCGTGCTGAACGCCACGTATGAGCCGATCAACGTCTGCACGGTCCGGCGCGCCGCCGTGCTCCTGCTCAAGGAGAAGGCCGAGATCGTCGAGCACTCGACCTACGAGCTGCGCTCCGAGCACTCCACGATCCCGCGGCCGGTGGTCATCCGCCTCGTGACGTTCGTCAAGGTCCCGCGCGACACGCACCGCCGCAAGATCACGCGTCGCGCCGTCTTCGCCCGCGACGGCTGGACCTGCCAGTACTGCGGCGCGCGCGCCAACCTCACCGTCGACCACGTCATCCCGCGCTCGAAGGGCGGGGCCTCGACGTGGGAGAACATTGTCGCGTCGTGTGCCCCCTGCAACCGGCGCAAGGGCGATGCGCTGCCGCAGAAGGTCGGGATGCACCCTCGTCACCCCCCGCGCGTCCCGCACCCGCAGGTCTTCATCCACGTCGCGAGCCCGACGATCCCACCGGCGTGGCGGCAGTGGCTGCCCGAGGCGGCGTAGCAGCCGATCGCGTCATCCGCCCCGCGCGGGGCACGGACGTCGACGACCTCAGCGCTCGCACCTTGCCGCGTTCCTCGCCGGCAACGGTCCGGCGCTCGCGCCGCACGTGCTCGCGAGCCGAGCGCCTGGGGCATGGGCCACGGCGTCGCGCTGCACCAGGCCGCGCTCGAGCACCTCGTCGCCGGCGGCTTCGACGGTGCGCTGCTGTGGGTGCTCGAGGCCAACACCCGCGCGCGATCGTTCTACGTCGCGCACGGCTGGAGCGCGGACGGCGCCTGCCACGACTGGGACGGTGCGACCGTGCTGCGGATGGCCCGCGACCTCCGACAACGACGAGAGGCGCCCGATCGGCGCCTCTCGCGTACTACCTGACTGGACTTGATAGCCCGAGCTGGAACGTTGCGCACGCGCAAGCCGGTGGGACCAATCCGGCGTCCCGCTCGG
>DASWQM010000081.1:0-2002 GCA_036403675.1 Solirubrobacteraceae bacterium | reverse complement strand
CGAGGCTCAGGTCCGGCGGCGCGGGGACGGTCAGCTGACCTGGTCCCCCGAGGCCGCCGACTGGCGCAGCAGCGCGCCGGTCGTCTGCTCGAGGATCTTGCGCCAGGCGCGCGTGCGGCCCTGCTCGGCCTCGAAGTGCTTCATGACCTTGCGCACGCGGGTCGCGGAGATCTGGATGCCGTGGCGCTTGCAGATCTCGCGGAAGCGCGGGTAGCCGAATGCGAGCTGCGTCGTGACCGACTGGAAGCCGTGGCGCGCGATCTCCACGCGCGACGTGAAGTTCATGATCGGCGTCTGGAACATGAGCTCGTCGTCGGGCTCGGGCTCGATCAGGATGATGTCGACGCCCGGATAGCGCTGCTCCCACTGGCGCGCCATCTCGTGCAGCCGCTGATAGACCACCATCTTGAAGGCCTGGTAGCCGATCTGGGGGAAGCCCATGTCGCTGACGCGGCGCGTCCGGGTGCCCTTCAGCGTCCGGATCGTCGTCTTGAAGTCGTTGACGTACGGGACGAGCGGGTTGACGACGACGATGAACTTCGCGCCCGCGCTGACGGCGATGTCGAGGTTCGTCGTCGACACGATCCCGCCGTCGACGAGCTCCCGGTCGCGGACCTCGACCGGCGCGTAGACCATCGGCAGCGCGGTCGACGCCCGGACGGCCGTCGAGATCGGCACGTCGTCCCAGCCCTCGGCGCCGAAGACGATCCGCTCGCACGTGTCGAGGTCGGTCGCGGTGAGGTACAGCTCGGCCGCCAGCATGCGGAAGTCGTCGCTGCGCGGCGGGTCGCGGAGCACGGTACGCAGGTACTTCTCGATCCCCGCGCCGGTATAGGCGCCCGACGGCAGGCCCTCCGCGAGCCCGAGGATGATGTCCATCGCCGAGACCTGGCCGATCTGGCCGACGAACCCCTGCACGAGCTGCAGCGTCTTCAGCGGCAGCTTGACCGCGCTACGGGCATAGCCGGCGATGTTGGGCCGCAGGAGGCTGCCGAGATCGGCCTCCGGGAACGGGGACGGCCGCTGGTGGTTGACGACGCGCATCATCTCCTCGGGCGTGATGCCGTTGGCCGCCATCGCTCCGACGAACGAGCCCGCGCTCGTGCCGACGTAGACGTCGAAGTCGTTGACCGTCCGGTTGACCGTCAGGAGGTCCAGCGCCCGCAGCGCACCGATCTCGTAGACACCGCCGGTGAAACCGCCGCCACCGAGGACGAGCGCGGTCTTCGAGCCCTTCGGGCGGCGGCCGTTCTTCGGCCGCGACCCGTCCTTGGCCTGCGGGTCGAGCTTGACGACATTGCCCATGGAACCCGATTCTAAAGGCCGCGAGGGCGCCGCTGGAACATCCTGCGCTCCTTCGGCGTCCGGCGGTTGTTGTTCCCTTCGCACGATGCGACGGCTTTTCGCCACGCTGCTCGCCGCGGCGGTCGCGCTGATCGGTGCCGCGCCCGCGCTCTCGTTCAGCGAGGCCGACCTGCAGGCCAAGCTCACGCGCGAGATGCGACTCGCGGGGCCGACCTCGGGCGCCTACGTCCGCGACGTCGACAGCGGCGAGCAGCTCTTCGCCCTGCGGGAGAACGTCGCGCGCGTCCCCGCGTCGGTCCAGAAGCTCTACACGACGTCCAGCGCCCTGCTGCGGCTCGGCGCGTCGGCGAGGCTCGACACGACCACGGTCACCGGCGCAAGTGCCCTCGTCGACGCCTTCGGCGTCCTGCACGGCGACCTCGTGCTCGTCGGCGCCGGCGACCCGTTCTTCGGCGCCGCCACCGCGGCGAGCCTCGCCCGCAGCGTGCGCGACCAGGGCATCCGGCGCATTGACGGCGCCGTCGTCGGCGACGAGACCCGCTTCGACACGCAGCGCTCCGGCCGTGCGCCCGGCTACGACCCCGAGCTCGGCGGCGTCCTCAGCGCGCTGGCCTACGATCGCGGCATCTTCCGCGGCCGGGCGCGGCTCGACGCGGGGCATTTCGCAGCCACGCGCTTCGCCGCGCAACTGCGCGCG
>DASWQM010000080.1:0-10086 GCA_036403675.1 Solirubrobacteraceae bacterium | reverse complement strand
CGTCTTCGGCCCGCCGCGCGACCGCGACGAGGCGATCGCCGTCCTGCGCCGCGCCGTGGCGCTCGGCGTCGACCACATCGACACGGCGCAGTACTACGGGCCGGACGTCGTCAACGAGCTCATCCGCGCGGCGCTGCATCCCTACCCCGAGGGCCTGCGGCTCGTGACGAAGGTGGGCGGGCGGCGCGATGCCGAGGGCGCCTGGCTGCCCGCGCATCGCCCAGAGGAGCTGCGCCAGGGCGTGGAGGACAACCTGCGGACGCTCGGGGTCGAGCGGATGGACCTCGTCAACCTGCGCGAGATGGACGACGAGGACGCCCAGGACGTGCCCCCGCTCGCCGAGCGTCTCGGGGTCCTCGAGGACATGCGCCGGGAGGGGAAGCTCGACCTCATCGGGATCAGCAGCGTCACGCGGGCGCAGGCCGAGGCGGCGCTCGAGCTCGTCGCGGTCGCGAGCGTCCAGAACGCCTACAGCATCGTCGATCGCTCATCGGAGGACCTGCTCGATCTCTGCCGCGAGCGCGACCTCGCCTTCGTGCCGTTCTTCCCGCTCGGCTCCGCCTTCACGGGCGGCCCGGCCCGGCTCGCCGCCGACCCGGCGATCGCCGGGGTCGCCGAGAAGCACCGCGCGACGCCGTCGCAGATCGCGCTCGCCTGGCTGCTGCACCGCGACAGGCGGATCCTGCTCATCCCGGGCACCGCAACCGTCGCGCATCTCGAGCAGAACCTCGCCGCGGGCGAGATCAGGCTCGACGCCGAGGACCTCGCGACGCTCGACGCCGTCGCGTGATGCCCACGGGTCCTCGTCGCCGATCAGCGAGGGCGTCATGCCGACGATTCTCGGCGCTGCGCACGCGCCGCGCCGGACGTGATCACCCGCAGGCGCCTCCGGAATCTCCCGGAGATCCGGCGGCGCTCAGCGAACGCCGAAGACGCGGTACGGCGAGCGGGACGCGCTGAACGGCGCCCCGCCCTTGTAGCGGGCGACCGCGCGGTAGCGCCCCGGACCGGGCAGCTTCGCCGTGACGGCGAACGGGCGCTCCGCCTTCACCGACACGAGCTTCACGCGGCGGTAGCGCGCGCCCGTGCGCCGCTCGAGGCTGATGTAGACGCGCCCCGCGACCGGCAGCTCGGTCGGAGCGTGCACAAGGTTGCCCTGGAGCCTGACGCGGCTCCCCGCGCGTCCGCGCGCGCGCAGCGCCACGCGCGTCTGGATCCGCGACAGCTGGCTCGCCGGCACCTTCTCGACCCGCACGGTCCGCTCGGCGATGTTGCCGGCGTTGTCGCGCGCGCGGAACGTGAGCGTGTGCGCGCCGAGCCCGAGCTGCTCGCGCGAGCGAAACCAGGGGTCGAGCTCGAACGAGGCGCCCTTGGACTTCACGACCCGCTTGCCGTCGGCGAGCAGCTCGATCGTGCCCATGCCGGTCCCGCCGGGCGCGTCGGTGGCGCTCGCACGCAGCGACAGGCGATCGCTGAAGCGCAGCCCGTCTGACGGGCGGATGACCTGCAGCGCCGGGGCGTCGTGGTCGAGCTTGCCGCCGCACGACTGGTTCGCCTTCACGCCCGCGCCGTCGCGCACCGCCTTCATCGCAGCGTAGGCCGGCTTCGCGCTGCCGTTCGCGCGCAGCAGCCCGAGATGGGCCGCGTACTGCTGACTGCCGGCGATGTCCTGCAGGGAGAACCAGATGCTCACCGCGACGAAGGGATCCGCCGCGAGGCATTCGTAGGCGTCCGTGAGATAACGCGCCTGCTGCGCCTCGGTGACGCCGGCCGGCTTCGTGCCCGCGAGGCCGCCGTCGCGGCACGAGTTCGGCGCGGTCGACGAGGTGTTCCAGCCCATCTCGGTCATCCAGATCGGCTTCGCGCCGTCGCCGTGCTGCGCCATGACGTAGTGCACCTCGCGGTAGCCGGTGAACGCAAAGCGGCCGATGCGCCCATCGAGCTCGCGGTAGTAGGAGCTCGGCGCCACGGTGAGGCACGCGGTGTCGGTGTGGACGCCGACGGCGTCGAACGAACCCCCGGCGCCGTTGTCGTAGAGCTGCTCCAGGAAGCCGAAGTTGTTGGCGACCATGCCGGTCGACACGACGGTCGCAGCCGGGTCGCGGGCCTTGATGACGGGATAGGTGGCCCGCAACAGCGCGGCGTAGGCGGCGGGCTGCGGACCGTTCTCCCAGAACTGGCTCTCGTCGGCCTCGTTCCACACCTCCCAGGCGCTGACACCGGGCATCCGCGTCATCGCGTGGTCGATGAACGCCGCGTACTGCGCCGGATCGAGGGGCCCGCCGATCCCGCTGGGGCTGCCCGACGCCCACTCCGGCGACGTCGTCGCCACGACGAGCACCTTCACGCCCTTGGCGCGGTAGGCCGCCGCGTCGCGCGCGATGGCGTCGATGTAGGCGTCGTTGAAGGCGTTGTCGGCCGGCTCGGCGTCCTTCCAGTTGAGAAACAGCCGCGCCCAGCCGACCCCGAGATCCGCGGCCTTGTCGGGCCCGCTGACGGTCTGACCCAGCGCCGAGACGACACCGGTCTCGGCGGCCTGCGCCGGACCGGCGCCCGCGAGCGGGGCCGCGACGGCGAGCGCACAGACGAGCGCGCAGAGGCGGCGGGCCAGCACGCGGGCATGGTAGGAAGGCTCGTTCCGGCCCGCGCCGTTCGTGTCGTCGATGTGGAGGTTCACGCCCGCCGACCGCTAGCCTCGCCGTGCATGGAGCACGTCGTCTGCCTCGTCACGGCACCGCCCGGCCAGGCGCGGGCGATCGCGGACGCGCTCGTGGAACGCGAGCTCGTCGCGTGCGTGAACGTCGTGCCGCTCGTGCACTCCGTCTACCGCTGGCAGGGGGCGGTCGAGCACGACGACGAGGCGCTGCTCGTCGTCAAGACCACGCGGGCGGCCGTCGCGCCGCTGCGCGACGCCCTCGGCGAGCTGCACCCCTACGAGAACTTCGAGCTCGTCGCGCTCGCCGTGCAGGACGGCGCGCCGGCCTACCTGGATTGGATCTCCGGCTCGGTCAGCCTGCCGAGCTGAGCCGGTATCCTCCGCTGCGCATGAGCGTCGCCCTCGCCATGAGCCAGGCCGTATCCGACACGATCGGCCTCGCCTTCACGTTCTTCGTGCTCATGCCCGCGCTCGCGACCGGCCTCGTCGTCGTCGCGGTCGTCTCGGCGCGCGGGGAGAAGCGCGAGCGCGAGAAGGTCGCCGGCCGCTGGGGCCGCAAGAGCGGCCGCACCTAGGCGGTTTGGCGAAACGCTGGGAGCCGGTCGTGGCGAGGGCTCGTCACGGGCGGCCACTCCACGAGTCGCGGACGTTTGCCCCACGCCGTTGTGGGTTTTCCGACAGGCATCCGAAGGCCCACACGGACGGGGAACCCGGAGGTAGGGTGCGGCTGGACCGATGGCCAACGCAGGCCGCCCAGCTGATCCGCTCGACGCCGACGCCAGCAGCGCGGCCTATCTCGGCGCCGAGATCCGCGGGCGACGCCAAGCGCAAGGGTTGACGCTCAAGGAGCTCGCGGACCGGGTTGGCTACTCGTTTCAGCATGTCTCTGAAGTGGAGCGGGCGAAGGCGGCGCCGTCGGCACCGTTCGTCGCCGCCTGTGATCGGGTCCTGCGGGCTCGGGGCAGGCTGCTGGACCTGCTGCCGGCGGTCGCCCGCGAACGAGCCGTGCAACGCCACGCGCGCGATGCTGCGCGGCGAGTCGACCCGTTGGGACTACGCTGTGAGGTGACGCACGGCGAAGGAGACGAAGACGTGGACCCAATGAACCGTCGCGGCCTGCTCGGCGCCGGTGCCGCCGCCGCCCTCGGCGGGCTGAGCGCGGGTTCTGCACCCGGCGCGGCCCACGAGATCGACCCGGAGCTTCCCGCGCACTGGGGTCGGCTGCTGGCCGTTCTCGACCAGCACGACGCGATGCACGGGCCACGCGACGTGCTCGCCACCGTCCGCCACGAACTCCGCCTGATCGCGGAGCACCGCAGGGTCGCCCGCGGCGCCCTCCGAACCGAACTGCTGCGCGTCGAAGCGGCCTGGACGGAGTTCGCGGCGTTCCTGAGCAACGACACGGGGGACTGGCAGCAGCGCGACTCTTGCACCGAACGCGCCTTGCGACTCGGCCTCGCGGCCGACGACCCGGACATCGTCGCCCTGGCGCGCATGCGTCGGGCGCAGTGGGCGGTGCAGCGGCTCGACGCGCGTCGAGCCATCGCGCTCGCGGAGGATGCCCTTCGCACCGCCGGCACGAGCGCCCAGACACACGCGCGCTGCGCGCTGCGGGCAGCGCACGGCCACGCGCTCGCCAACGATGCTGCGTCCTGCGAGCGGCTACTGGCCGACGCCTCCAAGGCAGCCGACGCGCTCGCGACGGCGCCCGGTGCCGTGACCCGAAGCAACGTTCGCGCCAACGAGGCGCGCTGCTGGGGGTGGATGAAGCCGCAGAAGGCCGTCCTGCTGTACGACGAAGCCCTACGCGAGTGGCCACGCGACCAGATGCGCGACGGCGGGCTGCACCAAGCACGTCTCGCGCTCGCCTGCGCAGCAGCGGGAGAGCACGACCGCGCCAAGGCCGAAGGGCGCAAGGCGCTGGCCATCGCGCGGACCACCAAATCCAGCGTCGCCGCACGCGAGCTGAAGCGGCTCCGCGACGCGCTCGCCACACTCTGATCCGCCACCGACGAAGGCGTTGTGTCGTGGTGTGCATCGCAACTTCCGGCTCACGACGCCACCCGCCGCCGCAGGGGCTCGCCAATGCTCACGTCGGCGTCCGCCAGACCGTCACCTAGGCCGGGCGCCGCCGCGCCCGCAGCGCGCCGCCGCGCCCGCCCGCGAGCTCGGTGTACACCTGCGCCGTCTGCTCGGCGATGTCGCCCCAGTCGAAGCGCAGCACGTGCGCCGACGCCTCCGCCACCAGCCGGTCGCGCAGCTCGTCGTCGGTGAGCACGCGCTCCATCATGGTCGCCAGCGCGCGCGGGTCGCGCGAGCGGAAGCGCAGCCCGACGTCGGCGTTCGGCACGACCTCGCGCAGGCCGCCGGTGTCGGCGACGATGCACGCGCAGCCGCTCGCCATCGCCTCGAGCGCCACGAGCCCGAACGGCTCGTAGATCGACGGCACCACGCAGAGGTCGGCGATCCGGTAGAGCGAGTGCAGGACGTCGTCACCGATCCAGCCCTGGAAGGTGCCGTGGCGCATGAGCCGCAGGCGCTTGGCCTGCGCGCGCAGCTCGGCCTCGTGCGTGCCCGAGCCGGCGACGAGGAAGCGCACGCGCCCGGCGCGGCGGATGACGTGCGGCAGCGCGTCCAGCGCGATCTGGAAGCCCTTCTCGTAGACGAGCCGGCCGACGAGCAGGACGAGGCGCTCCCCGGGAGCCGCGAAGCGCGCGCGCAGCTCGTCGAGGTCGCCGACCGGCTGCAGGTCGGCCGGGTCGATGCCGTTGGGAATCACGGTGATGCGCCGCTCGTCGATGTCGTAGACGTCGGCGACGTGGCCGCGCATGTAGTGCGAGCACGTGATGACGCGCTCCGCGCGGCCGGCCATCCAGGTCTCGATGCCGTGGATGTAGGCCTGCGGGTGCTTGTCGACCCAGCCCTGATGGCGGCCGTACTCGGTCGCGTGGATCGTCGTGAGGTAGCGGCAGCGCAGGCGCTCGGCGAGCCCGGCCGCGGCGCCGGCGACGAGCCAGTCGTGGCCATGGACGAGGTCGAACCGCAGCCGCTTGCCGAGCTGCCGCCCGGCGGCGAGCATGTGCGCGTTCATCCCCTCGACCCAGGAGACGAACGCGTCGAGATCTGACGGCATGACGGGCTCGGCGACGCGGTGGATATGCACGCCGGCGCGCTCCTCCTCGGCGACGTGCTCCCGGCCGCCGCGTGTCAGCACGTGGACCTCGACGCCGTGGGCGACGAGCGCCTCCGCGAGCTTGCGGACGTGGCGCGCGAGGCCGCCTGCCACGATCGGCGGGTACTCCCAGGAGAGGATCAGGACGCGCAGGGTCACGGCGGCGGGCGAGAGGCGCGCGATCCTATATCGCGGCTCGGGCGCGAACCGGTCGGCCGCCGCAACCGATCGCCTACCCTCGCGTTGAGCAAGGGATGTCCCGCCGCCTCCTGCCAGCCGCCCTGCTCGTCGTCGCCTGTGTCGCCGCGACTGCCGTCGTCCTGCGCGGGGCCGAACCCCCCGGCCGGTCCCCGCGCGCCGCGGCGCAGGCGACCGCTGCGCTGCTGCAGACCGGCGGCGGCCCGGCCGGCAGCACCATCGTGCCGCTGCGCCGCTGGCGCTACCGCGCCGACCCGCGCGACCGCGGCCGCCGCGCCGGCTGGGCGCGCGGCCACTGGCGCGGGCGACCCGTGCGCGTCCCGTACTCGCCGAACGCGGGCGCGATCAGCGGTCCTGCGGGGCGCCGCGCGTACGCGGGGAGCGTCGGCTGGTACGCGCGCAAGATCGACGCTCCGGTGTCCGGCCGGTACGCGATCGCGTTCGAGTCCGCCCACTACCGCGCGACGGTCTTCGTCGACGGGCGGCCGGTGCGCGAGCACGTCGGCGCCTACGATCCGTTCGGCGCGCAGGCGAGCCTGAGCCGCGGCCGCCACACGGTGGCCGTCCGGGTGGACTGGCGCAACCCCGAGGGCCAGGCGGCAGCCGGCTGGGCGCGCGGGTGGTTCAACTTCGGCGGCCTCAACCGGCCGGTGACGCTCATGCGCCTCGGCCGCAGCGAGCTCGGCGCGCTGCGGCTGCGCACGCGGCTGCTGCGCGGCGGTCGCGCACGGGTCGATGTCTCGGTGCGCGTGCGCAACCGCGCCGCGGCGCGGACGCTGCGCCTGCGCGGCGCGCTGCGCCACGGCGACACGACCGTCGCGTTGCGCTTTGCCGCCGCCGGGGTGCGCGCCGGCGGCTCGCGCACGACGCGCGCCTCGGCGACGATCGACGCGCCGGCGCTGTGGTCTCCGGCCGCTCCGCAGCTCTATGACCTGCGTATCTCGGACGCCGGCGCGGCGACGCTGCAGCGCAAGGTCGGGCTGCGTGAGATCTCCTGGGGCTCGCGCGGCCTGCGGCTCAACGGTGAGCGGCTCGTCCTGCGCGGCGCCGCGTTGCCGCCCGACGCTCGCGGTCACGGCGATGCGCTGACGCCCGCCGACGAGGCGCGGATCGTCGCCGACCTGCGGGCGCTGGGGGCGAACGCGACGCGCTCGCAGATGCCGCTGTCGCAGAGCATGCTCGAACGCCTCGACGCCGCGGGCATCCTCGTCTGGCAGGTCGTCGGGCCGTGGGAGCCGGCGGGCCGCTGGCGCGCCGTCACGCCGGCCCGGATCGCTGCCGCGTGCGACCGCGCGCTGCGGACGGCCGACGCTGGGCAGGCGCATCCCGCGATCGTCGCCTGGACGCTCGCCAACGAGGTCGCCGGCGAGGGTCAGCCCGGCGAGCGCGCGTACTTCGCGCGGACGACGCCGCGCCTGCACGCGCTCGATCCGACGCGCCCGGTCGCCGCCGACCTCTGGGGCTCGCGCATCACGCACTTCGGCGGTCCGCCGTTCACCGCCCTGGACGCGATCGGCATGACCGACTACGTCGGCTGGTACGACGACGCCGATCTCGGCGCGGCGGCCCAGGCGGCGGTGACGCAGGAGCGCCTCGCACGCCTGCGCGGCCTGTTCCGCGGAAAGCCGCTCGTCATCACCGAGCTCGGCGCGGCCGGCAGCGACCGCAGCCCGCCGGCGGCCTTCGGCGGCCGGCGCTTCCAGGCCGACCTGCTGGCCCGCCGCATCCGCGAGCTGCGCCGCGACCGGGCGCTCAGCGGCACGCTCGTCTGGTCGCTGCGCGACTACGCCCTGCGCCCGGACTTCCGCGGCGGCTCGGTGCTGCTGCGCCGGCCGGACCTCGAGCTGCGGGCCGGACTTAACGAGAAGGGGCTGTACGACTATGGCGGGCAGCCGAAGCCCGCGCTGGGCGCGGTGCGGCGCGCGTACGCGGGGGCCGGGTAGCACTCCGACCGGCATTTTCCATTACGTCTGTGTATCGGCCCTTGACCGCGCGGCACGTGGGGTAGATGCTGCCCCCCGAGGGGCAACCGCGAGGTGGGGGGAAGCAACGTGAAGCCGGCGCTGTTGACGGTGGCCGCGCATACGCGCGGACGTGGACGGAAGATCGCGGGCGTCGCGCTGAGCGCGCTGTCGGCGACCGCGGTGGTGTGTGCCGTCGCGTATCCAGGCGGCGCTGCCGCGAGCCCGGGGGTGCCGGATCCACCCGCGGTGCTGTTCAGCGAGAACT
Source organism: Solirubrobacteraceae bacterium (assembly GCA_036403675.1). Lineage (GTDB taxonomy): Bacteria > Actinomycetota > Thermoleophilia > Solirubrobacterales > Solirubrobacteraceae > CADCVQ01. The sequence goes on along the minus strand of DASWQM010000080.1, from coordinate 1,831 downwards.
TCGAGAACAACCCGGCGGCGGCGGTGAGCCCGGTGACGAGCTACCAGGGTGCACCGCCGGTGAATCAGACCTACACGACCGACCTTGAGTGGGCTCCGGACAAGACGTCCTGCAACGGCTGGATCACCGCGTTCTCGAACACCGGGATCTGCGACTCGGGGACCGCGAACGACAACGTACGGCTCATGGCGCAGAAGCTCGGGATCTTCGCCGGCGATCCCACACCCGACGACAACCACGTCGTGTCGGCGTACACCGACCAGGGGCGCGACCCGGGGCCGAACAAGATCGAGCTCCAGACCGTCAAGCCAATCCCGGTTCCCGGATCGGGCAGCCGCTTCCTCGTCTTCAGCGCCGACGTCGCCGCGGCGACGTGCGGGCCTCTCCGCCCGTCGCCGTACACGGCGCTGTTCGCGTTCTACCTCCTGACGGGAGTCAAGGAAGTCCCGCTCGCTTCGTCGCCCACCGATGTCTGCGCCACGGGCCGTAACCTCGGCAACAACGTAGGCGGCGCGCCGATCATCGGCGGGCGAATCACATGGGAGGGATCGATCCTGTTCTCGGGGTCGCAGCTCGGCGTGCGTCTGCGCAACGCCCAGGGCTCTGGCAACGGCAACGACCACGCGTTCGACAACATCCTCGTCGCCGACGCCAGTCCACAGCTCGACAAGGCCTTCGGGTTGCCGTCGGTCACGCGAGGCACGGCGACGGGGCTGACCTTCACGGTCACCAACACGTCCGACCTCACCGCCAAGGACGGATGGTCGTTCACCGACACGCTGCCGCCGGGGCTGCGGATCGCCGATCCCAACGACGCGGCCACCACCTGCCCGGCCGGCGTCGTGACCGCGGCGCCGGGCACGCAGACCATCAAGGTGGCCGGCAGCCTCGCGTCCGGGCAGCCGTCGTGCACCGTGACGGTGAGCGTCGTCGGCGTGCAGTCGGGCAAGGTCGCAAACGGGCCGGATCAGCTGGCGACCGTCGGGCTGCGCAAGCCCGCCGCGCCGGCGACCGTGACGGTCGCCGAGCCGGCGAGCGGCTCGTCCGTGCACGCGGCCTGCTCCGACGGCAAGGACAACGACAACGACGGGAAGGTGGACCGCAAGGATTCCGGCTGCGTCATCAACGGCGTCTACCTACCGTTCAAGAACAGCGAAGCTGGGATCGCGCCGCTCGCACAGTGCGCCCGCGGCGACCTGCGCTTGACCGACGTCTACGGACGCGGCGCGCGGACCGTCCTGCGGGGCGTCGCCGGGCCGGAGTCCGTCGGCGCCAAGGTCGCCATCCTGTCCGCCTCGGGCACGCAGGTCGGGACGGCGAAGGTGCGCGGCGACCTGTCGTTCGGGACGACGGCGGCGCTGCCGCCGAAGGCCATCCGCGGCACGAACGCGGCTCGCTTCCAGGCGCGTCTCGGGCGTGAGCGGTCGCTGCGGCTGAAGTTCGCCCGCCGGATGACGGCGACGGTCGCGCGGACGGTGGGTCCGGGCCGCGTGCAGATCGGCGGCCGTGTCACCGCTCCGCTGGCTCGGCCGGTCGCGACGGTACTCGTGCGGGCGAGCTCGCGCTGCCCCGGCGGCTTCACCTTCCGCGGGCCCGTGGTGGCGCGCGGAGTGCGCGTGCAGCCGAGCGGCCGGTGGACGGCGACGATCACGCTGCCGGCGTCGCTGCGCGGGTCGCGCGTGTTCCTGCGGGCCGAGACGCGGGTGCGCAAGACGACGCGGAACCCGAAGCGGTTCCGGACGTTCAGCCTGATTCAGGGGATCGGGCTGAGGTAGGGACGGCGCCTCGCCCACGAAAGTCAACGGTTAAACGCGGAAGGCGGAGCGGTGCC
>DASWQM010000079.1:0-13884 GCA_036403675.1 Solirubrobacteraceae bacterium | reverse complement strand
GCGCTGCTCGACGCCGACCGCCGCGCCGAGCCCGACGTCAGCGTCCTCACCGGCCCGATCCACGCGCGCCTCGAGGACCATCGCCTGCGCTCCTGCGGGCGCGAGGGGCCGCCGATCACGAGCCAGGACCACGGGCCCGACGACCGCGACGTCGTCGTCGACGAAGACGAGCAGGTCGGCGCGGGCGGCGTCGATGCCGGTGTTGCGGGCGGCGTTGAGCCCGCGCGAGGCGTCGTGGGCGACGTAGCGCGCGCCGTGGCGCTCCGCCGTCGCGCGCGTCGCCGCGTCGGGCCCGTCGTCGACGACGAGCAGCTCGGCGTCCTCGCCGAGGTGCTCGCGCACGAGCCACATGAGGTCCTCGACCGCGCGCTCCTCGCCGCCCGTCGTGCGATAGCGGTTGTGGAGGAAGAGGATCACGGGAGTTGCGGACGGCGCACGCTTCGTGCCAATTCGGTCACGGAACGGCACCAAACCTAGACTGCGGTAACGACCATGGCCTTGACGGCGAGCATCATCGTCCCCACCCGTGAGCGGGCGGGGTACCTCGACGTCGCGCTCGCGTCGATCGCGCCGCAGGCAGCCGCGGCCGGGGCCGAGCTGCTGGTCGTCGACGACGGGCCGGACCCGGCGACGCGAGACACAGCACGGCGCCACGGCGCGCGCTATGTCGCCCACGACGTATCGCGGGGACTCAACGCGGCGCGCAACACCGGCATCGACGCCGCCCGCGGCGACCTGCTCGTCTTCGTCGACGACGACGTCGCGGTGCGGCCGGGCTGGCTCGCGGCGCTGCTGGACGCTGACCGCCGCGCCGCGCCCGACGTCGGCGTCCTCACCGGCCCGATCCACGCGCGCTTCGAGGACCATCGCCTGCGCTCCTGCGGGCGCGAGGGGCCGCCGATCACGAGCCAGGACCACGGCCCCGACGACCGCGACGTCGAGCATGCGTGGGGCGCGAACATGACCGTGCGCCGGACCGCGATCGAGCGCGCCGGGCGTTTTGACGAGACGCGCGAGCTCTACGGCGACGAGCAGGAGTGGCAGGACCGCGTCCGCGCGGCGGGCGGGCGGATCCGCTACGTCGCCGCGGCGGCGCTCGACCACCGCCGCGCGGGCGACGACGCGCGGCTGCGCGCGCTCGCGGCCGCCGCCTACCGCCGCGGGCGCGCGAGCCGCCGCTTCGATCGCTTCAAGGGCAGCGCCCCGCCGCTCGCGCGCGAGCTGCGGGTGCTCGCCGGCTGCGCCGCGCACACCGTCCGCTTCGGCTGCGCGAACGGGGTCGTGCTGACCGCTCACTCGCTCGGCCGCCTGAGCGCCGCGCTCGCGCGCCCGCCCGCGACGGGCGACCCGGACTTCCTCTCCGGCCGCAGCGGCACGGTCCGCCGCAGCCGCCGGCCGGCGCGGCGCGCCGCCGACGCGCTGCTCGACGCCGAGGCCGCGCCGCGCGTGCGGCGCCTCGACCGCGCCGCCCGCGACCGCCCGCCGCGGCGGCGCGTGCTCGTGCTCGGCGTGGAGCGGCCGGGGCGCCTCATGGACCGCGCGCGCCGTGAGCTGCACCGCACGCGCCACGACGTGACGATGCGGACGGCCACGATGGGCGCCCGCGGCCGCTTCGAGCACCTCAACGAGCTGCTGAGCGAGCACCCGCCCGGCGGCTACGACTGGCTGCTCGTCGTCGACGACGACGTCGTGCTGCCGCGCGGCTTCCTCGACCGCTTCCTGCTCTGCGCCGAGGATGCCGGCCTGCTGCTCGCCCAGCCCGCGCACCGGCTGCACTCGCACGCGGCCTGGCCGGTGACGCACCGGCGCCCGGGCTCGGCGGTGCGGGCGTCGCGCTTCGTCGAGATCGGTCCCGTCACCGCGTTCGCCGCCGCGACGCACGACGTGCTGCTGCCGTTCCCGCCGCTGCGGATGGGCTGGGGCCTGGACGCCCATTGGGGCGCGCTGGCGCGCGAGAACGGCTGGCCGGCCGGCATCGTCGACGCGACGCCGATCCTCCACACGACGCCGGTCGGCGGAGGCTACGACCGGGCCGCCGCGCTCGACGAGGCGCAGGCGTTCCTCGCCGGGCGCCCGTACGTCACGCGCGCCGAGGCCCGCTGGTCGCGGCGGCTCGCATGAGGGTCGCGGTCGTCGCGGAGTTCTACCCGCGCGCGAACGACCCCGTGCTGGGCGTGTGGGCCCACCGCCAGGCCATCGCGGCGCGCGACGCCGGGGCCGACGTGCGGGTGCTCGTCCTGCACCGCCCGCTGCCGCCGCTCGCGGCGCTGCGCGGCGATCCGGCGGGCGCCGCCGCAGCCGCCGCGCGCGCCGCCGCCCAGCCGCTGCGCGCCACGCTCGACGGGGTCCCGGTCACGTACGTGCCGTTCCTCGCGCCGCCGCGCCCGCGCTCCTACGGCGACTGGGGACGCTGGGCCGGGCCGCCGCTCGCGGTGGCGCTGCGCGCGCTGCGCCGCAGCTTCCCCTACGACCTCGTCCACGCCCACAACGCGGTACCCGCGGGCGAGGCCGTCCGCCGCGCGGGTGCGGCCGCGCCGCTCGTCGTCTCCGTCCACGGCGGCGACGTCTTCTACACCGCGCGGCGGTCGGCGCGCGGCGCGCAGGCCGTGCGGGCGGCGCTGCACCGCGCGCGCCTCGTGCTCTCCAACAGCGCCGGGATCGAGCAGCGCTGCCGGGTGCTCGGTGCGCGGGCCACGCGCGTCGTGCACCTCGGCACCGACCTGCCGCCGCGCCGCGCGCAGCCCTATGCGGACCCGACGGTCGTCACGACCGGCCACCTCGTCGCGCGCAAGCGCCACGCCGACGTCATGCGTGCGATCGCGCTGCTGCGCGACCGCCACCCGCGGCTGCGTTACCTCGTCGTCGGCGACGGCCCCGAGCGCGAGCGGCTGCGCCGGCTCGCGGACGAGCTCGGGATCGCCGAGCGCGTCGAGCTCGCGGGCCAGCTCGCGCCCGAGCAGGCGCTGGAGCGCACGCGCCGTGCGACGCTGCTGGCGCTCCCGTCGACCGACGAGGCGTTCGGGATGGTCTACGTCGAGGCGATGGCGGGCTGGCTGCCGGCGATCGGCGCGCGCGGCGAGCCGGGACCCGAGGAGATCGCCGCCGCCGGGGGCGGCATGACGCTCGTCGGCGCCGGCGACCCCGCGCAGCTCGCCGGCGCGATCGACGGCCTGCTGCGCGACGAGCGCGAGCTGCTGGCGGAGGGCGAGCGCGCGCGGGCGACGGCCGAGCGAGCGTTCTCGTGGCCGCAGTGCGGTGCCGCGACGGTCGCCGCCTACGAGGCGGCGCTTCGGTGAAGCCGGTCCTGTTCGTCACCAACCACGTCCCGCCCGAGCGCGTCGGGGCGTTCGCCGCGCTGGCGCGTCGAACCCCGCTCGAGCTTGCGATCTTCGGCGGTCGCTCGACGCACGCGACCGCGAGCGTCGCCGATCCCGGCGTGCCGCACCGCCACGTGCGCCAGCGCGACGTCGCCGCGCTCGCCGGCTCGGGCCGGTACGGCGCCGTCGTCTGCGGCACCGCGGGGCGCCTCGCGCTGCCCGCGGCGGCGCTTGGGGCGCGCAGCGCCCGGGTCCCCTTCGTCCTGTGGAGCGCCCTGTGGGCCCATCCGCGCACGCCCGCCCACGTCGTCGGCGGCGCGCCGCTGCTGGCGGCGCTCTACCGCAGCGCCGACGCCGTCGTCGCCTACGGGCCGCACGTGGCCGCCTTCGCGCGCGCCCGCGGAGCGCGCAACGTCCACATCGCGCCGCAGGCCGTCGACAACGCGTTCTGGGGCGCGGCGGTCGACGTCGAACGCGCGGCGCCTTTCACGGCGGTGTTTCTCGGGCGCCCGAGTCGGGAAAAGGGGGCACTGTTGCTCCTCGAAGCCTGGCATTCGTCAGGCCTTGGAGCATCGGCCGCCGCGCTCGTCCTCGTCGGCGCGGGAACCGGGTCCGCCCGGAACCCCGCCGGCGGCGCGGTGGCTGTAGTCGGTACGCAACCGCCCGAGCAGGTCCGCAACTTCCTGGCCGGCGCGGACGTTTGCGTCATACCGTCGCTGCGCACGCGGAGCTTTCGCGAGCCGTGGGGACTCGTCGCCAACGAGGCCATGAACCAATCCACACCCGTCATCGCGACCGAGGAAGTCGGCGCCGCCGCCGGGGGCCTCGTGCGCCACGAGCGCAACGGGCTGATCGTCCCGGCCGGCGATCCAGGCGCGCTCGCGGCCGCGCTGCGGCGCCTGCACGACGACCCCGACCTGCGGGCGCGGCTGGGCGCCAACGCCCGCCGCGACGTCGCCCCGTACACCTTCGACGCGTGGGCCGGCGGGGTCGCCGCCGCGCTTGCATCGGTACCGTGAGCGCCATCCTGCGCCCAGCCTTCATCGCCCTGCTCGCCGCCCTCGCGCTGCTCGCCGCCCCCGCCACGGCGGCGCTCGCCTCCGGCCGCGACGTCATCAACGACTGCACCGACGACGAGGTCCTGTCGAAGACCTACACGCAGAAGGAGTACCACGACGCGCTCGCCCAGCTCCCCGCCGACGCCGACCAGTACGGCAACTGCCGCCAGGTCATCAGCCGCGCGGAGCTGCGGGCGGCGTCCCAGCAGAAGAACCACAGCGGGTCCAAGGCCCCCGCGCCCGCCGCGGGCCAGACGGGCGGCGGGACCAGCGGCGGCGCAGGCGCGATCGGCAGCGCGCCCGCGCGCCAGCAGCTCGCCCAGGCCACGCCGGCCGAGCGCAAGGCGGTCGACAGGGCGCGCGCCGACGGCGGCCGACGACTCGAGGTCCACCAAACCCGCGTCGACCCGAGCAAGGTGGGAACGGTGCCCGGGGTGAGCCGGGTCAGCGACCTGCCGACCCCGCTCGTGGCGGTGCTCGCGCTGTTGCTCGTCGCGGCGCTGGCGCTCGCCGCGGTCCGCATCCGAAGCCTTGTCAACGCACACCGCGCTTGAGAGATCCCGCACGGCCGGCGTCGCCGCGCTGAGCGTTCCGCGCGCCGGCGTCACCACGCTGCTGACCGTCGGCCTCGCCGCGATCCTCTGCGCGATCGCGTTCGTCGCCGACGGCGGGCTGCAGATCGGGCGCACGACGCCGGCCGAGATGGGCCTCATCCTCGGCGGCGGGCTCGCGGTCTCCGGCGCCGTCCTCCTCGCCGCTCCGCGCGAGCGCCTCTGGGGCAGCGGCCCGCTCGCGCTGCTCGTCGCGCTCGCGGCGCTCACCGCGCTGTCGATCACGTGGGCGGCCCAGCCGGCCGACGCGTGGCTGGAGGCCAACCGGACGCTCGCCTACGTCGCGGTCTTCGCCGCCGCGGTCGCCCTCGCGCACGCCATCCCCGGACGCTGGAGCGCGGTGCTCGGCGCGATCACGCTCGCGTCGGTGGCGATCAGCGCCTACGCGGTGCTGACGAAGATCCTGCCCGGCGCGCTGAACCCGGACGAGGTCTACGCGCGCCTGCGCGAGCCGTTCGGCTACTGGAACAGCATCGGCCTCATGGCGGCGCTCGGGATCCCCGGCTGCCTCTGGCTCGGCGCGCGCCGCTCCGGCCATCAGGGACTCAACGCGCTCGCCTACCCCGCGCTCGGCCTGCTCGTCCTGACGATGCTCATGGCCTACTCGCGCGGTTCGCTGCTCGCCGCCGGGCTCGGCGTCGCCTGCTGGTTCGCGACGGTGCCGCTGCGGCTGCGCGGGGCCGCCGTGCTGCTCGTCGGTGGCGCCGGCGGCGGGCTCGTGGCGGCGTGGGCCTTCTCGCAGAGCGCGCTGACCGACGACCGCGTCCCGCTCGACCTGCGCAACCAGGCCGGCCTGCAGCTCGGGCTGGCGGTCGTCGTCGTCCTCGGGCTCCTGCTGCTCGCCGGGCTCGCCGTGAGCTTCACCGCCACCGCCTATCCGCCGAGCCGGCGCACCCGCGAGCGTGCGGGCATCGCGCTGCTCGTCGCGCTCGCGCTCGTGCCTGTCGGCGTCCTCGGCAAGCTCGCGCTGTCCGACAAGGGCCTGGGCGGGTCGATCTCCGGCAACTGGACGTCGCTCACCGATCCCAACGCGTCGATCCCGGTCAACGATCCCAGCCGCCTGACCGCCGCCGGCAGCGTGCGCTCGCGCTACTGGGACGAGGCGCTGCGGATCTTCCGCGACAACGTCGCCGTCGGCGTCGGTGCCGGCGGCTACGCGACCGTCCGCAAGCGCTACCGCACCGCCGATCCCGCCGTTCGCCACGCCCACGGCTACGTCGTGCAGACGCTTGCCGACCTCGGGCTCGCCGGCCTCGCCGTGAGCCTCGCACTGCTCGCGGCCTGGCTTGCGAGCGCGGCCCGCGCGACCGGCCTGCGCCGCCGCGACCGCGGGCAGCCGTTCACCCCGGAGCGCATCGGGCTGCTGACGCTCGTCGCGGTCGTCGTCGTGTTCGGCGTGCACTCGTTCGTCGACTGGACGTGGTTCGTGCCCGCCAACGCTGCCGTCGCGCTGCTGGCGGCGGGCTGGGTGGCCGGCCGCGGCCCGCTCGGCCGTGAGCCGGTCGCGGCGACGTCACGCGGCAGCGTCGGCGCGCGCCTGCGCGCCGGCCTGCGCGAGCGCCCGCGCGCCGTCGGCGCGGCCGCGGCGGCGCTGCTGGCGCTGGCGTGCGCGTGGACGGTCTGGCAGCCGCTGCGCTCGGACACGATCGGACAGGACGCGGTCGCCACGCTCGAGACCGGCAACGCCGACGCCGCGCGCGCGCAGGCGCAGGCGGCGCGCGACCGCAACCCGCTCTCCGTCGACCCGCTCTTCGAGCTGTCGGCGATCGAATCCGCGGCTGGGCGCAAGTTCGCGGCGCGCGCCGCGTTGGAGCAGGCAGTGCGCCTGCAGCCCGCCAACCCGGACACGTGGCTGCGCCTGGCGACGTTCGAGCTCGATGTCCTCAAGCGGCCGCGCGTGGCGATGACGGCGATCCGTCCGGCGCTTTATCTTGACCCCCGCTCCTCTGACGCCGTTGCCGTGTTCCTTGCAGCGCAACGGCAGACCTCCGCCCGGTGAAGACACTTCGATCGCTCATCATCGCCGCCCTCGTGCTGGCGGCCGTCCCCTCCGTGGCTCTCGCGTCCCCGACGCAGGAGTCGATGTTCCAGGACGACGTCCTGCTCGTCTACGGCACCGACGAGCAGGTCAATACGACGCTCGACACCCTGAAGCAGTTCGGCGCCGACCGCATCCGCGTGTCGGTCTTCTGGTTCAACGTGGCGCCCGCCAACGACCAGAAGGTCCGCCCGAGCTTCGACGCGACCGATCCGGCGGCGTACCCGCAGGAGCTCTGGGCGCCGTACGACCGCCTCGTCCGAGCCGCCCAGGCCCGTGGCATCGGCCTGAACTTCAACATCACGTCACCGGTGCCGCGGTGGGCGGCAACGGATTCGCCGCGTGACGACCTGCAGAAGACCTTCGGCCCGAACCCGGACGAGTTCGGCCAGTTCGTCAGGGCGGTCGGCACGCGCTACAGCGGGACCTACCAGGGCCTGCCGCGCATCGACTACTGGTCGATCTGGAACGAGCCCAACCAGGGCGGCTGGCTCACGCCGCAGTGGAGCCCCGACCCGCGCAACAGCAAGGCATGGGTCGAGGTCGCGCCGACGACGTACCGCAAGCTCCTCGCCGCGGCGTGGACGAACCTCGCCGACAGCGGCCACGGCGCCGACACGATCCTCATCGGTGAGACGGCCCCACAGGGCGTGACCGACCATGGTCTGAGCCGCCCGCTGGAGCCCCTGCGCTTCCTGCGCCGGCTGTACTGCCTGGACGACAACCTCAACCTCCTCAAGGGGGGTGAGGCGGAGGTTCGCGGCTGTCCCGCCGACCCCGCCACGTTCGTCGCCGAGAACCCGGCCCTCTTCCACGCCACCGGCTACGCCCATCACCCATACGCGCTGCTGACGGCGCCCAGCATGAAGTCGAAGTCGCTCGACTCGGTGTCGATGGGCGACCTGAAGGCACTCACGCGCGAGCTCACGCGCATCTACGCGCGCTACGGCCAGAAGCTCCCGACGAAGCGCGGCGTGCCGCTGTACCTCACGGAGTACGGCTACCAGACCAAGCCCGACCCGATCCACATCTCGTTCGGGCAGCAGGCGGCCTGGATCAACGAGGCCGAGTACATGGCCTACAAGAACCCGCTCGTCCGCTCGATGAGCCAGTTCCTCCTCGTCGACGACGCGCCGGCCGCGGGGATCGACCCGAAGAAGGATCCGCAGCTGTACTGGCGGACGTTCCAGACCGGGCTGAAGCTCCGGACCGGCGCTCGCAAGCCTGCCTACCAGGCGTACATCACGCCGATCTACGTCAAGCAGCGGGCGGTGCGGCGCGGCCGCAGCGTCGGCGTCTTCGGCCTGCTGCGCGGCGCGCAGGCCGGCACGACGCCGAGCGCGCAGGTGCAGTGGCGTCCGCGCGGCGGGAAGCGCTGGCGCACCCTGCGGACCGTCAAGGCCACCGGCGTCCGCCACTTCCTCAACACGAAGGTGCGCGTGCCGTCGAGCGGCAGCCTGCGCCTGCGCTGGATCGACGGCCGGCCGACGGCCAGCCGCTCGGCCCCGATCACCGTGCGCTAGCGAGGAGAGCGTGAGGGCTGTGGAGGCGTTCCCCGCCTTCCCGGCAGGTGCCCTCATCGACCCACCGCACACGAACGATCCTGCCCGACCCGCGGCGCGAGCCGCTGCTCTCGCGCGCGCGGCGCGAGCCTGAGGCGTTCGCCGAGTTCTACGCCGCGCACCGCCACCACGTGCAGGGATTCTTCGCTCGCAGGACGCTCGATCCCGACACGGCGGTCGATCTCATGGCAGAGACGTTTGCAGGGGCTGGCGGTGCGGATGCGCGTCGTCGACGAGCGAGCGTACCCCACGATCGCGCGGCAGCTCGCGATCAGCGAGCAGGCGGCGCGTGCTCGCGTGTCGAGGGGCTTGCGCGAGCTGGCGCGCACGCTCGAGCCCCGGCGGGCCGCGCTGCGCGAGGCGGTCGGATGACCAACGAGCCGCGCCCGTCAGTGTCACAACTTCTCGCGAGGTGGCTCATAGCCATAGAAAGGTGCACCGTCCGTCAAGAGAATCACAAAGGAGTCGCCTGATGACCACACCGATGCTGCGGCTGCGCGTACTCGCGTGCAGCATTGCGCTGGCCGCCGCGTACGCCGGCCCGAGAACCGCCTCCGCCGCTGCCGACCCGCCAAACTATGACGGTCAACCGGTCGGTGCCCTGCCCGTCTTTCCGTCGACAAGTCCGCTCGTGGACAGCGCGTCGCTCAGTCCGGCCTTCGTGGCCGCGAATCCCGGGCACCCCTGCTTCGGAAAGACCGGCAACCCACACAACTCGAGGCACTATCCGGGCAACGTCCTCGTCTCGAGCACGACCGAGTGCTCCCCCCATGCCGTCACCATCACGATCGACCTGTACCGAGTCGTCTTCGGCATCGCGCAGTTCCTCGACCGGGGTACCAACACCGGGACGGGCACCGCGATGGCCAACGCACGGTGGAACTGCCCCGGTGGCAGCACATTCACCTTCATCGGCCTCGGCTACCATACCGCCAGCGGCGGTCACTTGCCTGCCGACACGCGCAACGAGCAGACGGTCACCTGCTGACGGTCCATGCAGGGTTGCGGGCGGCGGTGGTGTGTTGCCGAGAAAGACTGGTAGGTGACGCACACCCCCGTCCAAGCAGGCGCCCGACTGATCAACGGGTGGCCGCATCGAGCGCCACCCGCTGCGCGCTTCGGCGCGCGGCCGCCGCGTCTAGGATCTGGAGTTGAGCGGGGACGTCACCCGCGGGAGATCTGTCGGTTTGGAAAGGCCAGAGATGCTTGCGTGGTCGGGCGAGGTCGGTGCAGCGGACTGGATCGTGGATCGGCTGCGTCCGTTCGGGGCTGAGGTCGGATCGCTGGTTCCAGACGGCCTGGCGGCGTACGCGCGGCTCCTTCACCCCGCGTGGCGCACTGAGTGCGGCCGACGCGTCAAGGTTCGCTGGGACGAGTTGGCGGCTCAGTCCGGCGTCAGATTGGAAGTTACGACGCGTTTCGAGGAGCTCGAGGGCAGCGCGGCGAGCCAGGGGTTCGAGCCGCCCGACGTCGGCACCCTGGACGAACGCGACCTGCAGACGCTGGTGGACCTGCTGGCGACATCTACCGGTACCCGGCAGTCGTGCTGGTTTGGCTGGTGGGAGGGATACGGCTGGATGCAGGGACCACCGGCGGTGGCCGAACTGCGCGATCACGGTAGGCCTACGGCCGGGACGAAGCCCTTCGCGCCACCTGCCCCGAGCGGTCCCCGCGTCGACCTTCCCGAGCGGCCGCTGGTGCTCTACCGCGGACTCATCGGCGACGCCACCGCGTTCTGCCGGCCACCGGCCTCGCAGAGCCCCAACCTGTGGTGGCCGGACGATCACGCTTGGTGTGTCGCGTCAGAGATCGACTTTCGCTCAACCTACCTGGGCGGGAGCCAGGCGCTGATCGACCGAGTCTTGGACGACGAGCGTTTCGAAGCGCTGCCAGCCCGACCGGCGGACCGCGTCACCGACTGATCGGCGCATCCTTCGCCAAGCGCCGCGGACAGGTATTTGGCCACATCCGGCTATTTCACCGACGGCAGCGAAGCTGTCGACGGCGGAGTCGGCAGGTTGGTCGCCGGCTGGCCGTCGAAGTTCGGCGGGTCAGACTCGATCGAGGCGGTTCGCAGACCGGCGTAGGCGACGCCGAACCCACCAAGCACGGCGGCTGAAACAGCAACTGCCACGACAACGCGCGCATGACGCATAGCTGACGTCTCCCTGATCGACGCAGTGACCTCGCAGGCTTATACCACGCACAAACGATGCGGCCGCCGCCCGGGTCGCTAGCGTCCCGCGGCCGCCGCGGCGGTCTCCGACGCCGCGTCCCCGTCGACCAGCTCGGCCGGCAGCGAGCCGGGGCCGCCGAGCTCGCGGACGTTGATGAGCAGCTGCTCGTACATGTCGGTGACGGCGTCCCAGGAGTAGCGCCTCGCGCGCTCGCGCGCTCGCGCGCGGTAGTGCTCGACGAGCTCGGGCTGGTCGAAGAGGCGCTCGAGCTGCGCCGTCAGCGACGCGACGCCGGCCTTGCCGGAGAACGTCAGCCCGGCGTCGCCGACCGTCTCGACGTTCGGCGCGTGATCGTTGACGAGCACGCAGTTGCCCGCGGCGAGCGCTTCGAGGATGACCGGGTGCGTGCCGCCGACCTCCGTCGGGGCGCAGAAGACGTAGGCGTGGCGCTGCAGCTCCCAGTAGCCGCGCCCGAAGACGTAGCCCGGGAAGAGGACGCGCGGGTCGCCGGCGCGCTGGACCTGCTTGATGTAGTCGTGCGCGTAGGGCGCGCCGCCGACGACGACGAGCTTCATGCCGCGCGCGCGGCGGCTCGAGATGCGCGAGAACGCCTCGACGAGCACGTGCGGGTTGTTCTCGGGCTCCAGGCGGCCGACGAAGAGGACGTACTCGCGCGGCTCGAGGCCGAGGCGCTCGAGCGTCGTCGTGCCCTCGTGGCCCGGGTCCTCGACGCCGTAGGGCACGACGCCGATCCGCTGCCCGTAGCGCTGCTCGAAGATCTCGGCGACGGCGTGCGAGTCGGTGATCGCGGTGTCCGACCAGCGCGGCGCGTTGCGCTCGGCGAAGCGCAGGTACGCCTTCGCGAGCGCCGGCCACTTGGAGCGGTCGGAATCCAGGCCGTCGACGTTGATGATCGTCGGGATCCCGGCGCCGCGCGTCACGAGGCACATCGGGCTGTTGCCCGCGATGAAGAAGAGCGCGACGTCCGGGCGCACCCGCCGCGCCGCGTGCAGCGAGGACAGCAGCGTGTGCGTGAACGTGTCCAGGTACTTGTTGCGCACCGCCGGGATGTGCACGAGGCGCGCGCCCTTGTGCTCGCGCAGCCGGCGGTCGACGACGTGCGGGCGGCAGTAGACGATGACGTCGTGGCCGCGCTGCGTGAGCCGGCTTGCGAGCTGCTCGGCGGCCGTCTCGAAGCCGCTGTAGGACGCGGGGATGCCGCGGGTGCCGAGGATTGCAACTTTCATGTGTGTCCCGCGAGCGTATAGGCCTCGATGTGGGCACGCGCTGACGCCTGCCACGAGAACTCGGCCGCACGCGCCCTCCCGCGGCGGGCGAGCTCGTCGCGCAGCGCCGGGTCGGCGGCGAGCTCGCGCAGCGCGGTCGCCAGCGCGCCCGCGTCATAGGGGTCGATGTAGTGCGCCGCGTCGCCGCAGGTCTCGGCGAGGCCGGGCGAGCGGGCGGCGATGACCGGCACGCCTGCGCTCATCGCCTCGAGCGCCGGCAGCCCGAAGCCCTCGTGCAGCGCCGGGTGCACGAGCGCGGCGGCCGCCCCGAGCAGCGCCGCGAGGTCCGGGCGCGGCTCGCTGCGCACGCCCTCGCCGTTGCGGTGCGCGCGACCCGCGAGGACGAGCTCCAGCGCCTGCGGCCCCGCCGCGCGGCGGTAGCTCGCATGGGCCTCGAGCAGCAGCCCGAGGTTCTTGCGCGGCTCGTCGTCGCCGACGTAGAGGAAGTGCTCGGCTCCGCCGCGCTCCACGTGCAGCTCCTGTCCCGGGCCGTGCGGCGCGACGACGATCCGCGCGTCGTCGACGCCCCAGCGCGCCCGCGCGTCGCTGCGCGTCGTCTGTGACACGCAGACGACCGCCGCCGCGCCGCGCGCGGCGCGCCGGTGCGCGCGCGACGCCCAGCGGCGAAACGCCGGCGAGAAGTGCTCGGGCAGCCGCTCGAACGCGAGGTCGTGGATGGTGACGACCTGTGGGCAGGGCGCGCGCGCCGCGAGTGCCGGCAGCGGGTGGTGCAGGACGTCGGCCCCCGCCGCACGTGCGCGGCGGGGCAGCTCGACCTGCGTCCACCACTCGTCCAGCGCGAGGTTGAGCGCGCTCGCCACCCCGCCGCCGGCGGGCGCCGGCCGGCGCTCGTTGGCGGCCTCGACGACATCGACCCCTTCAGCCCGCAGCGCGGCCGCGAGACGTTCGACGTAGATCCCGGTGCCGCTGTGCCCGCGGCGCGCGTACGTCGTGTCCAGCAGGACCCGCACTACGGTCGCACCGCCCGCGCAAGGATCGTGGAGCGCCGCGCGCGCAGCTCCGTGACGTCGAAGCCGAGGTCGTCGAGCAGCTCGCGCAGGGTGCGCCGCGAGAAGAACCGGACGTGATCCGAGCGCGGCTCGAAGTGCGCGGCGAAGCGCCGCGGGCTGAGCGCGAGCGCGAGCAGCGTGCCCGGGCCGTGGTCGGGCGTCGTGACCAGCAGCGTCCCGCCGGGGCGCAGCACGCGCCGCACCTCCGACAGCCACGGCGCGACGTCGACGACGTGCTCGATGACCTCACCGGCCCAGACGACGTCGATGCTCGCGTCCTCGACGGGCAGCGGCTCGCCCGCGCGCCAGAGGCGTGCGTCGAGGCCGGGCACACGCTCGCGCGCGCGCCGCAGCGCCTCCTCGGCGACGTCGACGGCGATCGGCGCCACGCCGGCCTCGACGAGCGCCGCGCTGAACTCGCCCGCGCCGGAGCCCAGGTCGAGCACGGTGTCACCCGCCTCCACGCGCCCGAGCATGAAGGCGCGCCGCGGCGCGAAGCGCGCGGGGGTCGCGTCGGCGGGCAGGGCCTCCCAGATCGCGTCGTGCATCGTGGACACCCACTGGATGATGTCGCGTCCGCCGCGGCGCGCCGCAGGCAACGCCGTCCTGCGAGGATCGCGGCCGTGCGGATCCTCGCCGTGTGTGCGGTCTCTCATCCGGGTGGCGCCGAGATCGGGCTGCTGCGTCTCGCACGCCGGCTGACGGCGCGCGGCCACGAGCTGACGCTGGCCACGCCCGGTCCGGGTCCGCTGGACGACGCCGGCCTGCCGGTCGTGCGGATCGCGCTGGGCGGCATGGAGCGCGGCGCCGGCGCACGCGCCGTCC
>DASWQM010000078.1:0-18001 GCA_036403675.1 Solirubrobacteraceae bacterium | reverse complement strand
ACCGGCGGCTACACGCTGTGGAAGGACCGCGGCTACGAGGTCGACGTCCCGCGCGTGCTGACGCCCGAGCAGCGTGAGCGCTACAGCCGCCACATGCTTGTGCCGGAGATCGGCGCGGAGGGCCAGCAG
The DNA here is from genome assembly GCA_036403675.1 of Solirubrobacteraceae bacterium. Lineage (GTDB taxonomy): Bacteria > Actinomycetota > Thermoleophilia > Solirubrobacterales > Solirubrobacteraceae > CADCVQ01. The sequence goes on along the minus strand of DASWQM010000078.1, from coordinate 17,872 downwards.
AAGCTCCTCGACGCGAAGGTCCTGCTGCTCGGCGCCGGCGGGCTGGGCTCGCCGACCGCGCTGTACCTCGCGGCGGCGGGCGTCGGCACGATCGGCATCGTGGACGACGACGTCGTGGACCTCTCCAACCTGCAGCGCCAGGTCATCCACACGACCGACCGCATCGGCGTCCCGAAGGTCGACTCGGCCGAGCAGGCGATGAAGGAGCTCAACCCGGACGTCGACGTCGTGAAGTACAAGACGCGCCTGGAAGCCTCCAACGTCATGGACATCATCGAGGGCTACGACGTCATCGTCGACGGCGCCGACAACTTCCCGACGCGCTACCTCCTCAACGACGCGAGCGTGCGCCTGAAGATCCCGGTCGTCAGCGCGTCGATCCTCGGCTTCGACGGGCAGCTCTCGGTCTTCGCGCCCTACGAGGGACCGTGCTACCGCTGCCTGTACCCCGTGCCGCCGCCGGCCGAGCTCGCGCCGAGCTGCGGCGCCAACGGCGTCCTCGGCGTCCTTCCGGGCACGATGGGGCTCCTGCAGGCGACGGAGGTCATCAAGCTCGTCACCGGCGCGGGCGAGCCGCTGGTCGGGCGGCTGCTGCTCTACGAGGCGCTCGGCGCGACGTTCACCGAGCTGAAGGTGCACCGCGACCCCGAGTGCGACATCTGCTCGCGCCCGCCGGAGGAGATCGGCGAGGACGAGATGGGCGTCTTCCCCGACTACGAGGCGTTCTGCGCCGCGGCCGGGTAGCGGGCCCGTCCGTGGCGTCGCCGAACTCACGGCCAGATCCACTAGGCTGACCGGCCTCATGGCGATCGTTCGCATCCCGCCCGTGCTGCGCCCGTCGACCGGCGGCGCCAAGGAGGTCGACGCCGACGGCCAGAACGTCGGCGACGTCCTGCGCTCGCTCGCCGAGTCGCATCCCGCCACCGAGTCGCAGCTCTTCGCCGACGGCGGCGGGCTCAACCGCTACGTCAACGTCTACCTCAACGACGAGGACGTGCGGGTGCTCGACGGCCTCGAGACGCCGGTCGGAGGGGCCGACGTGCTCGTCATCCTGCCGGCGATGGCCGGCGGCTGACGGCCGTAGGTTGCGACGCTGCGCGTCGCTCGTCGCGTCGGTGGGCTGTGCCGTCGCGCTCGCGGCGCCCGCCGCCGCCGTCGCGCAGGAGGACGCACCGGTGCCGCCCGGACCGTCGTTGCAGCTCGTCTCCGCCGGCCTGCGCCAGGTCGGGAGCGACCTCGCGTTCGGGCTGCGCTTCAACCGCTTCCTGCCGGTCGACGAGCTCGACCCCTCGGGCGGTCGCATCGTCTGCGTCGTCCTCAGCCCGGCCGAGCCCTCGCGCCGGCGCATCTGCGTGAGTCGCCGTGACGGGCGCCTGTCGGCCGCGCTGTCGAGCATCGATGTGACCGGCTTTCCGACGAGCCCGACGCAGGTGCTGCGCAGCGCGCGCGTCGCCGTCAAGGGCGACTTCCTGCGGCTGCGCGCGTCCGCCGAGGTCCTGCGCGTGACGCTCGGCAGGCCGGTCACCTGGCGCGCCGTCGTGACGTGGCGCGACGGCGGGCCGTGCGAGATCGAGCCCGACCCGCTGGCCTGCGTCCAGGCCGTGCCGCCCTCCGGCGCGGCGAGCGTCGCCACCGGCGCCCCGCCGCGGCCGGCGTTCGCGCGCGGCGCCGGGCTGCGGCTGCTCGCGACGGGCGACTCGATGATCCAGATCGTCGACGACGACCTGAAGTCCCGGCTGGACGGCCGAGCTGCCGCGGTGCGCAGCGACGCGCGCATCGGCACGGGCATCTCGAAGCTCGCGCAGCTGAACTGGATCCGCACGGCGCGCGGCCAGGCGCGCGGCTTCAAGCCCGACGTGACGGTCATGTTCCTCGGCGCCAACGACGGCTTCCCGATGCGGACGCCCGCGGGCCGGCGCGTGGAGTGCTGCGGCGGCGGCTGGGTCCGCGAGTACTCGCGGCGGGCGGCGTCGATGATGGGCTTCTATGTGCGCGGCGGGCGCTCGCTCGTCTACTGGCTCACGTTGCCGACGCCGCGCCGCGGCGACTTCGCGCGGGTCTACAGCGCCGTCAACGTCGCGATCAGCCGCGCCGCCGCGCGGGTCGGCGACCGCGCGCGGGTCATCGACCTCGTGCCGGTCTTCACGCCCGGCGGCCGCTTTCGCGACACGATCACCTTCCGGGGGAGGACGGTCTCCGCCCGCCAGGAGGACGGCGTCCACCTGTCGCCCGCGGGGGCGTCGATCGCCGCGACGCTCGTGATCGACCGGCTGCGTGCCGACCGCGCGCTGCCGCGCGGGGGCTAGGCGATGCGCGTCCGGGCCACCGTCGTCTGCGCCGCAGCCGTCCTCGTGGGCGCCGCGCTCGCGAGCTGCGGCAGCGACCACGCCCCACCGCGGCCGACGACCACGGCCGCCGTCGAGCAGATCACGATCGAGGAACCGGCCGACGGGCAGGCGCTGCGTGGCCGCGAGCAGCAGGACGGCGGGCTGCGCCTGCGCGCGCGTGTCAGCGGCACAGCGCGTCGCGGCAGCGCCGTCTTCCTGAGTGCGAGCTGCGTACCGGTCCCGTGCAAGGCGCGGGCCGCCGTGGACGTGAACGGGCGCTGGTCGACGCCGCTGGAGCTGAGCGCGCCCGGCGAGGGCGGATTCGTGACGATCGACGCCAACGCGCAGGAGGGCGTGGCCGAAGCCGGCTCCGCCGTCGCGACCGTGGAGCTCGTCGGCTCCAGCCGCGCGCGCGACGCGATCCGGCGCGACGCCGCGCGGGCGCGATCGACCCCGCCCTCGCGCCGCAACGGCCCAGCCGGGCCCGGCCTGCCGCACGACGCGCTCGTCATCGGCGACTCGCTCGCGGTCGGCATGGCGGACGCGCTGCAGGCGGCGCTCCCGGGTTGGCGGGTGCGCGTCGACGCCAAGACGAGCCGCCCGCTGGCGGAGGGCATGCGGATCCTCGGCACCCAGCGCCAGGCACCGGCGATCCTCGCCTTCAGCCTCTTCACGAACGACGACCCCCACAACACGGGCGCGCTGGCGTCGGCGGTGCGCGCGACCGCCGCGCGGCCGGGCGGCTGCGCGATCTGGGCGACGATCGCCGCCCCGCCGGTGAAGGGCGCCGACTACAGCGCCGCCAACCAGCTCCTGCGCTCCCTCGCGACCGAGCCCGACCTCGCGCTGAGCCTGCAGATCGTCGACTGGAGCGCGGCGGTCGCGCAGTCGCCCTCGCTCATCGCCGGTGACGGCGTCCACGCGACGCCGGAGGGCTACCGCAAGCGCGCCGAGCTCTACGCCGACGCGATCCGGTCCTGCGCCGGCGGCTGACGGGCCGTCGAGCTGCGGCAGCGCCGCGATCGCGCGTGTGCCACGATTCCCGCGTGTCCGCGCCGCTGCGCCTGATCTCCGCGCCGTGCCTCATGGCCGCGATCGCGCTGCTCGTCGCAGCGCCGGCCGCACCCGCCGCCACGAGCTGCAAGCTGTCGGCGAAGAAGAGCCAGCAGCTCGGCGCGACGTACGTCACGAAGCTCAAGGTCGGCGGCGTGAGCTGCGCCGTCGGGCAGCGCGTCGCCAAGGCGTTCAACGGCTGCCGGCGCGAGACGGGCGTGAAGGGCCGCTGCACCCACAAGGTCCTGGGCTACAGCTGCAGCGACAGGCGCCCGGCGAGCGAGCAGATCCCCACGCAGCTCAACGGCCACGTGACGTGCACGCGCGGCACCCGGCGCGTGACGTTCGACTACCAGCAGAACACGTAGCGCACCGCACCCGCGGCGGGACGCTCAGCGCAGCGAGTCGAAGTCGCCGCGCAGGCGCGCGATGACGGCGTCGGCGGCCATGCGCGCGCCTGCGTCGTTGAGGTGGATGCCGTCGGGCCGGCGCACGATCGTGTTGCGCCCACTGATCGGCATCGCGGCGCGGTAGCGGCCGCCGGGCGTGAAGAGGTTCGTCATGTCGAGCACGCGGACCTGCGCGCGGAACGGCTGCGCGGCGACGAGGATCGCGGCGTTGACGGCGCGCGCGATCTGCTGGCGCGCGGCGTCGCGCGGCAGCGGCAGCGTCAGCCAGTAGACGCGCGCGGCGCCGCGGCGGCGGTAGGTCTCCATCATGCGGCGGGCGCGCGTCGCGTACTGCGCCGCCCACGCCGGGCCGCAGCACTGCAGCTGCCGGCCGCCCGGCGCCGGCAGGGGGAAGCCCTCGTTGGCCCCGAGGAACATGACGACGGCGTCCGGCCGCCGCTGGCGGACCTGCAGCGCCGAGAGCTGGCCCCAGTCGACGAGGTCGGTCTTGGAGATGCCGGTCCCGAGATGGGCGTCGCGGATCGTCCGCACGCCGTTGCCGGCGAGCCGCCGCGCGAGCTCGACGTCGAGCGGCTGGGCGAGCGAGTCGCCGGTCACGAGCAGCGTCCCGAGCTTCGCCAGCCGCGTCGGCTGCTCGCCGAGCGCCGCCGCGTCGAACGCCTCCTCGGTGATCGGCGCCGCGCCGCCCGCGCGCGAGGCGGCGGCGTCGACGCCGGCGGGCGGCGTCTGGAAGGAGCCAGCCCCGCCGGTGAGCTTCGCGTCCGGCGACAGCCACGCGGTCGCGCTGTGCACGGCATCGGCGAGCGGCAGCTGGTCGGCGAGCCAGCCGGCCGGCGCGCCCACCGCGCGAACGACCGTGCGCTCGACGCCGGGCTCCATCTTGTCGCCGGAGCTGCGGATCGACCGGCCCTCCAGAAGCACGAGCAGCACGGCGGCGACGAAGACGCAGATGACCGCGTCGCGGGCGCGCAGGCGCCGCCCGGTCGGCCGGTCGAGGATGAAGGGGTCGCGCTCGGTGGTGGTCATCAGAACTGGAAGTAGATGAACGGTGGCACGCCCTGGCTTGAGACCGTCGCGGCGACCAGCACGATGACGGCCGCCATGCTCGCTCCCAGAGCGGCCGGATGAAGGCGCTCGAAACGTACGCGCAGGACATCCATCGGCCGCGCGGGCAGAAGCTGTAGCCCGATCACCAGGACGACGACCGCGACGACCGGCACGGTCCACAGCGTCGCGGGGCCGGGCTCGACGAGGCGGCCCAGGAAGCTTCCGGCGAGGTTGAGGTCCGGCGCGCGGAACGGGATCCACGCGAGCACGACGACGTGGAACGTCAGCACCCACTTCAGCCACGCCGGCGGCGAGATCCGCCCGCGGAAGAGGTTCTCGATGACGAGCGCCGCGCCGTGGACGAAGCCCCACAGCACGAAGCCCCACGCGGCGCCGTGCCAGAGCCCTCCGAGCACCATCGTGATCATGAGGTTGCGCGCCTGCTTGAGCTTGCCGTGGCGGTTGCCGCCGAGCGGGATGTAGAGGAAGTCGCGCAGGAAGCGCGAGAGCGTCATGTGCCAGCGCCGCCAGAACTCGCGGAAGCTCAGCGCGCGATAGGGCCGGTCGAAGTTCTGCGGGAAGACGAAGCCCATGAGCAGCGCGAGGCCGATGGCGATGTCGGTGTAGCCGGAGAAGTCGCAGAAGATCTGGACCGCGTAGGCATAGGAGGCCAGCAGCACGTCGGGAGCCGCGTACGCCTGCGGCACGCCGAACACCGGGTCGACGATCTCGCGCGCGAGGAAGTCTGCGATCGCGACCTTCTTGACGAGCCCGATCACGATGAGCGCGACCCCGGCGCCGACCGCCACCTGGCGCGGGTTGCGCGGGCCCTGGAGCTGGGGCAGGAACTCGCGCGCCCGCACGATCGGCCCGGCCACGAGGTGGGGGAAGAAGCTGAGGTAGAGCGCGACGTCGATCGTCTTCGCCGGCGGCAGCAGGCGGCGGTGGACGTCGACGGTGTAGGAGATCGCCTGGAAGACGATGAAGCTGATGCCGACCGGCAGCGCGATCGCCGCGAGCGGCAGCGGCAGCCCGAGACCGGCCTTGTCGAGCAGCGCGTTGGTCTCCTCCGCGAAGAACCCGTAGTACTTGAAGACGCCGAGCGTCGCGAGATCGAGCGCGACCGCGATGCCGACGATGAGCCGCCGGCGGCGCTCGTCCTCGGTGCGGTGCACGAGCTTCGCGGCCGCCTGGTTGCCGAGCGTCACGCCGGCCAGCAGCAGGCAGAACGTCGGGCTCGCCGCGCTGTAGAAGACGTAGCTCGCGGCGAGGATGAACGGCTTCCAGATCTGCTGGCGCGACATGAGCGCCCACGACAGCGCGAGCACGATCGGGAAAAAGACTGCAAACTGGACCGTGGGAAAGACCACTACGGAGCGCCTCCGGGGCTGGACGCGGCCGGACCCTACCGGGCTCGGTCGCACGGACACGTGGGTGATCGGCATTCCGGCAAACTATGTTGAGCCACATAATTTCGACTCGCGGAACTGGGGACCCTGCCGGGGTCAACCCATTCCGCTTTGGCCCGCTCGCGGTCGGCGAGACGTTCATGGATCGCGACGACGAGCTGCGCGAGCTGGCGGCGGACATCCGCAGCAGCCGGGATGTCGCCATCGTGGCGCCGCGCCGGTACGGCAAGTCCTCACTTGCGCAACGGCTCGCCGACGATCTCCTTCGTGAGGGCCTGCTCGTCGCGCAGGTCGATCTCATGCGCGCGCCGACGAAGGAACGCCTCGCCGCGAGGCTCGCCACGACGATCTACGAGGAGATCGTCACGCCGCTGGTCGGCGGCCGCGACCGGGTCGAGGTCTTCGCGTCGCTGCGTACGGCGCCGGTCACGACGGTCGCCCCCGAGACCGGCGCGCTCTGCTTCAGCTTCAGCGGCCGCTCCTCGGATGCCGACATGGACGCCACGATCGCCGCGCTGCTCGCGCTGCCGGCGCGCCTCGCCGCCGACAGCGGTCGGGCCGTGGCGCTCGTGCTCGACGAGTTCCAGGAGGTCGTCGCGATCGACAACGGCCTGCTGGCGCTCATGCGCTCGGTCCTCGAGCAGCAGCCGGAGATCGCGCACGTCTATCTCGGCAGCAAGCGCCACATGATGGCCCGGATCTTCGACGACGAGAACGAGCCGTTCTGGCGCTCGGTGAAGCAGATGCAGCTCGGCCCGATCGCGCCGGACCGCTTCGTCGCCTACGCCGCGCGGCGCTTCACGCAGACCGGCAGGGCGCTCGGTCGCACCGCCGCCGCCCGTGCGCTGCAGATCACCGGCGGCCATCCGTACGCGACGCAGGAGCTCATGTACTTCCTCTGGCAGGCGACGCCCGCGGGCACGAGCGCCGGCGAGGACGCGCTGGAGCGCGCGCTCGAGATGACGCTGCGCGCCGAGCACGCGCACTTCACGCTCCTGTGGGACCGTGCCGCCGCAGCGCAGCGGGTGGTCCTGCAGGCGCTCGCGGTGGAGTCGCCGGGGCGGCCGCTGGGCAGCGAGTACCAGCAGCGCCATCACCTGCCGTCGACGGCGACCGTGCAGACGGCGCTGTCGGCGCTCGTGCGCGCCGAGTACGTCCGTCGCGAGGCGCGCGGCGCGTACACGATCGCGGAGCCGTTCCTCGCCGAGTGGATCGCGCGCTACGAGACCTGATCCCGGCGCGCCAAGCTGGCGCCAAAATGATGGCGACCCGAGCGTCCCACGTGGCTACACTGGATCTCGTCATGGGGCTCCCGCCGCTTCAAAACCGCCCCTGCGGCGGTCGCTACGGGGACATCGTCCAGGCGATCGGCAACACGCCGCTGGTCGAGCTCAAGCGCCTGAGCCCGAAGCCGGGCGTGCGCATCTGGGCCAAGCTCGAGTCCCATAATCCGACGGGCTCGGTCAAGGATCGCGTCGCGCGCTCGCTCATCGAGCACGCCGAGGAGAACGGCCTCATCAGGCCCGGCCACACGATCCTCGAGCCGACGTCCGGCAACACCGGGATCAGCCTCGCGATGATCTGCCGGCGCAAGGGCTATCCACTGAAGGTCGTCATGCCCGACAACGTCACGCCGGAGCGCACGCAGCTCCTCGAGATGTACGGCGCGCAGATCGTCTACAGCCCCGGCGACCAGGGCTCGAACGGCGCCGTCGCGATGGCGAGGGAGATCGCCGAGGACACCGACACGTACTACATGCCCTACCAGTACGGCAACGAGGCCAACCCGCTCGCGCACTACAACGGGACCGCGAAGGAGATCCTCGAGGAGCTCGACGAGATCGCCGTCTTCGTCGCCGGTCTCGGCACGGGCGGCACGCTCATGGGCAACGGGCGCCGCTTCAAGGAGGAGCTCGGCGACAGCGTGAAGATCGTCGCGGCCGAGCCGATGCAGGGCGAGCCCGTGCAGGGGCTGCGCTCGCTCGACGACGGCTTCATCCCGCCGATCATCGATCTGAGCCTGCTGGACCGCAAGATCTTCGTCACCAATGAGGACGCCGTCGTGTGGACGCGCAGGCTCCTCGACGAGGAGGGGATCTTCGCCGGCGTGTCGTCGGGCGCGATCGCCCGCGTCGCGGTGCGCATCGCCAACGAGATCGACGAGGGCAACGTCGTCTTCGTCGTCTGTGACGACGGCTGGAAGTACCTCTCCTCCGGCATCTACACGAAGCCGCTGGAGGAGATCGAGAACCTAGACTCCACCGTCTGGTGGTGAGCGACAGCCGCGGTCTCCTGCGCGGCCCGCTGTCGCGCAGGCGCCTCCTCGGCGTGGCCGGCGCGGCCGCCTCCGGCGCGCTGCTGGCGGGCTGCGGCGACGACACGAAGAACGCCGCCACCCGGACCGCCCCGGACGAGTCCGATGCCGCCGACGTCGAGCTCCTCAACTCGGTGCTCGACCTCGAGCTCATGGTCGTCGCGGCCTACAAGGCCGGGGCCGCGCGGCTGCGCGGTCCGACCGTGCAGCTCGCGAAGGGCTTCCTTGAGCAGGAGCAGGAGCACGCCGACGCGCTCGCCGGCGCGATCCGCGACCTGGGCGGCACGCCGAACGGGCCGAAGTCGGCCTACGAGTTCCCGCGTCTGGGTTCCCGGAGCGCGACGCTGCGCTACGCGGTCGACCTCGAGAACACCGTCATCGCCGCGTACATCGACGCGCTGCCGAAGTTCTCGCAGGCCGACCTGCGCTCGACCGCGACCGCGATCGTCACGTGCGAGGCCGAGCACATCGCCGTCCTGCTCGGCGCGCTCGGAGAGCCGCAGGTTCCCGCCGCGTTCGTGACCGGGCGGGTGGTCTGACGGCCGTGGGCACCGGGGCGCGCATCGCCGTCGCCGACGGGCCGGTCGACACGGCGCAGGTCGCCGCGTTCGAGCGCGACCGTCGCGAGCTCATCCGTCGCGGGCTCGGCCTCGGGGGCGCCGCCGTGGCGGGGTCGGCGATCCCGCTGCTGCTCGCGGTGCGCGACGCGTTCGCGGTGAGCGACGCCGACGGCACGATCCTCGTGCAGGCGATCACGCTCGAGCGCGTCGCGGTGCTGGCGTACGACACGATCGTCGGCACCGGGCTGCTCGGCGGCCGTCTCGACCGCCAGCTGCGGTTGCTGCGCGGCCACGAGCAACAGCACGCCGACGTGCTGACGAAGGCGCTCACGGACCTCGGCGGCACGCCGCCGCGCGCGCCGTCGGGCCTGCAGGACGTCGACAAGGTCGTCAAGGGCCTGGGCGACATCAGGACGCAGGCGGAGGCCCTGAGCTTCGCGATCGAGCTCGAGACGGCGGCGGTGGCCGCCTACCACGACGCCCAGGCGAAGCTCGTCGAGGCCAAGCTGCTGCAGACGGGAGCGTCGATCGCGGCCAACGAGGGTCAGCACCTCGTCGTGCTGCGCCAGGCGGCGCGGCGGCCGCCGGTGCCCCACGCACTGGAGACGGGACGGAGGTAAGTTCCCGCACTGATCGCTGCGGCGAGTACTTCCGTATCTCCTAGGGACGGCCTCTACCATGGGTCGCCCCCCATCAGCTAGGAGTCTCGCAGCCATGCCATTCAACATCGGACCCATGGAGCTCGTCGTAGTCCTCATCATCGCCCTCGTCGTGCTGGGGCCGAAGAAGCTCCCCGAGGTCGGCCGCTCGCTCGGCAAGGGGATGCGCGAGTTCAAGGACTCGATCTCAAACGTCAACGCCGACGACGAGCGCGACGAGTCCAAGCGCATCAGCGCGTAGGGCTAGCCTTTCCCGGGTGAGGATCGCCCGCGGGCTGCTGGACGAGATCGTCGCGCACGCGGTTCGCGACGCGCCCAACGAGTGCTGCGGCGTCATCGCGGGCCGCGACGGAGCGGCGACCGCCGCGCACGCGACCGAGAACGTCGTGGCGAGCCCGTTCCGATTCGAGATCGACGGGCTCACGCTCATGGGCCTCATCGACAGCTTCGAGGAGGACGGCGATGAGCTCGTCGCGATCTACCACTCGCACACGCGCTCGGAGCCGTATCCCTCGCAGACCGACCTGAACTTCGCCGCGATGTGGCCGGGGGTCGAGTGGCTCATCGTGGGCGTGCCGAAGAACGGCGAGCCGTCGGTCCGCCACTACCGGATCGAGGACGGCAGGATCGCGGAGGCCGAGCTCGAGGTGACGTGACCGCGCCGGATCCGCAGCCGCTGGTCTGCCCCACCTGCGCCGAGCCGCACCCGCCCGACGCGCGCTTCTGCAGGGCCTGTGGCGTCCCGCTCGTCTACGCCGAGGCGCTCGACGCCGGGGAGCCCGTCACCGAGCGCCACGCTCGCGCGCGCAAGATCAAGCCGCAGTACGCCGAGGGCGAACTCGTGCGGGTCGCCGGCGCGCAGAACCAGGCCGAGGCGGAGTTCATCCAGGGGCTCCTGCTCGAGGAGGGCGTGCCGTCGACGCTCCGCCGCACGCGCGGCTTCGACGTTCCGGACATGCTGGCCGCCGGCCCGCGCGACGTCATGGTGCCGGCGTCCGGCTACACCGTCGGGCGCGAGGTCCTGCTGCAGGCCGACATCGTCAGCCAGGAACGGCCCGTGTCGACGCCGCCGCTGCGCGTGCTCGCGGCACTGCTGGCGGCGTGCGCGGTCGTCGCCCTGATCGCCTGGATCGGGACCGCGCTGCCGCTGTAGGCGCTGGGACCTGCGCGGCTCGTCGCGGGGCCGCCGCGTGTCAACGGCGGGCATCGAGCGGCGGGGGTCGGACGTGCACGCGGATCCGGTCGCGCGGATCGAGGTGGGTGAAATGCCGCGCCACGCAGCATCTCAGCCCCCTCGATCGGCCGCGCGCCGCCCCTTGTCGCCGATCGGCCGGCATCACCCACGCTAGCGCCCGGCGATCCGCGCCAGGTGCGCCCGCCAGGTCCCCTCGGTGTGCACCATCGCGCGGCCGTGGAACGTCGAGACGAGCGCCTCGCGCGCGCCGCCTGGCGGAAGCGAGCACGCAAGCGCGACTGCGCTGCCCTCGCCCTCCTCGCGCGCGATGAGGTCGACGACGGTGCCGCCGAGCAGCGCGGCGTCGCGCAGGCCCGGCGGGAAGTCCGGGCGCGGGCCGTCGCGCAGGCGGCGCGCGATCGCCGGACGCGCGTGCGCGGTCTGCCCCGAGAACCACTGCGCGATCCCGGCGACGAGCCAGGCCCAGCGCAGCGCGCGGGACGCGCTGCGCGCGGTCCACGGCGGCGGCAGCGCCGGGTTGCACTCCCCGAGCACGAGCTGGACGTAGAGCGCGGCGGGCGTGAGCGACAGCATCTCGCGCGATCCGTCGACGTTCGCCGCGCGCTCGGCCAGCAGCCGGGGGGAGAGCACGTGCAGCGTCCCGCGGCCGGCCCAACCGGCGAGGTAGCGCCGCGCCGCCGGGCTCGTCATCCGCCGCATGACAGGCAGGAACGGCTGGGCGAGGTCGAGCGCCGCGGCGCTGGAGTGGACGACCACCGCCACCTCCGACGGCAGTGCCGGGAAGTCGTCCGCGAGCCGGTCGCGCGTCTCCTCGAGCAGCTCGAGCACGTCGCGCACGTCGGCGGCGTCGTCCTCCTCGTGGCGCGCGGTGAAGTTGCGCGAGCTCGACTCGACCCACATCGACATCTCGTGTCTTTCGCCGTCGGCGGCCGGACGCCTACGGGCGCGGCCGGTGCCCCTCGACCTCGGCGGCTTGCTGGAACGTCGGCCGGTTCTGCCAGCCGATCATCGGCTGCGTGACGCCGCCCGTCGCGCGAAAGACGATCGCATCGAAGCACGTCTGGTCGCCGGCCCTGCCGGCCGCCGCGCACACGCCGTCGGCATAGAGCGTCGCGGGCGAGTCGTCGAGCGCGCGCGCCAGGGCGTCGAGCAGGACGGCGCGGCAGCGCGCGCGATCGCCGCCGCCGCAGTAGCGCTTGGAGTAGGGGCGCGCGACGGGGCGCCCGAGCACGCGGCGCAGGTCCTTGGCGGCATAGCCGTACCAGCCGGTCTGGTACGCCGAGCCGAGGTGATCGCCGCCGTTGTTGGGCTCGTTGTCGAGCCCGTGCGCGGCCTCGAGCTGCGCGAAGAGCTCGGGGCCGAGCGACGGCTCGAACTGCGCGCGCATCCAGCGCGGCCAGAACGCGTCGAGGATGCGGATCGCATCCGCGTGCTCGTAGCGGCCGTCGCCGTCGCGGTCGCGGCGGTGCGACCCGTCGGCGGCCCAGGCGCGCAGCTGCGCGACGGCATCGGCAAGCCGCGCGTCGGCGGGAGTGCCGATGACGTCGAGGGCGAGCGGCAGGACCTGCTCGGCGCGCAGGTCGGTCGTCGCCGCCTCGCCCATCGCCTCGACGAGGCCCGGCAGGTCGACCTTCCCCGGCCCGGCGATGCGCGCCTCGATCTCCTGGTCGAGCATCTGCGAGCGGTAGACGGAGGAGTAGAGGTCCGTGTCCGAGCCCGCGAAGCCGGGCGCCTGCTTGTTGTTCCACGACGTCATGTAGGGCTGGCCGTCGATCGCCTGCGGGTGGGCGGCGAATGGGGTGTAGGCCGCGGTCAGCCGGTCGGGGTCGAAGCCGCGCCACTCCAGGCGCGCCGGCGTCGGGAGCTGCCCCGTGACGCCCGCTGCCCGCTGCGGGTTGTCGCCCGAGTTGAAGTAGGCGATGTCGCGGTCGTCGGCGTAGAACCAGTTGAACGTGTAGCCGATCTTCGCCGCCGCGCGCTGGAAGTCGCGCGCGTCGCGCATCTTCGCCGGGTCGTTGAAGTCCGAGAACCCGCGCGCCGAGTCGACCTCGTGCATGTACGTCGAGCGCAGCCGCGTGTAGACGACGGGCCTACCGCCGATCGTCGCGCGTCCGGTGACGAGCCCGAGCTTCGTCCGCTGGGTGCGCAGCGTCTGACGGCCGCCACGCGTGGCGTCGGCGAGCGTGGGCGTCCAGCGGTTGACGCGCTCGAGCGTCTCGATCGGCTCGCAGCTGCCGCGGAAGAGGTAGTGCGTCGAGGCCGTCGTCGGCGGGCTGCCGTCGGTCTCGCAGAGATCCGCCGCGAACGTGTCGGTGATGTCCTGGCCGGCCGAGGTCGCGCTCCAGGCGTAGTCCTGGCCGCGGCCGAGCTGGACGTAGAGGTTGAGGCCGGGGAAGGCCGCGCCGCGCGCCTCGATCGTCGGTGCGTGGACGTCCTGCTCCATGAGGATCTCCGGCGCGAAGTAGCCCGTCTGCGGCCCGAAGACCGCCAGTGGCCTGCCGCTTGCCGACTCGCTCGCCGAGACGAGCAGGGCGTTGGACATCCCGCGCGGGCGCAACACGCCCCCGAACAGGCCCCCGCGCGCGGTGCGCGACGCCGCCCGTACGCCCGCTGCGACGACGTCCGCCCGGCGCAGCGAGCCGGGGTCGGCGATCGCGAGGCCGCCGCGGGCGGGGCGCCGGGGCGGCGTCTGGTAGGGGAAGCGGCGGCGGATGGTCGTCGGCGCGTCGGGATCCTCGTACGCCGCCCACTCGCGCCACAGCGCCTCGCCCCGGCGCGCGCCATAGCGGTCGGTGAAGGAGCGCCGCAGCTCCATCTGCGTCAGCTCCTCGCCGCCGCCGCGGCCGAACAGTCCGCCGACGAGCGACGCCGTCGAGATGATGTCGGTCACCTTCCACGGGTCGGGTCCGAGCAGGCGCCCGATGGCGGTGTACTCGCCGGGCATCTTCGTGATGTCCAGGCGCGCCTCGGAGATGTACCGGTTGACGCCGGCGACGTAGCTGGCGGCGTCCGCCTGCAGCTGCCGGCCCTCGTCGCCGTAGAGGTCGTCGAGCTGGTCGGCCTGACGCTGGAGGTCGGCCTCGGTGTAGGGCGCGATGCGCCACTGCTGCTCGTCCTGCGCACGGTTGCCCGCCGCGCCGCCGGCGAACGAGCTGAGCTGGGCGCGGCCGGCGTGGCGCAGGGCATCCATGAAGAACAGCCGGTCCTCGGCGGCGGCGTAGCCGACGCCGAACATCGCCGCCGCGCGCGTCGCGCCGTAGACGTGCGGGACGCCGAATGCCGCGTCGCGGGTGATCGTGACGTCAGGGCGAGGCCTGTAGGCGCGGGCCTGGCCGCCGGGCGGGCTGCCGAAGCTCGCGTCCTTGAAGAGGCTGCCGAGGTTGTCGCTCGTGACGCCGGGGGTCGCGCTGAGCAGCCGCGCGTACATGCCGCGCTGGTCGTCGTTGTGCGGTGGCCGCGCGCCCGTCGCGAGGAAGGCGGCGAGCTCGATGAGGTTCGCGTGGCCGTTCGAGCCCGGCGGCAGGACGTTGCGGAAGCCGCCGAAGTCGCCGCTGCGATAGGGCTGGACCTCGGCGGCGGCCGGCGCGGCGAGGACGCACAGCGCGGCGGCGACCGCGCAGGCGATGAGCGGGCGAGCGGGCATCGTGACCGTCGCCGGAAACCCTATCGTTCATCTGCAGGGCGTGATGCGGCGCTCGGACGTGAAGCGGTTCCGGCGTTGTGCGCGCCGGGCGCGGCGGCGTCAGTCGGCGGCGTCGGGGTCGTCGCTGCCCATCGGCGCGGGGTTGCGGCCGGTGCCCTCGGAGGCCAGCTCGTTCGGGGTCGGCTCCGCGGCGGCGGACGTCGTCCGCCCCGTGGCCACGCGCGGGCCCGGCTTATCCGCGTCCGGCCGCGCCGAGCGCGGGGCGGTCTGCCTGGTCTTCTGCTGCTCGCGCGGCGTGTCCGCCCGCGTCGGAGCCGGCGTCTTGGGAAGGTGCAGGAGGCTCTCGACGCCGCGAACCTCGGGGATCGCGCGCACGGCGCCCTCGAGCGCCTTGACCTGCTCGGGAGTCTTGACCTGCCCGCGCAGGTAGACCACGCCCTCGGCGACGTTGACGTCGACCGAGCCCTTCGGAGCGCCCTCCGGCCGGAACACGATGCTCTCGACCTTGCGCTGGAGCGTGACGTCGTCCATGTTCGGCTTCGGCTTGCTGGGCGTGGCGGTATGGCGTGCGCGCTCGACGACACCGCGCGCCTGCCGGGTGAGGCGGCCGAAGCGCTGGAACGCCTCTCCGGCGACGCTCTTGCCCCTGTCGATGACGTTGTCGAGGGTGCTCATGGGATGCTCCCTTGGTCGGATCCGGGTTCTCATTCGCGTTCCCGGCCAGCGCGCGGCCAAACACGATTTCGCCTACGGTGGAGGTTGCTGGGCCTCGTGGTCGAGCTCGGTGCGGATGCCGTGGTCGCGGAGGATCGCGTTGGCCTCCGCGAGCGACGCGGCGCCGCGGACGAGCGCCGCGCAGCGGGCGGCGGTGCGTAGCGCGACGAGCGGATCCAAGCCGACGAGCAGGCCGCCGAGCGGCGTGAGCACGACGCTGCGGCGCCCGTCGCGGATCGTCGTCAGGCCGGTCTCGCCCCGCGCGCAGCGCAGGGCCATCGCGCTGGCCTCGGTCGGGACCTCCGCCGCCGCCGCCTCCAGCCGCGCGAGCTCATCGCTTCCGGGGCCCCACCTGCCGAGGTCGCCGCCCGCGGCCGCGACCTCGGCGAGACGCTCGCGAACCTCGTCGGGCTCGAGCTCGCCGTCGCAGCCGGCGCCGAAGACCGCGAGCAGCACCGCCACGCCGGCCTCGGCGAGAGCGGGCGCCGCCGCGAGGCAGACGGCGTCGGCGAGCGGGCTCGCGAGGCCTGCCTCATCGCCGTGACCGAGGACGTCGCCGCCGACGTCAACGAGCGCGACGAGATCGCACTCCAGCTCGCGCGCCGCGCCGGCCAGGCCGCGGGCGCTGGCGGCGGGGCCGCCGCTCGGATCGAGCAGGAGCGTCGGCTCGCCGAGATGGCGCGCGACGTGCGACTCGGCGAAGTGAAAGCCGCCGGGGCCGGTCGTGTCCGGGCCGGCGAGCGCCGTGACCTCGTTCAGGCGCCGCGCCCGGCGCAGCTCGTCGATGCGCCGTGGTCCGGGCAACGGGTCGATCGGCAGGCGCTCCCACGTCAGCCCGCCGACGATCGCGGGCGTGCCGACGAGACGCGCAAGCTCGGCCACGACGAGCGCGCCCACGACGTCACCCCCGCCGCCGATCCCGACGGCGAGGACGCGCCCGGCAGAGCCGAGCGCGCCGATCATGTGGTGGCCGGTGTGGCTCTGGTGGCTAGGCGAACGCCGGGACGCCGACGTCGACGATCGCGCGGATCTCCTCCGCGGCCCGCTCGAACTCGTCGTCCGACAGCACCGGGGTTCCCTCGAACGGCAGCTCGCGCTGCAGATCCAGCCACGACCGGCAGCCGCCGTACTCGTCCTTCACGCGGACCGTGACCGGCCGCGGGATGCGGTACGTCCGCAGCAGCAGGACGTGCAGCGGATGGCGCCGCTTCCACGCGAGGCGCTTCTCGGCGTAGTCCGTGCTCCACACGTAGAACGGCGAGAGCGCGTCGACGCAACGCGGGTCGGTGATCGTGAAGTGGTCTGCGAGCTCCGCCCACGCGCGGATCCGCACGCGGTCGGGTTGCGGGATCGATCCGTCCCCCGTCAGCGCCTGCGCTGGCGGTTCGCCCTCGGCCCATACGCCCTCCTCGAGCGCACGATCGAGTTCGGGGAGGTGTGATTCACGCACGAGATCCCTTCGCTGGTGATCGAACGTCGGGTAGAGAAAGAAGCGATCGTGCTCCACGCGAAACCGCTTGTCGGTCTCGCGCAAGCCGCCCTTTCGCAGGGTGATGAGCTGCTCGCCCTCGGCGAGCGCGCGGACGGTAACCGCCCACTCCTTGAACGCAATTGGCATAGAAAACCAGACGACGACGGGACGGGACAGTGGATGCGAAACGAAACGAACCCGTCGCTCCGGATCCAAGCCACGATCCGAGCAACGGGATGAGCGCGACATTGTGCCATATGTTTGCGTAGAACCGCAAATTTGCCCGCTAATTGGGCGCTTTTCTGATGAACGAGCTGTCACAAGGGCCGATTTTGGTGTCCGAGAAGCCCTCCAGCGCCTCGATCAGGGCCGCGAAATCGTCGTCGCCGTGGCCCCGCGCGAGCGCCGCGACGAGCACGTCGCGGGCGCGGGCCGCCGCGACGAACGGCACGGCCGCGGCCTGGCCCTCCTCGAGGCAGAGGCGGACGTCCTTGAGCATGTGCCCGAGCTTGAAGAGGGTCGTGTAGTCGTGCGCGCGCATCGGGCCGGCCTTGAGGTCGAGCATCGCCGACCCGCCCGAGCCCTTCGCCATGACCTCGACGAGCGCGTCGAGGTCGACGCCCGTGCGGTGGCCGACGATGAGCGCCTCGCCGACGGTCGCGGCGTTGGCGGCCGCCACGGCGTTGTTGATGAGCTTGACCATCTCGCCCTGCCCCAGCGCGCCGACGTGGACGACGAGCTCGCCCATGATCCGCAGCAGCGGCTCGGCGCGGGCGAAGTCCTCGGCGCTTCCGCCGGCCATGATCGTCAGCGTCCCGTCCTCGGCCTTCGGCGAGGAGCCGGTCACGGGCGCGTCCATCAGCCGCAGGCCGCGCTCGGCGAGCTCGGCGCCGATCGCGCGCGTCTGCGCCGGAGCGATCGTCGACATGTCGACGCAGAGGGTTCCCGGCGCGGCGCCCTGCGCGACGCCCTGCTCGCCGAGCAGCACCTCGCGCACCTGGTCGCCGTCGACGACCATGCTGATGACGACGTCGCTCGCCGCGCCGACGGCGGCGGGAGAGTCGGCGACG
>DASWQM010000077.1:0-6853 GCA_036403675.1 Solirubrobacteraceae bacterium | reverse complement strand
TCTGCGTCGCCACGCCACACGTGACCGGGAAGATCGCGCCGTGGTTCGTGCCGTCCTTGAGCGCGGCCACGATCTCGCCGTGCGAGATCTCCTCGCCCTCGAGGTAGCGCTCCATCAGCGCGTCCGAGTTCTCCGCCACCTCGTCCATCATCTTCTCGCGGTACTCCGCGGCGAGGTCGCGCAGCTCGGCCGGGATCTCGATCTCCGTGCAGTTGTCGCGGCCGGCGGGGTGGGCGGGATCGTATTCGTAGGCCTTCATGTCGACGAGGTCGATGATCCCGGAGATGTCGTGCTCGGAGCCGATCGGGATCTCCGTGGCCACGACGTGGGCGCCGAAGGCCTCCTTCAGCGACTCGAGCGTGCGGAAGAAGTCGGCGCGCTCGCGGTCGAGCATGTTCACGAACACCATGCGGGCGAGGTCGAGCTCCTCGGCGCGCGCCCATAGCCGCCGGGTGGAGACCTCCGCGCCCATGACGCCGTTGACGACGAAGACCGCCGACTCGCAGACTCGCATCGCGCTCAGCGCGTCCGCGACGAAGCTCGGCTCGCCCGGGGTGTCCAGCAAGTTGATCTTGCGATCGGACCACTCGAACGAGCTCAGCGCCGCCGAGATCGACATCTTGCGCGACTGCTCGTCGGGCTCGGAATCCGAGACGGTCGTGCCGTCGAGGACCGACCCGAGCCGGTTCGTCGCCTGTGCCTCGAAGAGCAGCGCCTCGTGCAGTGAGGTCTTGCCGCTACCGCGGTGGCCGATGAGTGCGACGTTCCGTATGCGGTCGGCCGGCTTGTGCATGCCGCCCTCTCCTCTCCTCGGGGATGGGCGATGCTAGTACCGCGGCGAGCAAATATCGACTGCGTGAGCGAAGCTCAACCTGGATCGGGCGAAGGCCGTGCGCTCCGAGATCCGGTGCGGGGTCAGTCGGCGCGGATGTTCTCGTCCGACATGCGGCCCCGCAGCCGCAGCACGGCCTTGGTATGCAGCTGCGACACGCGCGACTCGGTGACGCCCAGGACCTCGCCGATCTCTCGCAGCGTCAGGTTCTCGTAGTAGTAGAGGGCGACGACGAGCTTCTCGCGCTCTGGCAAGCGTGCGATCGCATCGGCGATCCGGTCCTTGAGGTCGGTCGCGTCCATCACGGCCGCCGGGTCGGGCGCGCCGGGGTCCTGCAGCGTGTCCAGCAGCGAAACCGAATCGCCGGAGGCGTCCGACACCGTCCACAGCTCGTCGAGCGCCGCCACGGTCGAGTTGGAGATCTGCAACAGCGCGTCCTGGAAGTCGCCGACGGTCATCTCGAGCTCCTTGGCCATCTCCTCGTCGGTCGGCGCGCGCTGGAGCTTGTGCTCGAGCTTCGTGTTGGCGCGCTCGATCGCGCGGGCGCGGGCGCGGACCGAGCGCGGCACCCAGTCCAGCGAGCGCAGCTCGTCGATGATCGAGCCCTTGATGCGCGTGATGGCGTAGGTCTCGAACTTGATCTCGCGCTCGAGCTCGAAGCGCTCGATTGCCGAGATCAGGCCGCCGAGCCCGTAGGAGATGAGATCCGCCTCCTCGACGTGCGCCGGCAGACCGGATGCCATCCGACCCGAGACGTACTTCACGAGCGGGGAGTACGCGACGACGAGACGTTCGCGTGCGCGGTCGTCGCCATCACGCTTGTAGCGCCGCCACAGGTCCTTCAGCTCGATCGATTTGACGTTCGTCTCCATCCCTAGGCTCTCGGGTGGGCCCGCGCGTATGCGCTTTTCAAGCGCGCCGACTCTACCCGAGTGTAGGTCTGAGTCGTCGATACGGAGGCGTGACCGAGCAGCTCCTGGATCGTCCGCAGGTCGGCGCCGCCCTCCAGCAGGTGGGTCGCGAAGGAGTGGCGCAGGGCGTGCGGATGGACCGCGCCCTGAACCGCCGCGTGGCGCGCCCAGACGCTCAGGCGGCGGCGGACGTCCGACGTCGACAGCCGCCGGCCCGACTTGCTGAGAAACAGTGCGGCCTCGGCGTCGCTGCGCGCGAGCGCCTCGCGGGCGCGCTCGAGGTAGCGCGCCAGCGCCCGCAGCGCGGGCTCGCCCGCGGGGACGAAGCGGGTCTTCCTGCCCTTGCCCTCGACGCGCAGCTCCTCGGCGTCGAAGTCGACCGAGGTCACGTCGAGCGAGACGAGCTCCTCCGCGCGCAGCCCGCTGGCGTAGGCGATCTCGAACAGCGCGCGGTCGCGCAGCTCCAGCGGCGTCGAGGCCGGGATGCGGTCCAGGAGCGCGCTGATCGCCTCGGGGGCGAGGACGCTGGGCAGCTCCTGCGCGCGTTTGGGCGCGGACAGCAGGTCGGCGGGATTGGCGGGGATCTCGCCGTGCTCGCGCAGCGTCGCGAAGAACGCGCGCAGCGCCGCGAGCTTGCGGGCGACCGTCGCCGGGGCCGAGCGCCGCTCGGACAGCGCGGCGGCGTAGCGGCGCAGCAGCCGGTGCGTGACGCCGGGCGGCTCGACGCGCTGGCAGCTCGCCCATGCCGCGAACTGGCGCAGGTCGGCGGCGTAGGCGTGGCGCGTCTTGTCGGCGGCCCCGCGCCGGCGCAGATCGTCGTCGAAGCGCACGAGGGCGGCCTGCCAGCCCGCGCTAGCCTCGGGATCGATGGCGGTCTTCTTCATCGACACCGCTCAGGGCACCGTCGCCACGCAGCGGCAGCTCATCGACGCCGGCGTCATCGAGGGCTCGGAGCCGCCGCCGCGTCCGTGGCTGCGCATCCAGGGGACCAGCGACGCGTCCACGATGTGGTACGCGGTCATGCGTCGGCGCGAGCGTGGCGTCTTCATCGGCACCCTCGTCATTCGGCACTCCCCGCACCATGCCCTGCTCCTGCAGCGTGGCTGGGAGGAGGTCGGCGCGGCCGACATCGGCCCTAGTGGATGAAGATCGGCGTCCCGACGGGGACCTCGTCGTAGAGCTTGATCACGTCTTCTATGAGCATCCGGATGCAGCCGTGGGAAGCGTTCGTGCCGATCGAGTTGCGGGCGTCGGTGCCGTGGACGCCGACGCCGTCGTAGACGCCGAGCCAGCGCGCCTTCAGCGGGTTGTCGGGCGCACCGCCGGGGATGACCCTCCCCGCCAGCGCCCCGGCCCAGTCGGAGTTCGGGACGTGCCAGGCGGGATTGACCTGCTTGTTGGAGATCGTGTAGAGGCCGGCCGGCGTCTCGAGCCCGACGCGGCCGACCGCGATCGGGTAGACGTGCACCCGCCTGAGCTTCTTGAAGAGGTTGAGCCGGAAGTTGCCGCGGTCGATCGTGAGGACGACGGGGTACTTGTCGGCGAGCTTGTTCGCCGTGACCTTCGGGCGGACCGTCTCGAGCGGGGCCGTCACCGTCCGGCTGCGACTGCTCGAGAGGAGCGCCGCCTCGATCGTGGTTCGCAGGCGGCTCGTGTCGATCGTACGCCCGGTCCGTGACGGGCTGATCGAGACGCTGTCGGGCGCGTAGTCGACCTGCGCGTCCCGGGGCTCGCGGCTGACGGCGACGCGCACCTTGTCGACGATGCGCTGCACCGCCGGGCGGGAGTACTGGATCTCGGGCGCGACGTGCGCGTCGACCTCGCCGCCGGTGAGATCGCGCCAGGTGCGGGTGAGGATCCCGCCCGCGCGGCCGCGCTGCAGCGCGGTGGCGACCATCGCCTCGATGTTGGCGCGTATGCGCGCCTCGTGCGCGGACAGGCGGAAGGTCCTGCCGCCGGAGTCGACGACGAGCGGCGCCTGCAGCGGCGTGAGCAGGCGCTGCTGCAGGCGGGCACGGGCGACGTCGCTGCTCAGGCCGCCGACGTCGACGTTGCCGACGCGGACGCCGTTTGCGATCGTGTCGCTGCGGCTGGAGTCATAGGCGACGACGCTGCCCGCGCCCACGAGCAGGACGACCACGACCAGGAGGATGATAAGTGGGGTGCGCGGCATGCTTCCGTGACGCTTCGCAGCAGCGTCGGCCGCGGATCACTTTATGCGACCACGCTCGCAGGCAGGGACGGTTGCAGGCCTTCTTGCCGCTTTTTTTGGCCCCCGCCGGGGTCAGACGCGGGCGCGCCGCAGCAGCGGGTCCAGCCGGGCCGCCAGCGCACGCCAGTCCGGCGCGCAGATGACGTCCTCCTCCTCACAGACGTCCCGGTTCCAGGGGTGCGCGATCGTGGCAACGATGATGCCGTGCTCGATCGCGCGCGAGATGTTGATCGGGCTGTCGTCGATGAGCACGTCGATCCCGAGCTCGACGCAGCGGCCGACCTTGTCAAACGAGCAGTGCAGGTCGTCGTAGGGAACGCCGATCTCGTCGAGCCAGCGGCCGGTGGCGTCGCGTGCGCCGATGTCGCGGTGGCTCGTGACGTGGATGAAGTGCCCGGCCGCGCTCCAGCGGCGGATGGTCTCGACGGCGTCGGGATACGGCCTGCCGGCGAGGATCGCGGCTTCGCAGTGGGTCTCCTCGATGCAGAGGCGCAGCTGGTCGGGGCGCAGGCGCGTGATCCCCCAGTCGAGTTGCTCCTCGTAGGGCAGATCGACGCCGAAGCGCCGCTGGGCGGCCTCGGAGAGGATGTCCCAGTAGTGGTGCAATGTGGAGTCGATGTCGATGCCGATGCGCATCTTTGTAGCCTTGTCGGCAGCCGCCGGCCACCTCCTCAAGCGTAGAACAGCGCCCCTCCACAAACGGGTAACCGACGACCGTGATCAGGATCGGCTGCAGCGGCTGGAACTACGCCACCTGGCGCGAGAGCTTCTACCCCAAGGGGCTGCCCGCGTCGCGCTGGCTCGAGCACTACGCGTCGGTCTTCGACACGGTCGAGGTCAACACGACGTTCTACCGCCTCGCCCGGCGCGACGCCGTCGAGCGCTGGGTCCGCCAGACGCCGGAGGGCTTCTGCTTCGCCATCAAGGCGTCGCGCTACCTCACGCACATGAAGCGCCTCACGGACCTCGACCGCGGCGTGCAGCGGCTGTACGAGCCGCTGGAGCCGCTGGCTCGCGCCGGCCGCTTCGGACCGATGCTGTGGCAGCTGCCGCCGAACTTCCACCGCAACGACGAGCGCCTCGCGACCGCGCTCGACCACCTGCCGCCGGGCCGTCACGCCTTCGAGTTCCGCCACCCGTCCTGGTTCTGCGACGAGGTCTACGAGCTGCTGCGCTGGCACGGCGTCGCGCTCGCGATCGGCGACCGGCCGGAGGTCGACTTCCAGTCACACGAGATCACGGCCGACTTCACCTACGTTCGCTTCCACTACGGCCGCCGTGGCCGGCGCGGCAACTACTCCGAGACCGAGCTGCGCGAGTGGGCGCGGCGGGTCGCCGACTGGGGGCGCTCGGTCGACGTCTACGCGTACTTCAACAACGACTGGGAGGTCTTCGCGCCGCGCAACGCCCTCACGCTGCGGCGGATGGTGGCCGCCGAGACGGGCGCGGCTCAGGCCCCGGCGGCGCGCGCTACGTGACGGCGCCTTCGGAGGCGCTGGAGACGAGCTTGGCGTACTTGCCCAGGACGCCCCCGAGCTGTGAGTGGTCGGGGCCGTCGTAGGCGGCGATGCGCTCGTTGATCGTGGCGACGTCGAGCTCGACGTCGAGCCGGCGCTCGTCGACGTCGATCGTGATGATGTCGCCGTCGGCGACGGCGGCGATCGGCCCGCCGCGGACCGCCTCGGGCGCGACGTGGCCGGCCATGAAGCCATGCGTGGCGCCGCTGAAGCGCCCGTCGGTGAGCAGGGCGACGTGCTCCCCCATCCCGACGCCGTTGAGCGCCGCGGTGACCGCGAGCATCTCGCGCATCCCCGGTCCGCCGGCGGGCCCCTCGTTGCGGATGACGATGACGTCGCCGCGCTCGATCGTGCCGCCGACGACCGCGGCCATCGCCTCCTCCTCGCTCTCGAACACGCGCGCCGGGCCCTGATGGCGGCGGCGCTCGTGGCCCGAGAGCTTCACGACGCAGCCCTCCGGCGCGAGGTTGCCGCGCAGGATCGCCAGTCCGCCGGTCGCCTTGATCGGGTCGCTGAGTGGGCGCACGACCTGCTGGCCCTCGGTCTCGACCGCCTCGCGGGCATGGTCGCCGACGGTGCGCCCGGTGACGGACATCGCGTTCTCGTGCAGCAGGCCGGCCTCGAGCAGCCGCTTTGCGACGAGCGGGACGCCGCCCGCGGCGTACAGGTCGGTGGCGACGTAGCGGCCGCCGGGCTTGAGGTCGCACAGCAGCGGGGTGCGCTCGGAGATGCGGTCGAAGTCGTCGATGTCGAGCTCGACGCCGGCCTCGCGGGCGACGGCGAGCAGATGCAGGACGCCGTTCGTCGAGCCGCCGCTCGTGGCGATCGCGGCGATGGCGTTCTCGAGCGCCTCCTTCGTGATGATGTCGCTTGGGCGCAGGCCGCGGTCGAGGATGTCCATGACGAGCTTGCCGGCCTCGACGGCGACGTCCGCCTTGCTGGCGTTCTCGGCCGGGACCATCGCGCTGCCCATCGGGCTGATCCCGAGCATCTCGAAGGCCATCGCCATCGTGTTGGCGGTGAACTGGCCGCCGCAGGCACCGGCGCCGGGGCTGGCCGCGTGCTCGAGCTCGGAGAGCTCGTCGTCGCTCATCGTGCCGGCGGCGTGCCTTCCGACGGCCTCGAAGACGTCCTGGATCGTGACGTCATGGCCCTGAAAGCGGCCGGGCGCGATCGAGCCGCCGTAGAGCATGACGCCGGGCACGTCGAGGCGGGCGAGCGCCATGACGGTCGCGGGGATCGTCTTGTCACAGCCGCTGAGGGCCACCACGCCGTCGAAGAGGTGCCCGAGGGCGACGAGCTCGATCGAGTCGGCGATGACCTCGCGGCTGACGAGGCTCGTCTTCATGCCGCTCGTGCCCATCGTGATGCCGTCGGAGAT
>DASWQM010000076.1:0-8214 GCA_036403675.1 Solirubrobacteraceae bacterium | reverse complement strand
AGTCGCAGGGGCGGCCAGCTATGTCAACGGGCTCACAGCCCAAGGAGCAAATTGCGGCCTGCCCGGTCTGCGTTCTCCCACCAAGCCCCCAGCGCTCCGGAACCCGCGACGCTACGAACGCCACCGGACAAGACCACCACGTGCCCAGCGACCCGGATTCTCATCCCGGTATGTCAAGAGCGGTTGCATCTGAGCGTCGTGGAGATCGGCGATGAGGAGCGGATAGATGCCGCGCGCGATGTGGCGCATGAGGCAGCGGCGGATCTCTTTGGTGCTCTTGCCGTCGCTGGTACGTCGCTTGACGTAGTCGCGGGTCTGGGGGTGGTGGATCATGCGGTTGTTGGCGATCAGCCACAGCGCGCTGTTGCCTTGGCGGTCGCCGCCGCGGTTGAGGCGGTGGCGGACCGTCTTGCCGCTGGACGCTTCGATCGGGGAGGCGCCGCAGAGTGCGGCCAGGGCGGCGTCGTTGCGCAGCCGCGTCGGGTTGTCGCCGGCGACGAGCAGCAGTCGCGCGGCGATCTCGGGGCCGATGCCCGGCTCGCACAGCAGTCGTGGTGCGGCCTTGGCGGTCAGATCGGCCAACAGCGCGTCGAGCTCGGCGATCTCCTCGTTGAGCGCCTTGTGGCGTCGCGCGAGTGTCCTGAGGGCGTACCGTGTCGCGTGCAGCGAGTCGAGGCGATCGCTGCGATGCATGCGCGCGCAACGCGCGACGAGCTGCTTGGTCGTCAGCTCGCGCAGCGACTCGCGTAGCTCGTCGGGGGCGGTGAGGATGAGGTGCTTGAGATGCACCAGGGCTTGCGTGCGCGCCTTGACCGCGCTGGCACGCGTGTTGCGCAGTACGCGGATCGATTCCACAATGCCGTCACGCGCTTTGGGGCGCGCGGTCGCCTGACCGGAGAGCACGTTGCGCGCGGCGGCTTCGGCGTCGCGGGTGTCGTTCTTGCCGCGGTGGCGGCCGCCGACGCGGGCGGCGCGCGTGACTTCGATGACGTCGACGCCCTCGAGGCGCAGCGCGCGCGTCAGGCTCGCGCCGTAGCTGCCGGTGCCTTCAACGCCGGCTCGGCGAACGGTCCCGCGCTGCAACGCCCACGCGATCAGCGCGCGGATCCCCGAGCGGGTGGTCGGGAACGTGTCGGCGGCGACGAGGCGTCCGAGGAGATCGATGAGCACGACGGCGTGCGTATCGCGGTGCGTGTCGACGCCGAGGATGACCTCGACGGGCAGGCATGGCATCTTCGACAACTGCGACTCCTCTCCGATGATGGATGGGTCGCGCAGCCATCGGCCGGGACGGCGGACAGGACACTCAGGGTGCTCTTGGCAAGGCTCCTATCAGGTCACGATTCGCCCGACCGGTCGGTGCGCTGCCGGCGCGGCCCGGGCCGGGTCGACAGCTCAACGCAAGTGCACCCCACCAGCAGCGGAGGCGAAATCGTAAGCAGGAGTCAGACCCAGCCGGACAGCACCGGCCGCGGCATTCTCGATTGAGTATCGTAGGCGTCGCCGACCGAGCCGACGGACGCATCGACGCCGGCGTCGATGAGCCGCGTAGTGAACGCAAAGCTCGTGTATTGCGATCCGGCGTCGGAGTGGCTGATCATGCCGTCGTCGAGCGGGATGCCGTCGCGGTCACGGCTCCAGAGCGCCATTTCGAGGGTGTCCAGGACGAGCTGGGTGCGCATCGAGGTGTCGGCCTTCCAGCCGACGATCCGGCGGCTGAACGCATCGATGACGAACGCGACGTAGACAACACCCGACCACGTCATCACGTACGTGAAATCGCTGACCCACAGCCGGTTGGGCGCCTGGGCGCTGAAGCACCGATCAACAAGGTCCCGCGGCCGCTGCGCCTGGTCGCCGGGGATCGTGGTGCGGCGCTTGCGGGCGCGTCTGACGCCCTCAAGCCCGTTCGCGCGCATCAGCCGCTCGACCGTGCAGCGCGCCGCCGGCACGGCCTCGCGGCGCAGCTGCCGCCAGATCTTCTCGGCGCCGTAGGTGCCGTCGCTGTGCTCATGGACCCTGCGGATCTCGACCAGAAGCTCTGCGTCACGCACCGCGCGCACAGACGGATCGGTCTGACGCTTCTTGACGGCGTAGTACGTCGACGTGGCGAACTGCAGCGCTTCGCAGATCGGCTCGACCCCGTAGACGTCGCGCTGCTCGTCGATGAACTGCGTCATCGCTTCGGTGGTTGCGGGTCGAGCTCCCGCGCGAAGAAAGCCGACGCCGCCTTGAGGATCTCGTTGGCGCGTCGCAGCTCACGGTTCTCGCGCTCGAGTTCCTTGATGCGCTCAGCCTCGGCCGTCGTAGTTCCTGGCCGCTTGCCGTCGTCGACCTCGGCCTGCCTGACCCAGCCCCTGAGCGTCTCGGCCGTCATCCCGAACTTCCCGGCGATCGACGTGATCGCTGCCCACTGCGACTCGTACTCGTGACGGTGCTCGAACACCATCCTCGTGGCCCGCTCCCGAACCTCGGGCGGATACGGCGGTCGTCTCCCCATATCGGTCCATCCTCCTCAACGGATCGGACCTCCAAGAAAGCCGGGGCGGTTCAGGCCGCCTGGTTTGGGAGCGAGTCGCCGACTCGCGGCGAGCTCGCGCGTCGGTGTGCTGCATCGTCCCACAGACCGATCAGAAGGCGATCGCGAGAAGCATTCCGGCGTGCCCTGACGTCTGGGCGCTGTTGGGCGAGTCGACGGCGGTGCGCTCGCGCTCGCGCCGCTGGACGTCCTGCGAACGCCGCCAGCGCGAGCGCGCATGCGACCACGAACGACACAGGCCTGGCGTGAGCCCGTGGCGTCGTCAGATCTCGTGACAGGGCGGAGCAACATACAGATCGTCCTCAGCGACCTGTACGTACTGCGGATTTGTCAGACGCACCGAGTACATGACTGACGAGAACCCGCCTATCGACTAGTTCCCCTGCGGGCCGCTGGACGTAGCATGCACCGCATGGACAGTCTGGTCCTTGCGCCGATCATCGCCCTCGCCGGTGTTGCTGCCGGGTTGCTCTCGAAGTTCATCGCAGCACGCTTCGACCGGTTGATTAACAGGGAACGTGACCATTACGAGACGCGGATCAGCACCCACGGATCGCTCGACTCGGACGCGCTGCGCAAGCTCGCGGCGGACCTGTCTCGCGAGCGTCCCTCGGCAGGGGCCTTGCAGGCCCTCGAAGTCCGGCTCGGCGAATTGGAGGCAGGCCAAGAGACCGATCAACGGGAGTTCGCGGTGCAGCGTGAGTACCACGCTCTCGGCCTCGCGCAGTCCAAGGTCAGCTTCACCCTCGGATACGTCTTCGGTGCCCTTGGCGCCTTGGTGGTGCTCGCGGGCGCGATCAAGGCGCTGTTCTTCGCCGACACGAGCAGCCAGGCAACCGTTGGCATCCTCACGGCCACGGCCGGAGTCATCCCCGAGGCCCTTGCAGGACTGCTCTTCGTCTCGGCCAGCCGGGCGGCGAAGACCATGGCCGAGAACTTCGACCGGGGACGTGCCGACCGCGACCTGGCCGCGGCGCAGCACATCGCCGCGGAGATGCAGGATCGAGCGCTGGGCGACCGGCTCCAGGCGGTGCTTGCGCTGAGCATGGCGCATGCCAGCATCGATGACGCCGCTCTGCGGCTTGTGCATCAACTCGACCCGTCAGCGCACGGCGTCAACGACTCACCGCGCACGCGCGAGCAGGCCGGCGATCAGCAGCTCGAGCATCAGCCGCATGGCGGCGAGCTCCGGATCGGCCTCGTAGGCCGCGAACATCGCGGCTGACGGGCGCGCGGGGGTCCACGCAGCGCCGGACACCATGATCGTCGCCGCGGCGAGCCGCTGCGGCCCCGTGCTCGCCGAGCTCGGGGACGTGCTCGGGGATCAGGCGGCCAGGACGCCGACGTTCCTGATCGCCGACCGCGTGTTAGTCCGCGGCGATCTCCGGTGAGACGTTGTGCTCCAGCACCGCGGCCTGGGAGCTGACCAGGTCGCACAGCACGGGCCGTGCCGACACGAACGTCGCGATCGTCGCTACGGACCTGGCGGACGGTTCGGCCTCGTCGGCCCGACGACGACCGTGCACCCGCCCCGCCGGGCGCTGAACGCCGGGACGAACGCCCGCCTGTGGACCGAGGCCGTACGCCTGACCGCGTCCGCCTTCCGGCTGCCGTCGCACGAGGGCGGACGCCGTGGGGCGGCATGCGCCCAAGGCGTCCGGGACGCGCGCGATCCTTGCGGAGCTTGAATGTCTTCGGCTCTTGCACATCGCCTGGTTGGCAGGTTGGCGTTCATAGGACGCATTGCCAGGTAACCTGGCTGCCACGACGGCCATGCCACTTCAGCGAAACAGCCCCTCCGAGCAGATCGCCAACGAGCTGCGGGCCGAGATCGAGTCCGGGGAGCTCCGGCCCGGCGAGGCCCTGCCGTCGGACACCGCGCTCGCCGCGCGCTTCGGCGTCAGCAAGCCGACGATCACCAAGGCGCGGGCGATGCTCGTTGCGGTCGGACTGGTCGCCTCCCGTGCCGGCGCGGCGAGCGTCGTGAGCGCTGCCGGCCCCGAGCCGGTTTCAGAGGGCCGCCGGCTGCGGCGCGTCCGCGGGACCGGTCGCGTCTATCCCGACGGCACGTACGCGCGCGTCATCGGCGCCGGGATCGCGCCAGCGTCACCAGACGTGGCCGCCGCGCTCGGCACCGAGCCCGGCGCACCGGTCATCGAGCGCCGCAAGGTCGTGTTTGCGCGCGAGGCCAGACCGCTCGCCGCCACGACGACGTGCTTCCCGGCGATCCTCGCCGACCAATGCCCGGCTCTGCTCTCGACCGACGGCATCCCTCAGGGAGCAACGGTGTACGTCGAGCAGCAGACCGGGCGTGCCGCAGCATCGACCGAGGCAGCCGTCGTATGCAGGCCCGGCGGATCCGGGCCTGACAGCGACGCCGCGCAGCTCAAGCTCCCCGCCGACACGTGCCTGCTGGCCCTCGCCACCACGACGTACGACGCCAACGGCGTCGCGATCGCCCACGAGGTCGAGCTGCATCCGCCCGGCACCCCGATCGCGCTCGACGTGGTCAGTCGCTGATCGCGAGGAATCACGGGCAGCCGTGGTTCGCCGGTGCGCCGGCAACGTTCGGGCACAGATCGCCGGGCACGTCGTCCCCGTCCTTGTCATGCGCTTCGTGCAGCGGGCGTGAAGGCGTGGCCGGAGGCGGCGGGGGCGGGGGCGGAGCCGGATGTGGCCGTGGATGTGGCCGTGCTTTGGGCCGTGGGTGCGGCCGTGCTTTGGGGCGTGGCGCCGGATGTGGCTTCGGGCGCGGTGCCGGACGTGGCTTCGGGCGCGGCGCCGGACGTGGCGGGGCCGGCCGCTGGGTAGGCGGCCGTTCGGGCGTCGCACGTCTAGGTGGTGACTTGGCCCTGCGTCGCCGTTGTGCCGCCCGCCGGCGCTTGGCCGCAAGCCGTTTCGCTCGTGCGTTGGATGCGGCGCGCCTGGCCCTGGCCCTGGCGGCCTTGGCCTTGGCGGCTCTGGCTCGCGCGGCTCTCGCCCTGGCGGCCCGCGCCTTGGCCGCCCGCGCCCTGGCCGCCTTGGCTCGCGCCGCCCGCGCCTTGGCCGCCTCGGCTCTCGCCGCCCTGGCCTTCGCGGCGCTCGCCCTCGCTTGGGCCTGCGCCGCCGCCTCGGCTTGCGCCGTCGACGCCGCCGAGGGCTTGGGGGTCGTGGCCGCACCATGCACGCGCGGAGTCGCGCGTGCGGGGTCGGTCGCCGTCGCCGTGGCCGTCCCTTCGACCGACGAGGCCCCGGTCTTCACGGCATCCGAGCTCTTGAAGGCGGTGAGGCCGAGTACCAGCACGCCCAGCCACAACGCCGGAAGGCCGAACCGGATCAGCTGTCGTTTCGGGGGCTCCCACTCCGGCGGCCAGGCCCACAGCATGGGCAGCGGCCATAGCCACACGATGACGGCAGCCAGAAGTGCCAGGACGATCCAGATGAAGAAGGGCATGTCGACGTGACCTGAGCGTGGATGTGTGAACGCTATTCACGCAAGGCGCCGCGTCGGGCTGGCCATCGTTTGACGCCGGCGAGACCGGTCAGGCGATCGCGGGGCGTCATGGCACGCGCTCCTTGCGTCGATGCGTTCCCGCAGCACAAGCTAACGCCATCCTCGCGGGCCGCGCTACTGCGCGTTGCGCAGCCGAGCTCGATCGATGG
This sequence comes from Solirubrobacteraceae bacterium, assembly GCA_036403675.1. Taxonomy (GTDB): domain Bacteria; phylum Actinomycetota; class Thermoleophilia; order Solirubrobacterales; family Solirubrobacteraceae; genus CADCVQ01. Next base: position 2,033 of record DASWQM010000076.1, on the reverse strand, counting down.
GCCCGGTGCGCTGCGCCGACCGCGTCGGCGCCGGCGCTGCCGCGGGCGATGATCTGCGCGAAGTGCTCCATGAGCGTGACAGCACCCTCGCCGAGGTCGAGTGGCCGGCTGCTCGCTCCGCGGAGCGTGCCCTAGATGTGCCCCTCGACGTTGACGAGCGGGACGCTGACGTAGGTCTGCAAGCCGAGGTCCCCGTCCCGCGGCGCTGCCGGGGAATGTCGCGGGAACGTCTCGATGGCGACCGACACGCCAAGCGCCCGCAGGTCGCGGAGGACCTTCACCGCGAGTGCGTCGTGCTCGACCGCCACGGTCTCCGTCAGCTCGACCTCAAGGCGCGCCGGGTCGGCGCCCGTGTCCGCCAGCGCCGAACCGCGATCGGCACCATCGCCCAGATGGGGGATCGGCGCAGGCGCGCTAGCCTGAGCACGATGTCCGGCGACTCGATCCGCGAGGTCCTCCTCGACCTCCCGCTGCTCGACGTCGACGATCGCCCCGCGGGCATGCTCGTCATGCGTCGCACCGACGTGCCCGAGGCGCGGCGCGAGGAGGCCGACGCGTGGGTCGTCGAGCACGGCGGGCTCATTGGCCACGCGCCGCTCATCGTCGTCCACGGCGGCAAGAGCCCGAACGGCAGCCCGCCCGGCGAGGCGTACTACGCGCTGCCGCCGGCGGCGCTCGTCGAATAACAGCGCCCGGCGCCTCTCAGGATCTTCTCAGCCGTCCCCGAAGCCGTTCCCAGGTGGCGCGCCGACCTTGTGGTCACACCGGATCACAAAGGAGATGCACCACGGATGTTCTCACTCACGAAGAAGCCCTGCTCGCGCTCGCGGGCATCGCGGCATTCGCCGCCGGCGGCGCGACGTTCGCGGGCGCGGCCACCAAGCGCACGTCGTCATCGCCGTCGCAGCACGCGCCGCAGACCCAGCTGACCGGCGACACCGCCGACAAGGTCAAGGCGGCCGCCGAGGCGAAGGTGCCGGGTGGCACGGTCCTGCGCGTCGAGGAGGGCGGCCCGAGCGGCTCGGCCTACCACGCCCACGTGCGGACGTCCGATGGCAACGAGGTGGTCGTGCTCGTGAACGCGAGCTTCGAGGCGACCTCCGTCGAGACGCGCCCTGCGCGCGACCGCGTCGGGCGTGACCACGGGCGGCGTGGGCCCGGCGGTCGCGACGGGCGCGGCGGACGCGGGCGCGAGACCGCGCTGACCGGTGACACCGCGGCGAAGGTCAAGGCTGCCGCGGAGGCCAAGGTCCCCGGCGGGACGGTCCTGCGCGTCGAGAACGACGCGGACAGCAGCTCGCCCTACGAGGCGCACGTGCGCACGTCGGACGGCAGCGAGGTCGTCGTGCTCGTGAACTCCAGCTTCGAGGCGACGTCGGTCACGCAGCAGCGCCACCCGTAGGCACCGCAGGAGCCCGGCCCGCGAGGGCCGGGCTTCCCGCGTGTGGATCGAATGCGAGGATCGCGCCGTGTCCGGCGACGGCGTCACGCGGCGCGGGATCCTCGCCGCGGCGGCCGGCCGCGATCGCGGTCGGCGGACACGACATGCTCGCGAGGCGCTGGATCGCCGTAGCGGAGGCGGCGTCCTGTGAGGGCCTGTTCGGGGCTCCGCGCCTCGACGGGACCCTGCTGCTGGATCCCGCGGCGCGCGCGGCCGCAGGCACGGCAGGGGCAATGTCGTGGTCCGCAGCCCGGCGGCGGTCCTGCGATCCGGCTCGGTGCGCGACATCCAGGCAATGGCTCGCTTCTGCCGGCGCTGCGGCGTCAGGGTCGCCGCCCGCGACGAGCACCACACGATGTTCGGCCAGAGCCTGAGCGACGGCGTCGTCATCGAACGACCTCGGCCCGACCGGCTTCATCCTCCTGTTCGCCCAGCGGCGCGCGAAGCTCGCGCGACCGTTCATGCGCCTGCCCGCGCCGAGGGGGGCGAGTGCGTGTACCTCTTCGACGTGCTCACGGCCTCCGCGCTGCCCGTCACGAGCCACTCCTACGTGCGGCGGATGCTCGACCGCAACCGCCGCTGGTGGGAGCCA
>DASWQM010000075.1:0-15273 GCA_036403675.1 Solirubrobacteraceae bacterium | reverse complement strand
CGGCCAGCGCGCGAACGCCTCGCGCCGCAGGAGGTGCCAGTGGATCCGCGCCCGGTTCCAGGGCAGGTTGTTGCGCTCGTACCAGCGCCACTTCTGCCCCCACAGCCGGGCCTGGCGCGCGAGGTCGTCGCTCACGGCCGTGAGGCTATTCCTCCGCGCTGCGCGCGGCGCTCCTCGGAGTCAGGCGGCGGCCTTCTGCTCGCCGGCGGCCGCCCGGAGCCCGGCGGCGATCCGCTCCAGTCCCTCCGCCAGGATCCCGCGCGACGTCGCGAAGGACAGGCGCAGGTGGCCAGCGGCGCCGGGCCCGAAGAACGCGCTCGTGCCCGGGACGAGCGCGACCTGGTCGCGCTCGAGCAGCCGGCCGGCCAGCTCGCCCTCGTCCATGCCGAGCTCCGAGACGTCCGGGAAGGCGACGAAGGTCCCCTCCGGCACGGCGCAGCGGACTCCCGGCATGGCGATGAGTCCGCTGCAGGCTTGATCGCGCCGGCGCCGCAGGTGGGCGACGAAACGCTGCAGCCATGCATCGCCGAGCTCGTAGGCTGCGGCGCCGGCAACCTGTGAGATCGTGCTCGCGCCGTAGGCGGTGTCCTCGGCGTGGGCGAGCGCCATGATCCGCCGCCGCTGCGCCGCGTCCGGTGTCACGAGCAGCCCGAGGCGCATCCCTGCGAGTCCATAGGACTTCGAGAAGCCGAAGACCGTGAAGGTCCGGGCAGCCACGTCGCCGTCGAGCGTCGCCATGCAGACGTGGGAGTGCGGCGGGTAGACGATGTCCGACCAGACCTCGTCGCAGAGGATCCAGAGGTTGTGGCGCAGAGCGACGTCGGCGATCGCTTCGAGCTCGTCGCGCCGCAGGACCCGACCAAGTGGGTTGTGCGGGTTGCACAGCGAGATGAGCCTGGTGCGTGGGGTCACGAGCGCCTCGAGCTGCGTCGCGTCGTAGCGGCCGTTCGCGGTCGGCCATCGGCGCACGACGCCCCCAGCCGCGCGAACGGCGCGCTCGAGCAGGAAGTCGACGGGATCGGGGATGATCGCCTCGTCGCCCGCTGCCGGAAGCGCGTGCCGGGCGACGAGGAAGATCGCCGAGGCAGCGCCATCGGTCGGAAACAGCGTGTCGGCGTCGCAGCGCAGCCCGTACCGTTCGCGCAGCCTGTCAGTCGCCACGTGCCGCAGCTCGGGGAGCCCCTCGGCGGGGCCGTAGGAGATGTAGCCGGTGGCGAGGTGGCGTTGGACGGCGGCGATGATCTCCGCGCAGACCGGAAAGTCCGGATCGGCGGCGGTCAGCGGGATCACCCCCGGGGGCTGCACCGCCCAGCGATGGTTGTAGGCGCGGCGGCGCAGCGTCGCGAGATCGACGGCGTCGTCGGCGAACAGCGCGTCCTCGTCGCCGCCGGGCGACGCGGAGCGCGGCGCGCCGGCACCGGCGTGGACGTACGGCGCGACGACGCCGGGCAGAGCGTCCACGAAGGCCGACAGGATCCGCCGGCCGCCCTCGACGAAGCCGGCCACGTCGCGGTGGCGGTGCTCGCAGAAGCGCGCGAGCGAATGCGAGAGATCGCCCTGCACGGCGAGACCCGCGATCGCGTCGGCCAGCATGACCGCATCCTCGAGCGCAGCGCCCGCACCCTGGCTGCTGAACGGGAGCAGGGGATGGGCCGCGTCGCCGATCACGACGGCGTTGCTCGCGTAGAGGTTCGTGGCGATCTCCGCGTCGACCGGGCGCCACAGGTGGGCCGTCGCCGGATCGACGCCGTGCAGGAAGCTCGCTACCTGCTCCGGCACGTCGCCCAGGACCGCCGCGACGAAGTCCAGCAGAGCCCTGGGCGCAGCCTCGGCTGGGACGCCGTGGCGCTGCACGTCGAACTGCAGGAAGCCGATCACGTGGCCCGGGCACGGCGACAGCAGCCCGAAGGCCAGCCCGCGACCGGTGCACAGCGTCTTGAGGAACGTCGATCCCAGGTCGGCCGCCAGCACGGGTGGACGGGCGGACATCACGATCTCGAACACGCGGCTGGGCGCACGCGCGAGCCCGCGGTTCAGCGCGGCGCAGAGCACCGACCGCGACCCCTCGGCGCCCACGAACACGTCGACGTCCGCGGCACTCAACGGCGGGCCGGCCGCGAAGCGCACCGATCGCACGATCCGTTCGGCGCTGCGCGGGTGCAGCGCCGACGGCGAGTCCAGCATGACGCTCGTGCAGCGCCGGCCCTGCTCGATGGTCCCCTCGGGCAGCGCTGCCCGCAGCGCATCCACGAGCGCGCCGCGTGCGACGCAGTAGACGCCATCCATCGGCTCGGACCGCAGGACGCGCCCGCGCTGGTCCTGCAGGACCGCCCGGCTCAGCGCGCGCTGGCGGGACAGGCACCCGCCAACACCGAGCCTCTGCAGGGCCGCGACGCCGTTGGGCATGAGCATCATCCCGTGCCCGGGCCGCGCCCGCCGTCCGGCGTCCGTGTCGCGCTCGAGGATGACAACGTCGTCGCATCCGCGGCGCCGCAGCGCCACAGCGGCCGCCAGACCCGCGACCCCGCCGCCGAGTATCCGGACCCTCATGTCCGAACGAGTCCCCATGCCCAGACAGAGGCGCCGCAACTGAGCTGTAATACGGTCGGGTGGAGCAACCTCGCGACGATCGCGATCTCGGTCGTGCTCGACGGCGCCCGGGCGGGCGCGGATCAGGCGATGGCGCATGTCTCTCGCGAGCGATCGCCAGCGCGTGCTAGCCCACCGCCAGCACCTGCTGGCACCGCGACAAGAGAGCCCTCGCTCCCGCCGCGCGCCTACGCCGCGGTCGCGACCTTGCGCTGCCGGCCGCGCTGGGCCTTCGGCGCCGCCGGCTCCACGCCGGCCTCGACGAGGAACGCGCCGGTGTGGGAGCCCGGGGTGCCCGCCACCTCCTCGGGCGTGCCGGCCGCCACGACCTCGCCGCCCTCCTCCCCACCCTCCGGGCCCATGTCGATGATCCGGTCGGCGGTCTTGATGACGTCGAGGTTGTGCTCGATGACCACGACGCTGTTGCCCTGGTCGACGAGCCGCTGCAGGACCTCCAGCAGCCGCTGGACGTCGGCGAAGTGCAGGCCGGTCGTCGGCTCGTCGAGGATGTACAGCGTCCGCCCCGTCGCGACCTTCGACAGCTCGGTTGCGAGCTTCACCCGCTGCGCCTCGCCGCCCGACAGCGTCGTCGCCGGCTGCCCCAGGCGGATGTAGCCCAGGCCGACCGCGTTGAGCGTCTCCAGCCGGCGGCGGATCTTCGGGATGTGCTTGAAGAACTCCAGCGCCTCCTCGACCGGCATGCCGAGCACGTCGGCGATCGTCTTGCCCTTGAAGCGGACGTCGAGCGTCTCACGGTTGTAGCGCTTGCCGTGGCACTGCTCACACGGCACGTAGACGTCGGGCAGGAAGTGCATCTCGATCTTGATCTGGCCGTCGCCGCGGCAGACCTCGCAGCGCCCGCCCTTGACGTTGAACGAGAAGCGGCCGGGCTTGTAGCCGCGCGCCCGCGCCTCCTGCGTCTTGGAGAACAGGTCGCGGATGACGTCGAAGAGGCCGGTGTACGTGGCCGGGTTCGAACGCGGCGTGCGCCCGATCGGCGACTGGTCGACCTGGATGATCTTGTCGAGCTGGTCGAGGCCGAGGATCGCCGTGTGCCGGCCCGGCCGCTGGCGCGCGCGGTGCAGGCGGTTGCCGACCGCCTTGAAGAGCACCTCGTTGACGAGCGTCGACTTGCCCGAGCCGCTGACCCCGGTGACCGCCGTCAGCACCCCGAGCGGAATCTTCACGTCGATCTTCTTGAGGTTGTTCTCCGCCGCGCCGCGGATCTCGACGTAGCCCGACGGCGTGCGGCGCTTCGCCCGGATCTCGATCACGCGCGTGCGCGCGAGGAACTGGCCCGTCAGCGACTCCGGCACGCGCTCGACGTCCGCCGCCGTCCCCTGGGCGACGATCTCGCCGCCGTGCTCGCCGGCACCCGGCCCGAGGTCGACGAGATGGTCGGCGGCACGCATCGTCTGCTCGTCGTGCTCGACGACGATGACGGTGTTGCCGAGGTCGCGCAGACGCTCGAGCGTGGCGATGAGCTTCGAGTTGTCGCGCTGGTGCAGCCCGATCGAGGGCTCGTCGAGGATGTAGAGCACGCCCACCAGCGACGAGCCGATCTGCGTCGCGAGGCGGATGCGCTGCGCCTCGCCGCCGGACAGCGTCGCCGCCGCGCGGTCCATCGAGAGGTAGCCGATGCCGACGTTCTCGAGGAAGTTCAGCCGCTCCTCGATCTCGCGCATGATGAGCCGGGCGATGTGACGCTCGGTCTCGGTCAGCTCGACCTCGTGCAGCCAGCGCAGCGCAGCGCGCACCGACAGCGCCGCGAACTCGTGGATCGCCATCCCGCCGACGAGCACCGCGCGCGATTCCGGTCGCAGGCGTGCCCCGCCGCACGCGGGGCACGGGCGCACGCTCATGTACTCCTCGATCTTCTCGCGCGAGAACTCCGAGTCGGTCTCGCGGTAGCGGCGCTCGAGGTTCGGGATGATCCCCTCGAAGCGTGTCTGGTAGGAGCGCTTGCGCCCGTAGCGGTTGCGGTACGTCACCTGCACCGGCTCGCCGTTGGTGCCGTAGAGGAAGAGGTCGCGATCCTCCTGCGACAGCTCGCTCCACGGCGCCTCGACGTCGACGCCGTAGCGCTCGGCGATCGCCTCCGTGATCTGCTCGTAGTAGTTCGACGCGCTGTTCGCCCACGGCGCAAGCGCGCCCTCGGCGATCGACAGCGCCGGGTCGGGGACGATGAGCTCGGGGTCGATCTCTCGCTGCGACCCGAGGCCGGTGCAACGCTCGCACGCCCCGTGCGGCGAGTTGAAGGAGAAGATCCGCGGCTCGAGCTCGGGCATCGACGTGCCGCACTTCAGGCAGGCGAAGCGCTCCGAGAAGGTAAGCGTACGGCCGGGCAAGGGAGTGCTCCGCGGGGCATCCGGCCCCGCGTCCTGAGACCGCTGGCCGCCATCCGGCCGGCCTTGATCAACCACCTGCACCTCGATGATCCCGTCCGCGAGCGCGACCGCCGTCTCGACCGAGTCGGCCAGCCGCTTGCGCACGTCGTGGCGCATGACGAGCCGGTCGACGACGACCGAGATGTCGTGCTTGAACTTCTTGTCGAGCTCGATCGGCTCCTCGAGCAGGCGCAGCTCGCCGTCGATCCGCGCGCGCGTGTAGCCGTCGGCGCGCAACTCCTCGAGCAACTTGCCGTACTCGCCCTTGCGCCCGCGGACGATCGGCGCCATGACCATGAAGCGCGTGCCCTCCTCGAGCTCCATGACCTGGTCGACGATCTGCTCGGCGCTCTGGCCCGCGATCGGCGCGCCGCAGACGTGACAGTGCGGATGCCCGACGCGCGCCCAGAGCAGGCGCAGGTAGTCGTAGATCTCCGTGACCGTGCCGACCGTCGACCGCGGGTTGCGCGACGTCGTCTTCTGGTCGATCGAGATCGCCGGCGACAGCCCCTCGATCGAATCGACGTCCGGCTTGTCCATCTGGCCGAGGAACTGCCGCGCGTAGGCGCTCAGCGACTCGACGTAGCGGCGCTGCCCCTCGGCGTAGATCGTGTCGAACGCGAGCGACGACTTGCCCGATCCCGATAGCCCGGTGATGACCACCAGCGCGTCGCGCGGCAGCGACAGGCTGATGTCCTTGAGGTTGTGCTCGCGCGCTCCCGAGACGACGAGCTGATCGTGCTTGGCCACACCGGCAGTGTAGTGCGGCGAACAGACGTTCGAACCGGCGGGCGCGTGGCCGATCCGGCCCGAAGGTCGCCCGGATGGGCCTCCAAATAACGGTACATCAGGCGCCCATCGAGGCCCAGCCGGCGGGATAACACGATGTTTACGCCGGGTACTCCTTCGTTCGCCAGGCAGCACCGAGCAACACGGCGGGGGAGACGCGACATGGACGACGCATACGAGCTGTACTGTCTCACCGACCCGCTGTTCTACGACTCGTTCGTCCGCCAGAACGCCGCGGACCGCGACTTCGAGCTGGCGCAGGGCCCCGCGCCGGAGGGGTGGGAGAGCGGGGTGTCCGGCGACTGGCTCATGTACGTGCCGCAGGACGCGGCGCTCCCGGCGCAGGGCTGGAAGATCCATGCCTCGGCCTGCATGGACAACGCCACGGACGTCCTCGAGGTGGTCTGGGAGTACTGCGTCGCGCGGCGGCTCCCGTTCAAGTTCGTCCGCAGCCTGGACCTCTTCTTCCTGCGCAACCAGAAGTACTCCCCGCGCGGCGCCAGCGGGAAGTTCGTCACGATCTATCCGGCCGACGACGCGCAGCTCGAGACCGTGCTGACGGAGCTCGGCGCCGCGCTCGCCGGCCAGCGCGGTCCGTACATCCTGAGCGACCTGCGCTGGGGCGCGGGGCCGCTGTACGTCCGCTACGGCGGGTTCGCCGAGCGTTACTGCGTCGGCGCCGACGGCGAGCTCGAGCTCGCGCTCGAGGACGCGAGCGGAGAGCTGGTCCCCGACCGCCGCGGCCCGACGTTCGCGGTCCCGGCCTGGATGACGCTGCCGCAGTTCCTCGTCTCGCACCTCGAGGCGCGCAACAGCGCGACGCTCACCGAGCTGCCGTACCGCGTCGAGCGGGCGCTGCACTTCTCCAACGGCGGCGGCGTCTACGCGGCGACGCACCTGCCGACCGGCGACGACGTCGTGCTCAAGGAGGCGCGGCCCTACGCCGGCCTCGACGCGGTCAACGCGGACGCCGTCGCGCGGCTCGGTCGCGAGCGCGACATGCTGCAGCGGCTCGCCGGGCTCGACGTCGTGCCCGCTCTGCGCGACTACTTCACCCTCGGCGAGCACCACTTCCTCGTCGAGGACTTCGTCGACGGCGCGACGCTCAACTCGCAGATCGTCCGGCGCTACCCGGTCGGCGTGCTCGGCTCCGGCGACGAGACCGCGGCCGCCGAGTACGCGGCCTGGGCGCTGGAGATGTGCGCGCGAGTAGAGGCCGCGGTGGCACAGGTGCACGCCCGCGAGGTGGTCATCGGCGACTTCTCCGCGGGCAACGTGCTGGTCCGCGACGACGGCTCGGTCGTCCTCATCGACCTCGAGGTCGCGACGCTCGCCAGCGAGCAGCGGCGCCAGACGCTCGCCACGAGCGCCTTCATGCCGCCCGCCTCCCAGACCGGGCTCGCGATCGATCGCTACGCGCTCGCCTGCCTGCGGCTGTTCTTCTTCCTCCCGCAGCTGACGGCGCTTCTGCGGCTCGACGCCGGCAAGGCGCGCGAGCTCGCGACGTCGATCGCCGAGGCCTTCCCGGTCCCGCCGGAGTTCCTCGCCGGCGCGGTGCGCGTCATCGCAGCCGTCCAGGAGCCGCCGAGCGTCACCACGCGGCCGAGCCGCCCGGCGCGACTGCTCCCGCAGCCACGGGCGTGGCGGCGCACCCGGGACTCGATGTCCGCCGCGATCCTCGCCAGCGCCACGCCGGAGCGTGAGGACCGCCTGTTCCCCGGCGATCCGCGGCAGTTCGCCAACGGCGGCAGCGGCCTGGGCCTCGCCTACGGCGCCGCCGGGGTGCTCTACGCCCTCCACGCCACCGGGGCCGGGCGGTCCTGGGAGCACGAGCAATGGCTCGTGCGGCGCGCGACGGACCCGCCCTCGGGGACGCCGCTGGGCCTGTACGACGGGCTGCTGGGCGTGGCGTACGTGCTCGACCGCCTCGAGCGCCGCGACGACGCGCGCAAGGTGCTGGAGATCTGCCTCGACGAGCTCGGCGGGCAGCGCGACGGACTCGGCCTCGACCTGAGCGCAGGGCTGGCCGGCATCGCGCTCGTCCTTGCCCACTTCGCGCAGCGCGACGACGACGCCGGCCTGTGGGACAGCGTGTGGGAGATCGCCGCCCGCCTGGCCGATCAGCTCGGCGACGTCGACGGCGTCGCATCGACCAGCGGGGGCACGAACCCCTACGCCGGTCTGCTGCGAGGCTCGGCCGGGCCGGCGCTCATGTTCCTGCGCCTGCACGAGCACCGGCCCGACGGCGCGCTGCTCGACCTGGCAGCGACGGCGATCCGCCAGGACCTGCGGCGCTGCGTCCCGGATCGCTACGGGGCGCTGCACGTCAACGAGGAGTGGCGCACGCTGCCGTACGTCTCCGACGGCAGCGTCGGCATCGGGTTCGTCGTCGACGACTACCTCACGTACCGCCACGACGAGCAGTTCGCCGAGGCTGCCCCGAAGATCCGCCTGGCGGCGGAGAGCGGCTTCTACGCGCTGTCGGGGCTCTTCTCCGGCCGCGCGGGCATGATCCTCTACCGCAGCCGTGGCCTCGCGGTCGGAGCGGCGACGCAGGACCCCGTCGTGGCTGCCCACGTTCGCCGGCTGGACTGGCACGCCATGAGCTACCGAGGGCACCTCGCGTTCCCCGGCAACCAGCTCCTGCGGCTGTCGATGGACCTCGCGACCGGCACCGCCGGCGTGCTGCTCGCGCTCGGCGCCGCGCTCCACGGCGGCCGCGCCCACCTGCCCTTCCTCGGCCCGGTCCATTCGGACGCGAGCCGGCCCGAACCTGATGTCCTCGTCATGACCGAAGGGAGGTGAAATACATGTCAGTCCTCGATCTCCAGGGTCTTACCACTGAGGCCGAAGGCAAGCGCGACGGCGGCGGCGGCGGCGGCGGCGGAAGCACGCTCACCGTGGCGCTGTGCCAGTCCGTCACGCCGAGCAATCTCAGCGTGGCCGCCTGCCACTTCTAGCGAGAACCGGCTGGAGAGTCGCTCCGGTCGACCGACCGGGGCGACTCCCCAGGTATGACAAGAGTACTACCTGCACGGACCGCAGGAAGAATTTCGTTGGAGGTACGGTGAGGCTCAAGAAGCAGGACGCGAAACCTCGCCGCGGCTACCGCGCGGCGGACCGGCTGCTCGTGCGAGCAGCGCGGCAGGGCGGCGCCTGGGCGCTCGTCGTCGCGCTGTCAGCGCTTGTGACGGCCGGCGTCTCGCTCGTCTTTCCCGCCGTACTCGGACACGCGGTCGACGGGCTCGTCACGGACGGCTCGGCCGGGCCATGGCTGACGTGGGCCGCTGCGCTGGTAGCGCTGCTCGTGGCCGGCTCCGCGCTCGACGTCCTCGCCTCCGGCATCGCGGTCGCGCGCGCCACGGAGTCGGTGCGCCAGGCCGTGCTGCGCCACGCCCTCACGCTGGGGATCCGCAGCGGCCGCCTCGGCCCCGGCGAGATGGCGACGCGGATCGTTGCCAACGCCGCGGAGGCGGCCCGCGTGGGCCCGGCCGTCGTCGGCGCCGCCGCGAGCCTCGTCATGGGCATCGGCGGGACCGTGGCGCTCGCGATCATCCATCCGCTGCTCTGCGCGGCGTTCCTGCTCGGGATCCCGCTGCTGCTGGTGATCGTACGGACCTTCGCCCGCGACTCGTCGGCGCTCACGACGCGCTACCTGACGGTCCAGGGGCGAATCGCGGAGCGCCTCACCGGCGCGATCTCCGGGAGCCGGACGATCGCTGCCGCCGCCACGTTCGAGCGCGAGGTCGATCGCTCGCTCGAGCCGCTACCCGAGCTGCGACGCCACGGGATGGCCCTGTGGCACGTGAACATGCGGATCACGGCGCAGGACGCGCTGCTCGTGGCGGTGCTCGAGATCGGCGTGATCGGCGTGGCCGGCGTGCTGCTGGCCAAGGGACAGATCAGCGCGGGCGAGATGCTCGCCGCCGCCCAGTACGTGCTCCTGGCGAGCTCGCTGAACTCGCTCTCGAGCATCGTCGCGCAGCTCACGCGGGCGCGCGCGGCGGCACAACGGCTCGTCGAGGTCCTCGACGAGGAGCCTGTGCGCTACGGGTCCCGCGAGCCTGCGCCCGGCCGCGGGCGGATCGAGCTGCGCGGGGTCACGGTCCGGTCGGGCGAAGAGGTCGTCCTCGACCGTGTGGATGTCGTGGTCCCGGCCGGCGCCCTCGTCGCGGTCGTCGGCCGCTCCGGCTCAGGCAAGTCGTTGCTCGCGGCGCTCGTCGGCCGCCTCGTCGATCCGGACGCGGGCGAGGTGCTGCTCGACGGCGTGCCGCTGCGCGAGATCGACCGCCGGGAGCTGCGGCGCGCGGTCGGCTACGGCTTCGCACGCCCGGCGCTCTTCGGCGAGACGGTCGCCGACGCGATCGCCTTCGGAGCTGACGCACCGTCCGCCGAGCAGCTCGAGGAGGCAGCCCGGGCAGCGCGCGCCGACGGGTTCATCCGGCTGCTGCCCGGCGGCTACGCGACGCCGCTGGCGCAGGCGCCGATGTCGGGCGGCGAGACCCAGCGCGTGGGCCTCGCGCGCACGTTCGCCCACGCCGGCCGCGTCGTCGTGCTCGACGACGTCGCCGCGAGCCTCGATACGGTGACCGAGCACCACATCAGCGGCGTGCTGACCGGCGCGCTCGGCGACCGCACGCGCCTCGTCGTCGCGCACCGCGCGTCGACCGTGGCGCAGATGGATGCGGTGATCTGGCTCGACCGCGGCGGCGTCCGCGCGATGGCGCCGCACCGCGAGCTGTGGCAGAACCCGGAGTACCGCGCCCTGTTCGAGCCCGACGAGCCCGTGTCCCACAAGGACACGGCGATCACCGCCGTCGCATGACCGCGCGCGACCGCGCCGCGCTGCGCCTGCTGCTGTCCGCCCTGCGCGGGCGCGGGCGCGAGATGTGGATGCTCGTGGGCTGGTCGACGATCGAGGCGATCCCGGCCTTCCTCTCCGGCCGGCTCGTCGCCGCGGCGTTGGACGACGGCTTCCTCGCCGGCCGCACGGGACGCGGCTTCGCGTGGCTCGGATTGCTCGCCGTCGGCGCCGTGATCGCCGCGTGGGCGACGCGCGAGACGTTCATACGCCTGGCGAGCATCGTCGAGCCGTTCCGCGACGAGCTCGCGAAGCTGGCGGTCGCCGGCGCGCTGCGGCGATCGACGGCGGTGGGCGCCGCAGGCGACACGGCCGGGGTGGCACGTCTGACGCAGCAGGTCGAGATCGTCAGGGACGCGTCGGCATCGATCCTCCTCGTCGGCCAGAACTTCGTCGTCGTCGCCGGCGGGGCGCTGCTCGGACTACTGACCCTCATGCCGGAGATGCTCGTGCTCGTCGTGCCGCCGCTGCTCGTGGGCCTGACGATCTTCCTCGCCGCGCTGCGGCACATGGCGGCGCGCCAGCGCGACTCGGTTCTCGCCGAGGAGCGGATCGCCGAGCGGATGGCCGCGGTGACCGCCGACATCCGCGACGTCGTGGCATGCGGCGCCGAGCCCGCGGCCGCGCAGATGGTCGGCGAGCACATCGAGGCGCAGGCGGCGGCGACGCGCGGGCTCGCGCGCCTCACCGCCGTCCGGATCGTGGCGGTCGCGATCGGCGGCCTGCTGCCGGTCGTCCTCATCCTGGCCGGCGGCTCCTGGCTCGTCGCGCAGGGAGCGACGGCCGGCACGATCCTCGGCGCGCTGACGTACATCCTGCGCGGCATGCAGCCCGCCCTGCAGACGTTCGTCGACGGCATCAGCGGCCCCGGGCTGTGGCTCATGGTGACGCTGCGCAGGATCGTGGAGGCGTCGCAGGATGCGCGGCTGGGCACCGACGAGGCGCCGTCCGAGCGCGAGCCTCCGCATCACGGCGTGCGGCTCAGCGGCGTCACCTTTGCCTATGGCGCGTTCGCCGAGCCTGTGATCGGCGACCTCGACCTGGCGGTTCCCCACGGCCGGCACCTGGCCGTCGTCGGCCCCAGCGGCGTGGGCAAGTCGACGCTGGCCAGCGTCATCGCGGGCATGCTGGAGCCGCAGGCCGGCGAGGTGACGCTCGGCGGCGTGCCGCTGCGCGAGCTCGACCCGGCGACGCTCGCCGAGCACCGGGTGCTCATACCCCAGGAGGCGTACGTGTTCGCCGGCACGCTCTACGAGAACCTCGTCTACCTGCACGAGCACGTCCGTCCGTCCGACGTCGACCGCGCCGTCCGCCTGCTCGGCATGCGTCCGCTCGTCGACCGGCTGGGCGGCTACGCCGCCGAGCTCGACCCGGTGGCGCTGTCGGCGGGCGAGCGTCAGCTCGTCACGCTCGTGCGGGCGTACGTGTCACCGGCGTGGCTCGTCATCCTCGACGAGGCCAGTTGCCACCTCGACCCGACGACCGAGGCGCTCGTCGAGCAGGCGTTCGCCCGCCGCCCCGGCACGCTCATCGTCATCGCCCACCGGATCAGCTCAGCGCTGCGCGCGGAGCAGATCCTCGTGCTGGATGGGACCGAGGTGCTGCACGGAAGCCACGACGAGCTCCTGCGGCGCTCGGCGCTGTACCGCGACCTCGTCGGCCACTGGCAGGTCGACTCCGCCGCGCAGGCCGCAGCCTAGGGACGGACGACTACTACAGCGGTCGCGCCGGCTGCGTCAGCCGGATGCCGCGCACCCGCTCGAGCCGCCCCGCGATCGCCGCGAGCTGGACGCGGTTGCGGGCGTTCTGGCGGCGGCACAGCCGTTCGATGCGGTGCTTGATCGTATGGCGGCTCAGGCACATCTCCAGGCCGATCTCGGCGTCGGTCAAGCCGAGCGCCACGAGGTGCATGAGCAGGAGGTCGTCGGACGAGAGCTGCTCGTCCTTGCCGTGGTTGCCGAACAGCGCCGTGCTGGCCTCCTCGCTGAGCTGCAGGCGGACGACGTCCTCGCCGCGCGCGATCGAGCGCAGCGCCGCGAGCGTCTGCTCGGCCGAGAGCTGCAGGTCCAGGAAGCTGCAGATGCCGGCGTCGAGGAACGGGCGCAGGCTGGCCGCCGTCGCCGCATGCGGGCAGCAGAAGAGGATGCCGATCCGCAGGTCCGCGCGCCGCGCCCGCAGCTGCTGGCAGACGTCGAGCGCCTCGAGGAGGTCGAGCGAGGCGTCGACCAGTGCGACCGACGCCGTCGCGACGGCACGCGAGACGCGCGCCTGGCCCAGCTCGCCAAGGTCGAACGCGGTGGTCGTGACGCCACCGTTCGAGTTGCGATTGCCCAGCGAATCGAAGAAGGTGGCCACGCTCGGCCGTCCCGTCGCAAGGACAATGCGAAATCCGTTTCCCACAGCGCTCGCTCCCTGCGTCGCAGTCCACCTCCGGTTAGGAGAATACCCACCGGATTCCGGGCCAATACGACGCCTTGCCCTGCTCTGAATCTGCCACAAACCAGTGTTTCGCGCTACTACGGCAGTTTTCGCGCTGCTTGAGGCGTGGAACGTTGTACGTTTTCTGTACCCGCGCGACGGCGCGCCGACTCAGCCCTCCACGGTCGCGTAGACCTCGTCCAGCAGGGCCTCGCGGTCGTTCAGATCGAAGTTCTCGGCCAGGTACTTGTCGGTCTCCTCACGAGACTGGCCGTTGAGCGCCATGTTCAGCGCGATGAGGCGCGCACCCTCGACGTCGTCGCCGTCCTCGCCCGCCGCCAGCGCGCTGTCCTCATCGTCGAGCGGCTCGTCGGACTCGACCGCGACCGCGGCGACGACCTCCTCCACCGCCATCTCGGCCGCGGGCGCCGGGATCGAGCTGACCTCGCGCCCCTGCCCGGCGGCGGCATAGAGCTCGCCCATGTTGCCCGACAGCAACGAGAGGTCGGCGTTCAGGCGGTTGGCGCCGGTGCGCAGGGACTCGACGAGCGAGCTCAGCTCGCTCTCCATCGCGTCGACGCGCTGGAGCATCAGGGCGGTCGCCTCGTGGACCTTGCCAACGTGCTCCTGCGAGCGCTCGATCGCCTCGTCGCGGATGCGTTGCGCGTCGCGGGCTGCGTCCTGCGCGACCTGCTCGGCGTGCTCGCGCGCGTCGCGCTCGATCGCGGCGGCGCTGGACTCGGCCGCCTCGACGATCGCCTGCACCTGCGCGCTGGCGACGGCGGCCAGCGAGGAGCCGCCGGAGGGCGCCGCCTGGACCTCGGCCGGCGCGGCGGCCTGCGCGCGCTTGAGCGCCTCGACCTCGCGGGCGATCGCGGCCAGATGGGCATCGACGGCCACGGGCTCGTACCCGCGACGGCCGATGGGGAAGTCTCGCTTCTCGATGGTCTGACGGTCGAGGGCCAACGGACGCCTCCGTGGTTCTACTGGGACTGAACGGCAAGACCCTACCGCGGCTGGCGCGGGAGTCCC
This sequence comes from Solirubrobacteraceae bacterium, assembly GCA_036403675.1. GTDB lineage: Bacteria > Actinomycetota > Thermoleophilia > Solirubrobacterales > Solirubrobacteraceae > CADCVQ01. Next base: position 1,197 of record DASWQM010000075.1, on the reverse strand, counting down.
ACTCCCGACCCGTCGCGCTCGACGAGCCCGTCGCGCTCGAGTCCGGCGAGCGCCCGCTCGAGCCGCGCGGCCTCGATGCCGGCCGGCAGCGAGGCGCCCGCGGCAAGCGCCGCGACGATCCGGCCGCGCAGCCAGCGGTCGGTCTCCTCGAAGCGCGGCGCGGTGGCGCGCGGCGCTCGCGGCGCGACCTCGACGCGCCCGCGGGACCGGCACCACGGGGCGGCGGGGCAGGCGTCGCAGGACGGCGCGCGCGCCGTGCACACCCGCGCACCGAGCTCCATCGCGGCCTGGTTCCAGTCGGCGTGGCGCCGCGCGGGCAGCAGCTCCGCGGGGGCGGCGCCGATGCGCTCGGCGACGCGGCGCACGTTCGTGTCGACGGCCGCCACGCGCTGCCCGAAGGCGAAGGAGGCCACCGCTGCGGCGGTGTACGGACCGACTCCCGGCAGCCGCCGCAGACCCTCCGCGTCGCGCGGCCAGCCCGCATGCGCGACGATCACCGCCGCCTCGCGCAGGCGCAGCGCGCGGCGGTTGTAGCCGAGGCCGACCCACTCGGCGAGCACGTCGGCGGGGGCGGCGGCAGCGAGCGCCGCGGCCGTCGGCCAGCGCGCCAGCCAGCGCTCGTAGTGGGGCAGCACGCGCGCGACCTGCGTCTGCTGGGCCATGACCTCCGAGACGAGGATCGCGTAGGGGTCGCGCGTGCGCCGCCAGGGCAGATCGCGGCCGGCGTGGTCATACCAGGCGAGGACGGCGTCGTGGAGGCGGTCGTGGCGCACGGCGAGCGGTCCGTAGCGTATGTGCATGCGGACAACGCACGGTTGGCGGAGTTCTTCGATCTCCCGATCGATGCGATCTTCGCGCGCGAGCCGTGCACGAGGAGATCACGTGAGCACGATGGCAGCCCCCGACCGCCACACGGGGTGGCGCTCAGGCCGGCGCCTCGTTGGCCTGCGCCACGTCGAGCTCGCGGCGCAGGTCGCGGATCTCGTCGCGTACCCGGGCGGCGTACTCGAAGCGCAGCTCCTCGGCGGCGGCGAGCATCTCCTCCTCCAGCTCGACGATCGTCTGCTCGAGCTCGGACAGCGACATCGCCTCGGTCGCCGCCGCGCGCTTGCGGCGGCGCTTGCCCTTGCCGGGGAGCTTGGACTCCGACTGCAGGAACTCGGCGATGTCGGAGATCCCCTTGACGATCGTCGCCGC
>DASWQM010000074.1:0-11749 GCA_036403675.1 Solirubrobacteraceae bacterium | reverse complement strand
TCGGCGATTACGTCGCCGAAGCGCTGACCGAAGGCGGCCGCTCCAACGACTTCCGCGTGGTCGATCCCGAGCTCTACCTGACCGCGACCGACCTCGACACCTGCGAGCGCGTCGTCTTCGGCGTCGAGGGCTGGGATGACGTGCCGATCTCGACCGCCGTGCGCGCGTCCACCGCGCTGCCGATGGTCTACTCCCCCGTCAAGGTCCGCGACCGCGAGCTCGTCGACGGCGGGATCGTGTCGACGACGAACCTCGACATCGCCGTCAACGCGGGCGCGAAGTTCATCGTCGTCGTCAACCCGCTCGTGCCCTACGTCAACGACTTCAAGACGAAGATCCGGACGCTGAAGGGCACGCGGACGCGCCACGTCAGCGACATGGGCTTCCCCCAGATCGGCTATCAGGCCTTCAAGATGGTCGTCTACCAGCGGCTGCACGAGATGGCGCGCCAGTGGGAGCAGCGCTATCCCGGCGTCGACATCATCCTCATCGAGCCCGAGCCCGACGACGAGCTCATGTTCCAGACGTCGATCATGAACTTCACGTCGCGGGTGGAGATCGCCCGCCACGGCTTCCAGTCGGTCACGACGCAGCTCGCGTTCGGCTATCCGCGCTTCCGCGAGATCTGCAAGCGCCACGGGATCCAGATCTCGGCGACGCGCGTGCGCAACGTCATGAAGCACTTCGAGGCCGAGCAGGGACGGACGCGGGCGTGGCGGAAGATCCTCGAGCAGACGACCGGGGCGCTGCTGCGTCAGTCAGCCGACGAGGCCCGACGTTAGGACAGCACACGCGCGCCCGCGTGGTCGCGGGCGCGGGTAGGGAATACGGCGCGGGTCGCCTAGAGCTTGACGGGCTCCCGGCGCTCCTCCGCGTTGAGACTCGTGAGGAACAACGACTTGTCGATTCTGCCCTGGAAGATCGGCACCCCCATCTCCATGCACTTGGAGATCACATCGCGGCGCTCGAGGCCGGCTTCGCGCGCCAGTTCCGTGGGGGTGAGGTGATTGGGCATCGGCAGGAACCCTCCTGTGTGGTTTAGAGCACACACGTCTTGTAGCACTCGTGGGGGACGGGCTCAATGGGAATGTCCCCGATCGGCTAGATAGGGTTCGGTACGTCGACGAAAAGCTGCGCAACTCCGAAGCGCTCGGCGAGCAGTTCCCCCAGTCTCCGGACTCCGAAGGTCTCCGTCGCGTAGTGGCCCGCGGCGACGAAATGGATGCCCTCCTCGCGGGCGTGGGTCATGACGCGCTCGGCCGGCTCGCCCGTGAGGAAGGCGTCGTGGCCGGCGGCGACCGCGTCGCCGAGGTAGTCGGCACCGGCGCCGGAGACAATGGCGATCGTGCGCACGCGCGGCGGGCCGTCGAGGAAGGCCAGCGGCTCGCGGCCGGTCAGCTCGCGGACGCGCGCGACGAGCTCGTCGGCGGCGATGGCGTCGCCGTCGAAGCCCCCGCTCACGCCGATCGGCATGCCCTTGTGCAGGGCAAACGGCTCGCGCGTCGTGCAGCCCAGGCCCGCCGCCAGCAGGGCGTTGTTGCCGACCTCGGGGTGGCCGTCGAGCGGCAGGTGGTAGGCGGCGAGCGCCATGTCGTGATCGAAGAGGAGCTGCAGGCGGCGCTTGGCGGAGGGGGTGAGGGCAAGCGGCGCGCCGCTCCAGAACAGCCCGTGATGGACCAGAACGAGGTCGGCGCCGTGTGCGGCCGCCCGCTCGAAGAGCTCCGCGCTCGCCGAGACGCCGGTGACGACGGTGCGCACGTCCTCGGGCCCCGGCACCTGAAGGCCATTGGGCCCGTAGTCGCTGAACGCTGCGGGATCGAGCAGCTCGTCGAGGTAGGCGAGCAGGTTGGCAAGCACGGCACTGAACGCTACAGTTCAGCGGTCGCCGCGACACACCGGACGCAGGATGCGGACGGGCGGCGCCCACGCAGAGCAACGGATAGGGGAAGTCATGTCTGCCTTGGCAGTCGTCGGTAGGCCATCAGATCAGGATGGTGGTGATCTGGATCTCGTCGCCGGCGTGCGCGCCGGCAACGATCGCGCCTTCGAGGCGCTCTATGTGCGCTACCAGGCACGGATCACCGCCTACGTGCGCGGGATGGTCCGGGACCACGGGCGCGCGGAGGACATCACGCAGGAGGTCTTCATGTCGGCGCTGCGCCGGATGCGCGAGACCGAGACGGAGATCGTCTTCAAGCCGTGGATCTACGAGATCGCGAAGAACGCCTGCATCGACGCGTGGCGGCGGGGGCGCAACACGAACGAGGTCCCGTTCGACGCCCACGAGGCGCTCCGCGCGGACGACCACGGGCGCCTCGCGGGCCCGGCCGTGACGCCGCACTCGGCGATCGACACGAAGTTCGCGTTCGACAACCTCTGCGGGGCCTTCGGCGGGCTCTCGCGGACCCACCACGAGATCCTCGTCATGCGCGAGTTCGAGGGCCTCTCCTACCGCGAGATCGGCGAGCGCCTCGGCATGAGCCGGCCGGGCGTCGAGAGCACGCTCTTCCGCGCCCGGCGCCGGCTGAGCGAGGAGTACGAGGAGCTCGTCAGCGGCGAGCGCTGCCGCCGCGTCCAGCAGATCATCGACAGCCCGGGCGGGCGCGGCGGCGGCCTGCGTGACCAGCGGCGCGTGTCGCGGCACATCTCGCACTGCCAGCCGTGCCGGCGCTACGCGCGCGTGGCGGGCATCCCGATCGACACGGCGGCACGGCCGGCGGCGGCGGCCGCGGCCGCGGCGAAGATCGCCGCCGTGACGCCGCTGCCGCTGTTCCTGCGCCGGCGCGGGGGAGAGGAGGAGGCGGCGGGTCACGCGGTCGCGCAGCCCCACTCGGGGTCGGTGTCGCAGTTGGCGGCGTCCGTCGCCAACGCGCTGGACCCGGGGACGGTGTCGGGCTGGTCGAAGGCGATCGCGACCGTGGCGACGGTCGCGGTGGCGGGCGTCGGCGCCGGCAGCGCGATCAAGGAGCAGCGGGCGGTCGACGACTCCCGCAACGCCCCGCCGCCGGCCGCGGGGCGCCGGGCGGTGGCGCACGTCCCTGCCGGCGCGGCGCAGTCGTCGCGTGCGTCGCGACGTCGCGCGCCGTCGGGTGGGGCACCGGCGCCGGCGCGGCCCGCGGGCGGGGGCGCGAAGGAGACGTCCGGCGACGCGCCGGCGGGCGGTGACAGCGGCGACCCCGCGCCGGCCGGCCTGCACCAACGCTTCTCGGCCCGCGGACAGCCCCCGGCGGCCGGGATCACGGCGGCGCCCAAGGTCGCGGAGGGCGGCCGCGACCGCGGCGGGATCGCGCCGGTCGCGCCGCCGGCCGTCCGCGCTCCGCAGCCGCCGTCGCTCGGCGACGTCGCCGGCGGTACGCAGGACGCGATCGCGAAGCTGAAGACGCCGCCGCCCGCTTCCGCCACGACTTCTACGACGGTGGTTCCGGAGAACTCGGCATCGACCGGATTCGGCGCTACGGTGTCCACCGTTGTGACACGAACGCTCAGCAGCACGACCGCCGGACACGCCGCGTCTTGACCGACGCCGGTTCCGAGGACGGGCTGGAGCCCTTCACGGACACCGCCCTCTACGCCCTCGGCGCGTACTTCGCCGACCGCCATCCCGAGTTGATGGACGACGTCGTCCGCCAGGCCCAGCTCGTCGAGGACGCCGGCGCCGAGCGCTACGCCAAGCGGGAGGGCGTGACGCTCGAATCGGCGCTGCAGACCCTCATCACCGGCCTCGCCGTCCGCTACTACCGGGCCGTCGCCGGCTCCTCATGAGGCCTCGCCCGCGCATCGTGAGATAATTCCCAGCGCATCGGGGCGTGGCGCAGCCTGGTAGCGCGCACCGTTCGGGTCGGTGAGGTCCCCGGTTCAAATCCGGGCGCCCCGATAGCAGCAGACGACGACGCGGCGCTGGGCGAGCTCCCGTACACGGTCCAATCGGCCGCGGACCTCTCGCCGCATTGGTGCAGCGTGCTGCATTGTGCTGATATGGTCTGCTGCATGCGTACGACGGTTGATCTCCCTGACGAGCTGCTCAGACAGGCGCGTAGCCGTGCAGCGGAGGAGGGAACGACGCTGACCGCATTGCTGGCCGATGGGCTGCGGCTGCGACTCGAGCGCGAGGCAGCGGCGAGCTCGAGTCTGCGCGCGTTGCCGGTATCGCGCAACGGTGGCGGCATGCAGCCATGGATCGATGCCGGATCCAACGCGTCGTTGCTGGACGCCGCGGACGACGACGGTGCTGCTGCCTGACGTCAACGTCCTGCTCGCAGGCTTTCGCGCGGATCACGTCCACCATCAGCCGGCCCGCACGTTCTTGGAGGCTGCGCGTTCTGAGCCGTTCACGCTCGCGGTCAGCGATGTCGCGCTGAGCTCTGTGGTCCGCCTCGCCACGAATCCGCGTGTCTTCGTGCAGCCCGATACGGTCCACGCCGTCATCGATTACATCGACGCGCTGCTCGAACCGCCGGTCCAGGTCGTCAGAGCCGGAGCGGCGCACTGGCCTCGCTTCGCCGGCCTCTGCCGGGAGCTCAACCTTCGCGGCAACCTGGTGCCGGACGCGTATCTGGCGGCGCTGGCTTTCGAGCAGCGGGCCGAACTCGTGACCTTCGACCGCGGGTTCGGGCGCTATCCCCGCTTGCGGTGGCGCTGCCTGCTCGACGATTGACGGCTCAGCACCGGCGCTACGCGGCCTGCTCCACGCCGCCGCCGAAGCGTGCCTTCCACACGGCGATGTCCTCGTCGGTGACCTTGCGGAAGAGCACTCCCGGCACGGCCACCGGAGCGCCCGTGGGGATCGCCGTCAGGTCGATCTCCGACGGCCAGTCGCGCGCGTCCTCGACGACGCCGAGGCTGTCGAGCAGCAGGTCCGCGGTGGCCGGGATGACCGGCGCCGAGAGCCGTGCGTACAGGGCGATGAGGTTGATCGCGGTGCGCAGCGTCACCGCCGTCGCCTCGCGATCCTCGCGAATCGTCGCCCACGGCGCCTTGCGGTCGAGGTAGACGTTGCCCGCGCTCCAGATCGACCGCAGCGTCTGCATGGCCTTGCGGAACTCCATGCGGGCGAGGAGGTCGGTGTACGTCGCCAGCTCGCGCGCGAGCGTCGCCTCGAGCTCGCGCTCGGCGTCGCCGGGCTCGCCGCCCTCGGGCACGACGCCGTCGAAGCGGCGCTGCGTGAAGGTCAGCGTGCGGTTGACGAAGTTGCCGAACGTGTCGGCGAGGTCCTTGTTGACAGTGACGGCGAACGAGTCCCAGGTGAAGCTCGAGTCGTCCGACTCGGGTGCGTTGGCCATGAGGTAATAGCGCCACACGTCGGCCGGCATGACCTCGAGGGCGTCGTCCATGAACACGCCGATGCCCTGACTCGTCGAGAACTTCCCGCCGTAGTACGTCAGCCAGTTGAACGACTTGAGGTAGTCGACGAGCTTCCAGGGCTCGCGCGAGCCGATGATCGTGCTCGGAAATCCGACGCTGTGGAACGGCACGTTGTCCTTCGCCATGAACTGGACGTAGCGCACGTCGTCGGCGTCGTACCACCAGGACCGCCAGGCGTCGGGCTCGCCGCGCGCGTCGGACCACTCCTTCGTCGCGCCGATGTACTCGATCGGCGCGTCGAACCAGACGTAGAACACCTTGTCCTCGAAGCCCGGGCGGTCGACCGGGACGCCCCACTTGAGGTCGCGCGTGATGCCGCGGTCCTCCAGGCCCTCGTCGAGCCACTTCAGCGCGATCGACCGTGACAGCACGGGCCAGTCGCCCTTCGTCTCCAGCCACGCGCGCAGCTCCGGCGCGAGCTTGGACTGCAGCAGGAAGAGGTGCCGGCTGTCGCGGACCTCGAGCTCGGTCGTGCCGGTGACCGCCGAGCGCGGGTTGATGAGGTCCGTGGGGTCCAGCAGGTTCGTGCAGTTCTCGCACTGGTCGCCGCGGGCGCTCTCGTACCCGCAGATCGGGCACGTGCCGACGATGTAGCGGTCGGGCAGGAAGCGGCCCTCGGGGATCGAGTACATCTGCTGGGTGACGCGCTCCTCGAGGAAGCCGTGCTCGTCGAGCCGGCGCGCGAAGTGCTGGGTCAGCTCGCGGTTCTGCGGCGACGAGCTGCGGCCGAAGTAGTCCCACGAGAGGGCGAAGCGCTCGCCGAGATCAGCCTGGATCGCGTGCTGGCGGGCGCAGTACTCGGCGACGTCGAGGCCCATGGCGGCAGCCGCGAGCTCGGCCGGCGTGCCGTGCTCGTCCGTCGCGCAGATCGAGAGCACATCCTCTCCGCGCATGCGCAGAAAGCGCGCGTAGACGTCCGCGGGCAGCATCGATCCCACGAGGTTGCCGAGGTGCTTGACGCCGTTGATGTAGGGGAGTGCGCTCGTGATCAGATACCGCACATCGAGCAGTCTAGGAGCTTGCGCTCAGGGCGCCGTCGAGGGCCGCGCGTGGCGCTGGACGAGTAGCGCGAGCGTCGGCAGCACGACCATCCCGACGGCCGCCAGGAACCAGATGCGCCCGGCGTCGGTGCCCTCGCCGAGCGCGTGGACGATGCCGAGGATCCACGCCAGGGCGGTGTAGCGATGCAGCGCCCGCCAGCGCTGGACGCCGATGCGCGCCCGCGCGTAGAACGACAGGCCGAGGATGACGAGCAGCCAGCCGGCGACGATGCCCGTCGTCGTCCACAGGCGCTGGTAGCCGCTCGCCAACGGGATCGTGATGTCGGCGAGGCTCGGGTGCATGAAGCCGTCGCCGAGCAGCGAGAGGGCGTGGACGGCGAGCGCGGCGAGCGCGGCGAGCGAGAGCGCCTCGTGCAGCGGCCGCAGGTCCTGCGCGCGGCCCTTCGTGAGCCGGCCGCCGAGGGCGAGCCCGATGCCGACGGCGGCGCTGGCGAGCAGCAGCGTGGCGACACCGGCAGCGCGGCTCGTGATCCAGAAGACGTGCGCGCCGAGCATCGCGGCGCCTACTAGGACTGCGAGGTCGTCAGCGGGGCCGACGACGAGCCCGTGCCCGCCGCGGCCGAAGACGAGGAGCCGCTGTTGTCGACGCCGTACGTCGTCGTCGGATCGGGGGGCGCCGCGAAGTCCTGCTGCGCCTGCTGTGCCGAGCTCGTGGCGGGCGCCGAGGTGGGCGCCGCGGTCGAGGTCGCGGTCGCGGAGCCCATCGAGCCGTCGACCGCGATGACCGTGAAGGCCACCGCGAACGTGGCCATCGCCGTGGCTGCGACCCGGCGGCGCAGCGCCGTGATTCGGTTGGCGCGCTCGAGCCGCGCACGTTGCGCGGCGGCTTGCCGCTCCTCCGGGGAAGCGCTGCTCATCCGTGACATGCCAGCACGATCCGGTGCCGGTGCAAGAGCATCGCGAGCGTAGCCTGAGAGTTGGCTGAGCGCGCGATCCTCAGCGTCCTCCCAGGGTCGGCCTTCACGCTTGGAGGCATGGCAGCCCGGCCCGAACGCGTGGAGCACTTCGAGTGCTTCGGTGCCACGGTGACGGTGCGCGCCTCCGGCGACCGCGAGGTCGTGCGGCTCGGGCTGCGCCGCGCGCGGGAGATCGCCGAGGACGTCCACCGCCGCCTCACCCGCTTCGATCCCGCCAGCGACCTCTGCCGCCTCAACGCCGATCCGCGACCGCTCGTGCCCGCTGCTGCGCTCATGCGGCGCTTCGCGGAGGCGGTTCGCTGGGCGGGCGCCGCCTCCGGCGGCCTGGTCGACGCCACCTGCCTGCCGGCGGTCGAGGCCGCCGGCTATCGCGAGCACTGGACGCCCGCGGGCGAGACGGGGGGCTGGACGGTCGGCGACGCCGGCGTGCTCGGCCGCTCGTGGGCGTCGGTCTCCGTCGAGGGCGAGGCGGTGCGGCGGCCGCCGGGCACGCGGCTGGACAGCGGCGGCCTCGGCAAGGGCCTCGCCGCGGATCGCATGGCCGTGGCGCTCGCGGTCTGCGCCACGTGGGCGATCGACTGCGGCGGCGACCTGCGGCTCGGCGGCCTTGACGCGCACGAGCGCGCCATCGACATCGCCCACCCCGACGGCGGGGCGCCGATCCACCGCCTCATGCTCGCCCGCGGCGCCGTGGCGACGAGCGGTGTCACCCGCCGCGCCTGGACGGGCGGGCACCACCTCATCGACCCGCGCACCGGGCGGCCGGCCGACACCGGCATCCTCCAGGCGACCGCCGTGGCGCCCGGCGGCCTCGCCGCGGAGGTCCGTGCCAAGACCGCGCTGCTCGCCGGCGCCGACGCGGCCGCCGCGGCGCTGCCCGACGGCGGCGTCTACGTCACCGCCGACGGGCGCGTCCACGTCGTCGGGGGCGCCCGCGTCAGCGCCTGACTGCTACCAGCTGGGGGCGCAGGCGGCGGCGCGGGATCGGCTGAGCGCCGGTGCCGAGCAGCTCGCGCAGGTCGTTGTCGTCGCAGTCGGCGAGCAGCCCGCGCAGCTCGACGTCGCCGCCGGTGGCGCGCAGGACCGTTCCGGGCCACGCGGAGGCGCGGTAGACCGCGCTCTCCCGCAGGCGCCGGTCCCACACCCACGAGCCCGAGTTGTAGAGCCGGTACACGCCGTCTGGCGTGGCGACCCCGTCGAGCGGCTGATGCGTGTGGCCGAAGACGACCGTACCGGGCGTGATCTCGAGGTTGTGGCAGACCGCCTGCATCGCCCGCAGCAGGTCCGCGGCCGGCGCGTCCGTCGGTGCGAGCTCGCTGCCGTCGCGGCGGGCGCCGAGCGCGTGCGCCAGGCCGCTGATCCGGCGCGAGGCGCGCTGCGGCGCGCGGGCGATCGCCGCGATCGCCGACAGCCAGCGCTCGAACTGCTGCTGCGCGCGCCTGCCGGACGGCAGGTTGGCGATCTCGTACATGAGCTCGTAGAGCGGCGCGATGAGGCCCTCGTAGTCGGCCACCGTGAGGCTGTCCGGACGCGACGGCTCGCCAGTGAGACGCCACGCCAGCCGGTCCATCAGCCGCCAGTCGGAGGACCCGATGTGCGGCGCCACGTAGTGGCCGTGCGTGATCCGCATGCCGTCGAGCTCGCAGAGCGGATAGGCGCAGACGATCTCGGCGTCCGGACACAGCGCGCGCAGGAGGCGCTCGGCCGGCGCCACCTCGAAGAGCTTCGGAGCCGGTGCCCCGAGCACGTCCGCGAAGCGCCGCTCGTCGCCGGCGAGCGAGACGAGGTGGTGATCGTGGTTGCCGGGGAGGTAGTGCACGCGCCCCACGTGGCGATTGGCGAGCGCGAGGAACGGCCGCGCCGCGGCGACGGCCTCGTCGAGCGAAGCGAGGACGAGTTCCAGCAGGTCGCCGTTGACGACGAGCTCGTCGGCCCACGCAAGCTCGGGCTCGATGCGCTCCAACGCCGCCGGCGAGGCGAGCAGCGCGTCTTCAGAGCCGAAGTGAAGGTCAGAGATGATGAGCCTGCGGACTGCCATGTCCTCTGTGCGTCTCCGCTGCCGGCTTCCATACCGCTTGTCGACACCGTAGTGCCCCGGTCGCACGCCGGCAATGGGGACCCTCCCCAGGATCGTCGCCGCGCCGGCGGCCGGCGGGCCGGGGAGCCCGAGCGATCGCGCTCAGCTTCCCCGGCCAATGACCGTCTGATCAGCAGGTCGTCCGCAGGTGGCCCGACTCCTTGAACGTCGGGTTACCGCCGTTGTTCCGCCCGGTCATGATCGTCCGGAACGTGTACGTCCCGTCGCCGCCGCAGTCGTATCCGGGCAGGGTGTAGGTCTGCCCGGGGTTCATGGTCCCGCTCCAGGACTTCATCGTCTGCCAGCCCCACCAGCGCAGACGCTGGAGCTCGAGGTTGGCGTACGCCTGCGTCGAGCAGCCGTAGAACCCGCCGTACCCGATGATGTTGTTGCCTGCCCGGCGGACGCCCGGGCGCGCGTGGAGGTCCATGTTGCAGCCGGGAAGCGCCGCCGCCGACGCGGGCGCGGCGGTGGCGCTCGCTGCCACCGGACCGGCGCTGCCGACCAGCATCGCCACCGTGGCAAGCGCCGCGGCGACGATGAGGGCGAGCGTGGATGCGCGGGCGCGGCTGCGCCCGAACGCGTGAGGCATGTGAACGGCACTGAACATTTGATCTCCCTTCGTAGGGTCAACGAGCTGCCGGCCAAGGTAGGAAGGGCTCCGGGCGGCGGACAGGGGCGAAAGTGAGGAGCGCGCGTGCCCCGGTCGCGCCGGTGAGACGCCTCATCACTTCCCGACGTGCCGTTCACCCGCCGCCGCGTGACCGCGCATGACGTTGCGACATCCCGCACGCATGCCTGCACCCTCCGCCGTTGCCAGGGGCGGCTGCGCCCCGGCACGATTGCCGCGTGGACCTGGTAGCGATCAGCGTCTCTCACCGGACGGCGCCGCTGCAGCTGCGCGAGCGCCTCGCGCTGTCGATCGCCGGCGCGGCGCAGCTCATGGGCGAGCTCGGCGCCGCGCGCGGGGTCGAGGAGGCGGTCGTGCTGTGCACCTGCCACCGCACCGAGCTCTACGTGGCGACGCCGGAGCCGGCGGCGGCGCGGCGTGCGCTGCTCGGGACGCTCGCGCGGCTCGCCGGCGCACCGGAGGCTAAGCTGCTCGGGCACGTGCACGTGCTGCGCGGCGCCCAGGTCTCGCGCCACCTCTTCGCGGTCGCCGCGGGCCTGGAGTCGATGGTTCTCGGCGAGGCGGAGATCCAGGGCCAGGTGCGCCGCGCGCTCGAGCACGCGCGGGCCGCGGGCACCGCCGGCCCGGTCACCGGCCGCCTGTTCGCCGGCGCGGTCTCCAGCGGCGGGCGCGTGCGCAGCCGCACCGCGATCGGGCGCGGCGGCGCGTCGGTCTCGTCGGTGGCCGTCGAGCTGGCGCGCGACGCCGCCGGCTCGCTCGCCGGGCGGCGGGTGCTCGTCGTCGGCGCGGGGCAGAGCGGCGCGCTCAGCGCCCGCGCGCTCGCCGGCGAGGGCATGGAGGTCGTCGTCGCCAGCCGGCACCGCTCGCACGCCGCGGAGGTCGCCGGCAGGCGTGGCAGCGCGGTGACGCTCGCGGACGTGCCGGGCGAGCTCGAGCGCGCCGACGTCGTGTTCACGGCCACGGCGGCCGCCGTCCGCACCATCGAGCGCGACGTCGTGGCCCGCGCGATGGCCGCCCGCGGCGGCCGCCCGCTCGTCATCGTCGACCTCGGCATGCCGCGCGACGTCGACCCCGCCGCGGGAGCGCTCCCCGGCGTCCGGCTGCTCGACCTCGACGACATCGACCGCCGGCTCGACGCCAACCACGGACAGCGGCGCGCGCACAGCACCGAGGCGGCCGCGATCGTCGCCGAGGAGGAGCAGCGCTTTCAGGCGTGGCTGGCGGGCTACGGCGCCGCTCCCGCCGTCGCCGTCCTGCACGAGCACGCGGAGGCGATCGTCGCCGACGTGCTGACCGAGAACGAGCGCCGCTGGGAGCATCTCAGCGACGCCGACCGCGCGCGCGTCGGCGTCCTCGCGCGCACGATCGTCCGGCGCCTGCTGCACGAGCCGACGCGGCGGCTGCGCGCCGACGGCGACGCCGCTGGGACGCTGGAGCTCTTCGGCCTCGCCGCCACTCGCGCGGACGCCGGGTGACGACGATGGCGCCGGCGATGCTCGAGCCCGGCGTCGACGTCCTTCCGCGCGAGCTCGCCTACCGCCGCAACGGCGCGCTCGACGTGTTCCTGTTCTGGCACCCCGCCGAGGACGCGGTGACGGTGGTCGTCGTGGACCTGCGCACCGGCGTGCGGATCGAGATGTCGGTCGACCGGCGCGACGCGCTGGCGGCCTTCAACCACCCGTTCGCGTACGCGCCGTAGTGG
>DASWQM010000073.1:0-5757 GCA_036403675.1 Solirubrobacteraceae bacterium | reverse complement strand
TCTGCGCCTGCGCCTCGCTGAGGCACACGAGCGTCGCCTTGTCGCCGTGGGCGGTGTAGAACGCGCCGGCGTCCTGCTCGAACGGGCCGTGCACCGTGTGCACGATCGGGGTTTCCAGGCGATTGGCCATCGCCAGCGCCGTGAAGCCGCAGTGGTCGTGGACGACGTCGAAGCCGGCCGCCGATGCATCGATCTCCGCGAAGGCGCGCGCGACGTGATCGGCCTCGAAGATCGCGTGCTCGATCCGGTCGGGGTGGGCCGCGGACAGCAGCGGTCGCACGATCGCCGTGGAGCATGAGCCGGGAGCGCAGAACAGCTCCACGTCGTGGCCGCGCGCGACAAGCGCGTCACAGAGCAATGCCACGACCTGTTCGATACCCCCATAGGCGGGTGGCGGAACGGGAATCCATGGCGGGGCAAGCATCGCGATCCGCAGCCGTCGGCCACGGGCGTCCTCCGTCATCGACGGCCTCCTTCGCTGGACGTAAAGCGTGGGCTGCCATCTAGGCCCGGCCGTGCTCACACCAAGTGCTGGAGTGGCCTTGCACGCCCGGGCGCGGGTCCTACCTCCAGCAGGCACGAGAGCAAGGAGAGGAGCCTGCGAATGAGCATTCCAATCGTCCACCGCGGACAGCAGTCGGGCCCAACCGTCGAGCCGTTCCGCGAGCTCGAGGAGATGCAGCAGCGCACGCTGGCGCTCCTGCAGCGCGCGTTCGGCGACGGGTTGGCGGACGGCGGCGTCTGGGCTCCGCCCGTCGACATCGAGGAGACCGAGGACGCCTGGATCATCGAGGCCGAGATCCCGGGCGCGAAGCGCCGCGACATCGACATCGAGGTCAACGAGAACGAGCTCCAGATCTCCGGCGAGATCAAGGAGCGCGAGCGCAAGGGGATCCTTCGCCGGCGCACCCGCCGCGTCGGCCGCTTCGAGTACCGCGTCACGCTGCCGACCCCGATCGACCGGGACAGCATCGACGCCACCCTCGACGAGGGCGTGCTGACGATCCGCGTCCCCAAGCCGGAGGGTGCGCGCCGGCACCGCATCGAGATCGGGACGCCCTCGGGGTAGCCGCGGTGCCGCTGACGCCACGAGAGGTCGACCTCGCGCTCGCCGAGCATCCCGGCTGGCGGCGGGTCGGCAAGACGCTCGTCCGCGACATCTCCCTGCGCGACTTCGAGTCGGCGCTGCGGCTCGTGGAACGTGTGGGCCAGGCGGCGGTGGACTACCAGCGGCGCCCGGACATGTGCATCTCGGAGTACAACCGCGTGCGGCTGCGGATCGTCAACCTCCACCACGCCGGTCTCACCGAGGCCGAGCTGCGGCTGGCGTCGCGGACGAGCGAGGTCGTCGACGCCGAGGTGCTGGCGGGGGCGGCCGGCTGACGTCAGCTGAGCTCGCGGGCGCGGCAGGCGAGCTGGAGCAGGAGCAGGTCGTCGGGATTGTCCGGATCGACGTCCAGCAGCTCGAAGATCTGGTTGATGCGGTAGCTCACCGCGTTGCGGTGCATGCTCAAGCGCTCGGCCGTCTTCGTGAGTGAGCCCTGCTGGTCGAGGTAGACGTGCAGCGTCTGGATGAGGCGCTCGCCGCGCGTGCCGCTCAGGCTCGTCAGCGGCGCGAGCACACTTGTCACAGCCTCGCGCGCCGTGTCCGACGCGTACCACTCCACGAGCGTGCGCCGCAGGCCGACGCTGTCGAACGGCACGGCGCTGTTCACGCGGCCCGAGGCACGCGCGAGCGTGACCGCCGCCCGGGCCTCGGCCACGGCGGCGAAGATCCCGTCCGGACCGTGATGCGCGCTGCCGACGCCGCAGCGCACGAGCGTCGCGGGCAGCTGCGAGCGAACGCTGTCGAGCACCGGCTGCATCGCCTTGCCGACCGCGCCTGCGGCGCCGAGCCCGGGGTCGTCGACGTACATCCGCAGGAGCACGAGCGCAAGCCCGCCCCGCGCACTGTGCCAGCTGTCGTCGGCCGCCGAGACCGTCTGCAACGCCGTGCGGGCGAGCCGCACGCGCTGCTCCTGCAGCTCGAGGTCGTCGTCAGCCGTCCCGTCGCCGAGCGACTCGAACTCGAGGCGGACCGCGACCGTCCAGCCGTCGATCGGGACGCCGAGGGTCCGCGCCCGCTGCACGAGCGGCGGCCGGCCCTGCGGCGGCGAGGCGAGCAGCTCGGTGAGCACCTGCTCGCGGGACTGGATCGGCAGCTCCTGCGCACGGCGCTCGGCGGCGAGCGCGCGTGCGACGCCGTTGGCGGCCGCGTGCAGGACGATGTCGACCCCGAAGCTGAGATCGCCCTGCTGCGGCGCGGCCGTGATCCAGCCCTCGACGTGCTCGTCGACGACGATCGGCGCGCGCGGGCCGCTGTCCGGCTCGGAGGGCACGATCCGCAGCGCGACGCCGAGCGCCGCCCCGGCGCGGGCGACGAGCGACTCGGGAGCGCCGTCGTCGGGATGCGCCTCGATCGCCCGCACGGCGGTGTGGGCGCGCAGGAGCGCCACGTCCGCCGCCCCCGCGATCTCGCGCGCGATCGCGATCGCGAGCTGCGCGACGTCCGGCGTTCCGGCGGTGGCGAGGATCGCGATCCCGGAGCGGGCGGCGATCGCCGCGGCGGTCGGCGTGACGCTCTCGGCGTGATGCGCGGGCAGGACGATCGCCGCGACGCCCCGGCTGCGTGCGATGCGCAGCGCCATGTCGAAGCGGTAGCTGCTCACGCTCGCCGCGGCGGCGTCTGTGAGCAGCACGATCGCGCGCGGATCGACGCGCTCGAAATGGGCGACGTCCTCCACGAGCGCGACGCGCTCGACGTCCGGATCCGTCCGCGGGCGGGACAGATATCCGAGCAGCGGGTTGACGGCCGGTGAGCCGACCAACTGGCGCAGCGACGCCACGCGAATATGCTAATCGCGGCGGAACCGGGCCATGGCCTTCAACCTTGACGCGCTGAACCTCCGCGCGCTCGCTCGCGGGTGCGCCGTGCTCGGCACGGGCGCCGGTGGCGATCCCGACCTCGGCGTCGTCATGGCGCAGCACGCGATCGCCGAGCACGGACCCGTCGCGGTCGTCGATCTCGCCGATCTCGACGATCACGCCTGCGTCATGCCGTGCGGCATGATCGGTGCGCCGACGATCGCCAGCGAGCGGATCTGGAGCGGCGACGAGGGGGCGGTGCTGGCCGGGATCTTCGCGGCGCTGCACGGCGCACCCGTCGCGGCGCTCATGTGCTTTCAGATCGGGGGCGCGAACGGCCTGCTGCCGGTGACGTGGGCGGCGCGCTGCGGGCTGCCGCTGATCGACGCCGACGGCATGGGGCGGACGTTCTCCGGGCTGCACCAGCAGGCGATGCACGTCGCCGGCGTCAGCGCGAGCCCGGTGGCGCTGACCGACGGTCGCGACAACACGCTCGTGCTGCGTGCCACCGACGACGTCTGGGCCGCCCGGCTGGCGGGCGACGCCGCGGCGAGCCTCGGCGGCGTCTGCGCCGCGGCATTGTGCGGGATGCCCGTCGTGCGAGCCCGCGACGCCGTCGTCACGGGGACGGTGTCGCTTGCGCTGCGGCTGGGCGACGCGCTCGCCGAGGGCGGGATCGGCAGCGCGCTGGCGGCGGTCGAGCAGGTGCTCGGAGGCGAGCTGCTGATCGAGGGCAAGATCGTCGACCTCGAGCGGCGCGGGGACGGCGATCTCGTGGAGGGGTCGGCGACCGTGCAGGGCTCGGGCGCCGCCGTCGGGCGTCAGCTGCGGCTCGAGCTGCAGAACGAGTACCTCCTGGCGTTCGAGGACGGCGAGGTCCGCGCGGGCGTGCCCGACATCCTCTGTGTGTTCGCGACCGACACCGGCGAGCCGATGGCGAGCGAGACGCTGCGCTATGGACAGGCTGTGGCGGTCGTCGCCGCGCCGGGTCCAGCGGTCTGGCGCTCGCCACGCGGCCTGGAGACGGTCGGCCCGCGCGCGTTCGGCTACGACGTCGACTACGTGCCACGCGCCGGCGCGCAGGCCCGTGCCTGACATCCGCGTCGGCGTCGTCAGCGGCGCCTCGAGCACCGATGCCGTCGCGATCGACGGCCGCCACCGGATCGTCGCCAGCACGACCGTGCCGGCGGGACCGGACGGCAGCGGCGCGGGCATCGCGGCCGCCATCGGTGCGCTCGTCGACGACGGCGTCGATCCGTCGCGCGTGCGCTGGGTGACGCTCGGCACGGGCCGCGAACGCCGGAACGTCGTCGCTGCCCACGGCGTCCGCAAGGTCGCCGTCATCCGGATCGGCGCGCCGCTGACGCTCGCGGTGCCGCCGCTGGCGACGTGGCCCGACGCGCTGCGCGACGAGGTCTGCGCCGGGGCGATCGTCGTCCGGGGCGGGGCCGAGTACGACGGCCGTCCGGTGTCGGCCCTGGACACCGACGCGGTCGCCGCGTTCCTCGGCGCGCTCGGCGGCAGCGTCGACGCCGTTGCCATCACCGGGGTGTTCTCGCCGGTCGCGCCCGAGCAGGAGGCGGCCGCCGCAGCGGTCACGCGGCGCCGGCTCGGCCCGGCGGTGCACGTGTCGATGAGCCACGAGATCGGCAGCATCGGGCTGCTCGAGCGCGAGAACGCGACCGTCTTCAACGCCGCGCTCGCCGGCGGGACGGCGCGGCTGGCGGCGCTGCTGCGGGCGGCGACCGCGGAGCACGCGATCGACGCGGAGCTGTTCTTCACGCAGAATGACGGCACGCTCATGGCGGTCGAGCACGCGCTGCGCTTCCCGGCGCTCATGATCGCCGCCGGCCCCGGCATGAGCATGCGCGGCGCGGCCCAGCTGAGCGGCGTCGGCGACGCCGTGGTGGTCGACGTCGGCGGGCAGTCGACGTCGGTGGGCGTGCTCGTCAGCGGCGTGCCGCGCGAGCGCACCGGCTCCACCGACATCGCGGGCGTGCGCACGAGCCTGCGGTTGCCCGACGCGCGCCACGTCCCGGTCGGCGTCGGCTCGGTCGTGGCGCTGGACTCCGGCGAGGTGGCGATCGGGCCCGCGAGCATCGGCTTCGACCTGGCCGGCCGCGCGCTCGCATTCGGCGGCACGCTTGCGACGGTCGCCGACGCCGCCGTCGCCGGGGGCCGGGTGGCGCTGGGATCGCACGACGTTCAAGGCGCGGCGCGGCGCGGGCTGGCGCGCGCGCTGAAGCGCGTCGACGAGGACCTCGCCGTCGCCGTCGAGCGTGCCACCGCGGGGCGCGCCGTGACACCGCTCGTAGTCGTGGGCGCGGGGCACTGGCTCGTGCCGGACGAGCTCGGCGGCGCCAGCGAGGTCATCCGGCCGCCGGACGGCGCGCTCGCGCACGCCATCGGGGCTGCGATGGCCCTCGTCAGCGGCCAGGCCGAGCGCATCTGCCCGCGGCGGCCCGATCGCCGCCGCGCGGCGCTCGAGGAGGCGCGCGCGGCGGCCCTTGCGCGTGCGATCGACGCCGGCGCCGATCCCGCCTCCGTCGAGGTCAGCGAGGTCGAGGAGGTCCCGCTGACGCACCTCCTGCGGCCCGCCCTGCGCATCCGCGTGCGTGCCGTCGGCCCGCCCGCGTGAGGTCGTCGCGCCTGACGGCGCGGGTCACGCCGGCGCGAGCAGCTCGATCGCGGGATCCGTGTCCCACGCGAGCAGCGCCAGCAGGCGGCGGACGGCCGCCGAGGCGGCGACGATCGTCAACGACTGGCCCGTGCGCCCGCGCAGCGCTCGCATCCCCGCGACGTCGATGAAGGCGACGTCGTCGAGGTCGAGCCGCAGCGGGCCGTGGAAGTGCG
>DASWQM010000072.1:0-1918 GCA_036403675.1 Solirubrobacteraceae bacterium | reverse complement strand
GCGAGCGGGTTGCCCGCCGCCTCCCGCAGGAGCCGGCTGCGCGCCGCGGGCGCGAGCTGCGGCCCGGAGGCGTCGAGCAGCGCCGTGGCCGCCGCCGGGTCGAGCGCTCCGACCACGCGCTCTGGCAGTCCGGCGCCGGCGAGCGGTGAGCGATACCCGTCGCGGGTGGCGATGAGGACGACGATGGGGTCTGACTCGATGCGCCGCGCGACGAACGCGAGGACGTCGGCCGAGGGGCGGTCGAGCCGGTGGGCGTCGTCGACCGTGATGAGCAGGGGCGCGTCGGCGGCGACGTCGGAGAGCAGGTCAAGCGCCGCCATGGCGATCGGGAAGTACTCCGGCGGAGCGTCGCCCGCGAGGCCGAAGGCCGCGTCGAGCGCGGTGCTGGCCGCCGCGCACACGTGCGCTGCGCGGGCGCGGACCGAGCGCACGAGCTGGTGCAGTCCCGCGAAGGCCAGGTGCGCCTCGGACTGCACGCCGGTCGTGCGCAGGACCATGATCTCGCGGTCGCTCGCCAAGCGCGCGGCCTCCGACAGAAGCCGGGACTTGCCGATCCCCGGCTCGCCGCGCAGGACCAGAGCGCTGCCCGACTCGCCGATGCCGTCCAGCAGCGCGCTCAGCAGCACGACCTCGGCGCTCCGACCGAGCAGGCGACCAGCGGCGGTGCTCGTCGCACCGGACATGCTGCCGATCCTGGCAGAAGCCGGCCCGGCCCGGGGATCGTTTCTCCCGAGCCGGGCGCGACCAGGTGGGTCAGGTCGAGACGGTCTCGGCCGACACCGCGCCGACGGCGCTGCGGATCAGGTCCGCGACGGCCGTGGGCTGCGAGAGCGCGATCGAATGCGACGCGTCGACCTCGATCGTCTGCGCGCCGGCGCGCGTGGCCATGTGGCGCTCGGCGTCGGGTGGGATGGCGTTGTCGGAGGTCGCCACGACCGCCCACGAGGGCAGCGACTTCCACGCGGCGGCCTCGGCGCGATCCTCGAAGATCGCTGCGAACGGGCGCTGCGAGACGGCGAGCACCTCGGTGAGGTCTTCCGGCACGTCGGCGGCGAAGGCCGACCGGTACAGCTCGGGAGCGATCGTCAGCTCCGCGGCCGTGCCGCCGCCCGCCAGCGGGTACTCACTCGGCCGCACGGCGTCGACCAACGGGGTGGCACCGAAGCGCTCGAAGATTTCGGCGAAGGACTCGCCCTCGTCGAGCGCGAACGCCGCGACGTAGACCAGGCCGACGACGTTGTCGGCCGCCGCACCCGCGACCGAGATGACCGCGCCACCGTACGAGTGCCCGACCAGCAGGACGGGACCGTCGATCTGGCGGACGAAGCTGGCGATGTACTCGGCGTCATGCGCGAGGCCGCGAAGCGGGTTGGCGGGAGCGAGGACGGGCAGGTGGCTCGCGTGCAGCTCGCGGATGACGGGAGCCCAGAACGAGGCGTCGGCGAAGCCCCCGTGCACGAGCACGATCGTCGGGGTGTTGGTGGTGTTCGTCATGGCCTCTCCTTTCGAGGACTTGACGGGAGGCAGGACAAAGCGACCGTACGCCGAGCCCCGCGGCGTCGCGTACGCAACGTGACTGATGTTCTGGAGGCGATGACGTACGGGCCAGCGCGCCGGTTGCCGTCTGAGGCACGAGGAGCAGCGGCGCGAGGCCGCGTTCGTGATCACGATGGACCGGGCACAGCCGATCTTCGACGCGATCGGGTCGAAGACGGTCAGGCTCGAGCGGGAGGTCGGCTGGGCGAGCCGCAAGAAGCTCGTGGCGAACGCCTGGGCCGTGGGGCTCGCCGAGAGCCTCCGCGCCCAGCTGAGCCGCGCAGCGCGCTGGGGGAGTTGAACACGCTCGGCGCCCACGGGGCGCGTTGACGCCGTCGCCGAAGCCACGCGAGGGAGCGGTCGCCTGCCGCTCACCGCAGTC
>DASWQM010000071.1:0-18186 GCA_036403675.1 Solirubrobacteraceae bacterium | reverse complement strand
CCGGCGACAACGCCTACGGCCTCTACGGCGCCGAGAAGGGCGTGCACCGGCTCGTCCGCCTGTCGCCGTTCGACTCCGCCAACCGCCGCCAGACGTCGTTTGCCGGCGTCGAGGTCGCTCCCGTGATCGAGGACTCCGGCGAGGTCGAGATCGACGCCGACGACCTGCAGGTCGACACCTACCGCGCCTCCGGCGCGGGCGGTCAGCACGTCAACAAGACCGACTCCGCCGTCCGCATCACGCACCGCCCGAGCGGGATCGTCGTGCAGTGCCAGAACGAGCGCTCGCAGACGCAGAACCGCGAGACCGCGATGAAGATGCTGCGCTCCAAGCTCGTCGAGCTCGAGGAGCGCAGGCGCATGGAGGAGCTCGCGCGCGAGAAGGGCGAGACGCAGGACGTGAACTTCGGCTCGCAGATCCGCTCCTACGTCCTGCACCCGTACACGATGGTCAAGGACCACCGCACCGATCACGAGGTCGGTGACGCAAACCGCGTGCTGGAAGGCGATCTCGACGGCTTCGTGCGCGCCTACCTGCTCAGGAGCGCGTCGCGATGACAGCGCGTCATCGCTCGACCACGGTCGCTGCGAGATCGAAAGGCTCGTCCTCGCGATGAGCGACACGCCATACACCGTCGTGAACCTCAAGGAGGTCGAGGACGCGGCCCCGAGCGGTGGCCTGGCGCCGAACCTCGAGGCGCGGTTCGCTCGCAAGCCGCTCGGGCTCGAGCAGTCGGGGCTGACGTACTTCCGCATGGCGCCCGGCTTCCGCGAGCCGTTCGGCCACCGCCACGGGACGCAGGAGGAGGTCTATGTCGTCGTCAGCGGCAGCATGCGGATCAAGCTCGACGAGGAGATCGTCGACCTGCGGGCATGGGACGCGATCCGGATCGCGCCGGGAACGATCCGTAGCCGTGAGGCCGGCCCCAACGGTGCCGAGATGCTCCTCTTCGGCGCGCCGCAGGCGGAGGGCGACAGCGAGCTGCTGCGCGCGTGGTGGACTGACGAGAGCTGACGCTCAGACCGCTCGTGCGGCGAGCCCTGCGGCGATCGGCAGCAGGTACGCGGGCGAGCCGGGGCCGAGCAGGTGGCCGGGCGTTCCCGGTCAGCGACCGATCGACGCGTCAGGCGGCGCGCAGCGCCGCGAGGCGCGCCAGCAGCTCGGCGAGAGACCCGGCGATGAAGCCGCCGGACAGCACGACGAAGGCCTCGAGCTGGAGGTTCACGAGCATGCCGGGCTCGCCGCTGCGGCGCAGGTCGCTGCGCAGCGCCAGGCACGGCAGCCCGAGCGCGGTCGCGTAGCCCACCTCGGCGGCGGTGCCGGCGTCGACCTCCTGACCGTCGAGGTGGGCGACGAGGAGCTGGGCGCTCCGGATCGCCTCCGCGTTGCGCGCGCCCACCGCGATCCCCAGCTCGTGCTCGCGTCCCTGCGCCCGCGCGGCGGCGAACTCGTCTGGCGACACGAGCGCCCACGGGTCGACCGGCTCGACGTGCTTGGCGAGCGCCGGCAGGTAGCGCTGCGCGTAGTAGTCGCGGCCTGCCTCCGAGAAGCCCAGCGGGCTGGCGACGTAGCAGCGTGGCCGCGCGCAGCCGGCGAACAGCGCGCGCAGCCGGTCGGGCGCGGGATCAATAGCGGTCATCGTCATCGAATTGGGGAGATCGTAAGGATCCTGGGTAGGCTTCCACGCAGGAGTGACCGACGTGCTGACACCACCGACCGTCACCACCCGCACCTCGCCTGCGACCGGCAGCGTCCTGGGCCCGCGCGCGCTCAACCGGGCGCTGCTCGAACGCCAGCTGCTGCTGCGACGCCACGACCTGTCCGCCGGCGAGGCGCTCGAGCACCTCGTCGGCCTGCAGGCACAGAACCCGAACGCTCCCTACGTCGGCCTCTGGTCGCGCGTCGTCGACTTCGATGCCGACGAGCTGGCCGCGCTCATCTCGGCGCGCAAGGTCGTCCGCATCGCGCTCATGCGCTGGACGCTGCACGCGGTCACCGCCCGCGACTGCCGCGCGCTGCGGCCGGTCCTGCAGCCGGTCATGGAGCGCCGCATGCAGGCCTGCTTCGGCCGCCATCTCGCCGGCGTCGAGCTCGGCCGCCTCGTCGAGCTCGGGCAGGCGCTCGTCGAGCAGGAGCCGCGCTCGCTCGGAGACGTCGGGCAGCTGCTGTCGACGGAGTGGCCGCGCCACGAGCCGCGCGCCCTCGCCCACGCCTTCACCGCGCTCGCGCCGCTCGTGCACGTGCCACCGCGCGGCATCTGGGGTCGCAATGGCCGCGCCCTGCAGACGACCGCGCAGCGCTGGCTCGGGCGGCCGCTCGAGCGCGAGACGGAGCCCGACGAGCTCATCGTGCGCTACCTCGCGGCGTTCGGGCCGGCGACGGTCGCCGACATCCGCACGTGGTCGGGCCTGACGGGCGTGCGCCGCGCGGTCGACCGCCTGCGGCCGCGCCTGCGCAGCTTCCGCGACGAGCACGGGCGCGAGCTGCTCGACGTCGTCGACGGGCCGCTGCCCGATCCCGAGACACCCGCGCCGCCGCGCTTCCTCCCGGACTTCGACAACGCCGTGCTCTCCCACGCCGACCGCACGCGCATCGTCGGCGAGCCGGTCCGCGGGCGCATCGCGATGCCGAAGACCTTCCTCGTCGACGGCTTCGTGGCGGGCACGTGGCGGCTCATCCGCGGGCGCGCGATCCACGCGCTCGAGATCTCGCCGTGGGGGCCGATGGCTCGCGAGGACCGGATCGCGGTCGCCGAGGAGGGCATCCGGCTGCTGACGTTCATCGCCGGCGACGCCGACGACGACATGCGCGTCTGCGTCCGCTTCGCCGACGAGGACCGGTCTTAAGCGCCGCTCCGAACGCTCGCCGCCGAGGCCGCCTCTGCGCCCGCGACCGCAAGCTCCAGCGGCTCCTTGCCGATGAGGCGCTCGAAGGGCCCGATGACGAGCCACAGCGACCGCAGGCGCATGGCGGCGACCCGGTCGGTCGGGCCGACGCGCGCCTCGCTGACGAGCGTGCTGCGGCCGTCGGGCTCGCGCTGCACCCAGTGCGCGAAGAGCACGCGGACGGTGCGCGGCGCGTCCCAGGCGCGGAAGGCGTCGGGGCTCTCGAGCTGCGGGTAGTCGCGCGCGAGCGTCCAGATGCGCCCGCACAGGCCGGAGATCGAGTACCGCTCGCCCGCGTCGAGGACGATGAACGGCTCGTCTTCGAGCAGGTCGACGAACGACTGCGCGGGGCGGACGCCGGGGATCCGCCAGCGCACGAGTCGGCCGATCGTCCGGGTCTGGTCGAGGCGCACGCTCTTGGCGGCCGCCCAAAGCGTGTCGGGATCGGCCGCGGACGAGCGCTCGTGACGCGTGCGGACCTGCGGCTCGGGGAGCCAATCGTCGAGCGTGGACGGCTTCGGCGTCACGAGCTGATCTTGACGGGCGCGCGACCCGTATCCTGCGGCGCACGTGACGCCTGACGCGCAGACGCTCGACCAGCTCGTCCTGCGGGCCCTCGCCGAGGACGTCGGCGAGGCCGACGTGACGAGCCAGGCGACGGTGCCGGAGGGCACCCGCGCCGTGGCGACGATCACGCAGAAGGCGCCCGGCGTCGTCTTCGGCCTCGATGCCGCCGAGGCGACGTTCATGGCACTCGACCCCGACGTGTCGCTGGAGCGGCTCGGGCCGCAGGGCGAGTGGTCCGAGCCGCCGGCGCCGGTGCTGCGCGCCACCGGCGACGCCCGCGCGCTGCTCGCCGCCGAGCGCACCGCGCTGAACTTCCTCCAGCGCCTGTCGGGGATCGCGACGTTCACCGCGCGCTGCGTGCACGCGGTCGAGGGAACCGGCGCAGAGATCCTCGACACGCGCAAGACGACTCCCGGGCTGCGCGCGCTCGAGAAGGCGGCGGTCGCCGCGGCCGGCGGCACGAACCACCGCGCGGGGCTGTACGACATGGTCCTCATCAAGGAGAACCATGCCGCGCTGGCGGGCGGGATCGGCGCCGCCGTCGCGGCCGTCAGGTCCAGCCACCCCGACTTCCCGATGGAGGTCGAGTGCCGGACCCCGGCCGACGTCGACGAGGCGCTCGAGGCGGGCGCGACGCGCCTGCTGCTGGACAACATGAGCCCCGACGCGCTGCGCCGGATCGTCGCCCATGTCGGCGGCCGGGCGCGGCTGGAGGCCAGCGGCGGGATCACGTTCGACAGCCTGCGGAGCTACGCCGAGACCGGCGTAGACTGGATCTCGGTCGGGGCCCTGACGCATTCAGCCCCCGCGCTCGACCTGTCCCTGACTCTGGAGCCGATGACGTGACGCTGCTGCAGCTCTACGACGTTCGCGAACTGCAGGACGAGGTTCGCTCGCTCGCCGCGGAGCGCGACGCCGTCATCCTCGCCCACAACTACCAGCTGCCGGAGATCCAGGACGTCGCCGACTACGTCGGCGACTCGCTCGGCCTCTCGCAGCAGGCGGCGGCCTCCGACGCCGCCGTCATCGCGTTCTGCGGCGTGCACTTCATGGCCGAGACGGCCTCCGTCCTGTGCCCGGAGAAGACCGTGCTGATCCCGGACCTCCACGCCGGCTGCTCGCTCGCCGACGCGATCACGCCCGAGCAGCTGCGCGCGTGGCAGGCCGAGCACCCGGGCGCGATCACGGTCATGTACGTCAACACGACCGCCGAGATCAAGGCGCTGACGGACTACTGCGTGACGTCGGCGAACGCGGTGGCGGTCGTCGAGCACATCCTGCGCGAGCACGGCGCGGACACGGAGATCCTGTTCGGGCCGGACATGTTCCTCGGTGCCTATGTCGAGCGCCGCATCGGTCGCTCGCTGCACGTCTGGGACGGCGAGTGCCACGTCCACGCCGGCATCCGGCCGCGCGACATCGAGCAGGTCCGTGCCGCGCATCCCGACGCCGACTTCCTCATCCATCCCGAGTGCGGCTGCTCGACGTCGGTCATGGAGTACGTCGCGGCCGGCGACGTCGACGGCGCGGGCGTGCGCATGCTGTCGACCGGCGGGATGCTGCGCTACGCGCGCGAGGCGCAGCCGGGCCGGACCGCGATCGTCGCCACCGAGATCGGGATGCTGCACCCGCTGCGCGAGGCGGCGCCGGACACGGAGTTCATCGCCGCCAACGAGCGCGCCGCGTGCACGTACATGAAGATGATCACGCTGCCCAAGCTCCGCGACGCGCTGCGCGACCTCGTGCACGAGGTGAGGGTTCCCGCCCACATCGCCGAGCGCGCCTGCGTGCCGATCGAGCGGATGGTCGCCATCTCGTGACTGCGCGCCGTTGCTCGACGATGGCCGGCGCGGACACGTGAGCGGCCGCTCGCGATGACACGCCTGATCGCGGCCGCACTGCTCGCGGCCATGGTGCTCGGCGGCTGCGGCGGAGGCGGCGACGAGCCCAAGACGATGACCAAGGAGCGCTACGTCGCCGAGGGCGACCTCGTCTGCGCGCGTCTCACGGACCGCTTCGCGACGGCGGGGGCGACCGATCCCCAGACGCCGCAGGACATCGTGCAGTCCGCCAACGTCCTCGCCGATCTCTACGGCGAGCTGCGCAAGGGGCTGCAGGACATCAGGCTCCCCGCCGACCCCGTCGAACGCCGCGGTGCCGAGGCCTACGTCGCCGCGGTCCGCGCCACCGACCCGACGCTCGTGCGCCTGCGCTCGTCGGCACAGCGCTTCGCCGCCGCCGCGGGTGCCCCCGACAAGCGCGAGCTGGCGCAGGCGGGCGTCGCGGTGCGCGCGGCGCTCGACGCGTTCCGTGCCGCACAGGCGCAGGCGGACCGCCGCGCGCTGGACTACGGCTTCAACTCCTGCGGGAACCTCGAGTAGGCACTAGCGCCGCTGGCCGGCGGCGAGCAGGTCGATGCCCTCGCTGACGGCTTCGCGCACGCTGCGCATCCGCTGGACGCGGCGCTCGAGCTCCGGTGGCGTGTAGCAGTGCACGTCCGCACGGCCGCCCATCTCGGCGGCGTCCCACAGGCTGCCGGCCTGGTAGACGCGCTCGAGCCACGGGACGCCGTCGAACGCGTCGGAGACGAGCACCACGACGTACTCCTGGCCGCGCTCGCGCTGCGGTCCCGCGCCGCGCATGTCCGCGACGCGGGCGCCGCCGAGCAGCGCCTGGTCCAGCGGCCAGCGGCCGCTCACGCGCCCGACGTAGCGCTCGAGCTCCAGGCGGTTCAGGGTCGCGGTCGTCACTCGAAGTCGCTTGCGCGGTGCGGTCCCACGCAGGCGACCGACAGCGTGTCGGCGACGTCCCGCGCGACGGTGGCGACCTCGTCGAGCGTCACGGCGTCGAGCTGGGCGATCGCGCCGTCGGGGTCGATCGGCTCACCGAAGACGATCGCCTGCGTCGCCGCGTGGCGCGCCACGCTGTTCGTGTTCTCGAACGCGAGCACGCGGCGCCCGGCGGCGTAGGCGCGTGCGCGGTCGACCTCCTCCACCGTCGGGCCCTCGTCGCGCAGCTCGGCGACGATCTCGCGCATCCGGCGGTAGGCCTCGATGCACTTCGTCGAGTCCAGCCCGGCGCCCAGCTGCAGCAGCGGCACGTCGGCGTGCGAGTGCGAGATGCCCCAGACCGAGTAGGCGAGGCCGCGCTGCTCGCGGATCTCGTCGAAGAGCCGCGAGCTCATCGAGCCGCCCAACAGCATCGAGTAGATCGCCATCGCCGCGCGCTGCTCGGGGCTCGTGACGTCGACCTGCGGCCGGTAGGACATGCGCAGGTGCGACTGGTTCGTGTCGCGCTCCTCGACGATGACGTCGGGCACGAGCTCCGGCGCCGGCTCGTAGGGCTCCGGCGGGGGGAGCGCCGGGAAGCGCTCGAAGAGCTCGGCCGTCGCGCCGTCGGTCTCGACGTGCCCGAGGTTGCCGACGACGAAGGCGCCGCCGCGCGCGCCCGACCAGCGGCGCTCGCGGAAGGCGACGATCGCGTCGCGCGTGAACGTGCGCAGGTGCTCCTCGGGCCCGAGCACCGGCCGGCCGAGCGGGTGCTCGCCGAACGTCGCGCGGTCGATGAGCCACTCGGCGACGGACGACGGCTCGTCCTTGTAGCGCTGGATCTCCTGGATGACGACGCCGCGCTCCCGGTCGAGCTCGCCCGCGTCGATGTGGGGGCGGCCGGCGAAATCGGTCAGGAGGTCGATCGCCTCCATCGCGGACTCGGCGCGCACCGTGATGTGGAACGCGACGAGGTCGTGCGACGTGTAGGCGTTCAGCGACCCGCCGAGGCGCTCGGCGGCGTCGTTGACGTCGCGGTAGTGCGGGTACTTCTCGCCGCCCTTGAAGACGAGGTGCTCGAGGAAGTGCGCCATGCCGTTCTCGTCCGGGCGCTCGGTGCGGGCGCCGGCGTCGAAGGCGACGAGGATCGTGACCGCTCGCGTTCCCTCGAGGGCAACGCGGTGCAGGGGCAGGCCGTTGGCGAGCGTGGAGGAGGAGACGGTCGTGGGCATGGCTGAACGGTAGCGAGCGCCGGGGGGCGCTCGTGTCAGGCGCGCGCGGACGGCAGCGCGAGCGCGCGTTCGAACCAGACGCACGTCCCGGCGTCGCAGAGCACGCCCCAGCTGCTGCTCATGCGCGCGAGCAGCACGAGCCCGTTGCCGCCGCCCTCCGGGCGGGAGCGCGGGACGGTCGGGGCGTCGAAGCCGGGACCCGCATCGCAGACCTCCACCCGCAGGACGCGCGGTGCGATCGCGACGTGCACGACGATCGTCTCGCGCTCGTTCGCGCGACCGTGACGCACCGCGTTCGTGATGAGCTCGGAGATGAGCACGATGACGTCCAGGAGGTCGTCCTCGTCGAGATGCCCGGCGAGCAGCTCGCCGAACCGCGACCGCACGGCGCGCGGAGCCTCGGGCCCACCGTGCAGCTCGAACCTGCGGGCAAGCACGACGTCGGCGCGCCACGACGCACGCATGAGGAACCCCGCTGCATGCGGCTGCCGGGTCATCGCCGCTGCTCGTCCCCGCGCCCGTCGTCGTGCGCGGAGGCCGTCCGCGCCGCCACGGGCTCGCGCTCGACGGCGACCACGGCGGCGTCATCGGTCGGCGCGCCCTGCTCGAACGCGCTCAGCGCCGCGTCGATCCGCTCCACTGCGTCGTCGGCGTCGGTGACGCCCGCCACGGTGCGCTGGAGGCGGTCCTCGCCGAAGCGCCCGTCCTCGCCGACCGCATCGAAGACCCCGTCGGTGTAGAGCAACAGGACGTCGCGCGGCTCGAGCTCGACCGTCGTCCGGCGCCACTCGTCGACCGGGTAGGCGCCGAGCATCGGCGAGAAGCTGCCGACCGGCTCGACCTTGCCGTCGCGCGCGAGCAGCGGCAGCGGGTGGCCGGCGCAGACGATCTCGGCCGTCGCGCGGCCGCCGTCCTCGCGCAGCAGCACCGCCGCGACCGAGCACAGCGACATCTGCTCGCGTTCGCGCAGCTCGGCGTTCAGCGTGCCGACGGCGTCCAGCGGATCGTCGAGGAGCTTGGCCGCGGTGCGCAGCGTGTGACGGGCGAGCCCGGTGAGGGCGGCGGCCTCCGCGCCGCGGCCGGCGACGTCGCCGACGAGCACGAGCCACCCGCCGCGCACCGCGAACGCGTCGTAGAAGTCGCCGCCGACCCAGTTCTCGTCGCCCGCGGGCCGGTAGAGCGTCGCCATCCGCCAACCGGGCATGTGCGGCAGGCCGCCGGGCAGCAGCCCCGTCTGCAGCGTGCGCGCGATGTGCGACCGTTCCGTGTACAGGCGGGCATTCTCGACCGCCGTCCCCGCACGCCGCGCGAGCTCCTCGGCGAGTTGGACGTCGGCGACGGTGAAGCGCCTGGCGGACTCCGCGCTGACGAGGCTGAGGGAGCCGACGTTCTTGCCGCCGGCGCTCATCGGGACCGTGATCCCGGCATGCATCCCGACGCCCCGCAGGAGCTCGAGGTGCTCGTCGTCGATGGCCCAATCGGCCAGCATCTCGTCGCGGATGTCGTTGAAGAACTGCGAGGCGCCCTCGCGGATCGCCCAGGCGGTGCCCGTGGGGGCGTCGGCCGGCGTCGGGTAGCGCTCGCCGATCTCGCGCGCGAGGGTGACCTTCGCCGGATCGGCGTGCGCGACGGCGACGGTCCGGACGAACCCGTGCCCGTCCGGCATGCTCACCGCGCACCAGTCGGCGAGGTGCGGGACGGCGAGCTCGGCGACCTGCTGCAGCGTCGTCTCGTAGTCCAGCGACGACGCCAGCAGCTCGCCGACGCGCGCCAGCAGGCGCTGCGTCATCTCGGCGTGCTTCACCGTCGTGATGTCCTCGATGACGTTGACGACGAGCCTCAGGTTGCCGTCGCGGTCGTAGACGCCGGACGCCTTCAATCTGCGCCAGCCCTCTTCGCCGGTGCGCCTGTCGACCGTCCGGACGACGTGCGGCCGCGGCTCCTTGCCGGCGAGGACGAGCCGCCCCGGCAGATCCTCCATCCGCAGCGGCGAGCCGTCCTCGTTGGTCGTCTCGAACCGCTCGACGATGTCATCGACCGACGCCGCGAGCAGCTCCGGCGCCGAGTCGAAGCCGAACATGCCGGCAGCGGTCGCGTTGGCGTAGATGAGCCCGCCCCCGGAGTGCTGGATGGTGACCGCCTCGGCGAGCGTCGCCAGGGCGGTCGTGAGCTGCGCCTCGATCGTCTCGAGCTCCGAGAACAGGCCCGCGTTGTCGAGCGCGAGCGCCGCGCGCCCGGCGAAGAGCTTCGCGAACTCGACGTCCTCGTCGACGTAGCGCCGCCCGGAGTGGCGTGTCGTCATCAGCGTCAGCGACCCCAGCGTGCGCCCGCGCGCGCGGAGCGGCACGACGATGGCCGAGGCCACCTCCAGCGCGCGCAGCCGCTCCAGGTCCTGCCTGTCATGGGTGATCTGCTCGAGCACCGTGTCGTCGACGGGCGCCAGCAGCCGCGGCTGAGGCGGCCCCACGTCGATCGCCCCGGGGGGCCGGGCGGCGAGCATGGCGGCCGTCGCATCGTCGTTGCGGCCGGCGACTCGCACCGACAGGCGCTGCAGCTCGCCCTGACTCACGGCGTCGACGATGCAGATGTCGGCGACCGCGGGCACGACGAGCTCGTTCAGCGCACCGACCGTGTCGGTCAGGCTGCGTGTCCCGTCGGCGATCTCGCCCACCGCCGCCAGGACGGCGAAGCGCTCGCGGTCGCGGCCGACACGTTCGCGGGTGCGGGCGGCGAGAACGGCCAGGACGCTGACGGCGACGACGACGAGGACGCGGTAGACATAGAGGCTGTCACCGAAGTTGTGGCGCCATGAGGCGCTCAGCACGACGAGCAGGACCGAGACATAGCCGACCAGCGCGACGTCGCGTGCGGTGCCGAACAGCGCCGTCAGCAGCGGTGCGACGAGGACCATGCCGACGACGGCCGTGGTCGGCTGGACCGAGATGTCGACGACGGTGAACGCCGCCACGATCGAGAGGCCCGCGGCAAGGGCGGCGACATGACTGCCACGGAGAGGCAGCCGGCGCCTCTCCAGCGTGGACGACGTCACGCCGCAGATGATACGAACACCGCATCTCAACCCCCCGGCGTGCCCGCGGGCGCGTCGGCGAGAGCGGCGGCCGCGCGATACGCGCGCCAGCCGCCGTGCGCGGTGATCTCGCGCGCCCCGGCGACCGCGTCGGCCTCACAGATGAAGCCCTTCACCGAGCGCCCGTCGGCGAGCATGACCGTGCCGATCGCCAGCGGCCACGGCACGCCCGCGACAAGGCGCCCGAACGCCTCCGTCCCGAGCTCCCAGAGCTCGACCTCGATGCCGTCGCCCGTCGCCGGACCGCCGCCGACGAGCCCCGGCTTGGCCGGGCTGCTGCCCGGCAGCTCGAAGAGCCGGTACGTCGCTGCGGTGCGTGTCGTCTCGAGCAGGCGCCCGCCGAGCGCGACGAGCCGGCCGTTCAGCGGCTCGCCCGTGAGGTGCGCGCCGACGACGGCGACCGCGACGCTGCCCGCGCCGGCGGCCGCGCGCCCGGGTTGCTCGTCGCACCAGCGGGCGGCGAGCGTCAGCAGCGTGCGGTCCGCGCCGGCGGGCGCGACGAGCGAGACGCCGAACGGCAGCCCGTCCTCGCGCGCGCCGGCCGGCACGGCGACGGCGCTGAGGTCGAGCAGGTTGACGAAGTTCGTGTACGTCCCGAGCAGCGCGTTGCGCGCGATCGGCTCCTCGGCGATCTCCGCGGCGGTGTAGAGCGTCGGCGCCGTCGGCAGGAGCAGCGCGTCGGCGCGCTCCCACACCGGGCGCGTGCAATGGCGCAGCTGGGCGAGCCGCTGCGCGCCCTGGAAGGCCTCGACCGCGCCGAGGTCGCGGCCGGCCATGATCACGCGGCGAACGACCGGATCGACCTCCGCCGGGTGTGCCGCGATGAAGGCGCCGACCGACGCGTAGCGCTCCGCCGGCCACGGTCCTTCGTAGAGCATCCGGGCGGCCTCGGCGAAGGGCTCGAAGTCGATCTCGGTGAGCTCCCACCCGAGCGCGATGGCGCGCTCGCGCGCGCGCTCCCACGCGCGCGCGGCGGCGGCGTCGCCGCAGAACGTCAGCTGGTCTGGCCGCGGGACCGCGAGCCGCGCCCCCGCCGCTGCTCCCGCGAGCCGCTCGCCGGTGCCGGCCGGCGCCGGCACGCGGGAGTAGGGGTCCGCGGGATCGGGACCGGCCGCAACGTCGAGCACCCGTGCCGCGCCGTCGACGTCGGCGGTCAGCAGCGAGACGCAGTCCAGGCTGCGGCACGCCGGCACGACGCCGCTCGTGCTCAGCCGGCCGAGCGACGGCTTGAAGCCGACGATCGCGTTGAGCGCGGCCGGCACGCGCCCCGAGCCGGCGGTGTCGGTCCCCAGCGCGAACGGCACGGTGCCGTCGGCGACGACGACCGCCGAGCCCGAGCTCGAGCCGCCGGCGACGTAGCGCGGGTCGGCGACGCTCGCGCACGCGCCGTACGGCGTCCGAGTGCCGGTCAGCCCGGTGGCGAACTGGTCCATGTTCGTCTTGCCGATCGGGATCGCCCCCGCGGCGACGAGGCGTTCGACGACGAACGCGCTGCGATCGGGCACGTAGGCGTAGGCCGGGCACGCCGCCGTCGTGGGCGTGCCCGCGAGGTCGATGTTGTCCTTGATCGCGAACGGGATCCCGTAGAGCGGCAGGTCGCGCGGGGCATCGCGCAGCCGCGTGAGCGCCGCCTCGACGGCGTCCCACGCGACCAGCGCGATCCAGGCGGGTTGGGCGGCCGATCGCGCGCGCTCGTAGGCGCGCGCGACGACCTCCGCCGGATCCTCCGAGCCGTCGCGGTAGCCGGCGAGCAGCCGCTCGATCGTCATCGCGTCCGCGCTACGCCGGGACGGGCGCCGGCGCCGGCGCCGCGGCCGGCGCCTCCGGCGCGGGGGCCCGCGCCGCGGCGCGCTCGGCCGCCTCCTCGACGTCGGCCGGATCGGACGGGTCGACCGCCCGCTCGGGCAGCTTCATCGCCGCGAAGGCCACGCAGACGAGCGCCATGAACGCGTAGCCGAGCGCGATCTTGGCCTGGGTCGCGTCGACGTGCAGCGACACCTTCGCGCCGTGGATGAGGCCCACGAGCGACAGGGCGGCCGCGAGCGCGCTGTAGCCGGCGGCCCACCAGAAGCGGCGGTCGATGAGGAACGCCGCGATCGCGCCGAGCAGCAGGCCGGCCAGCACCGCTCCCTCGCCGAGCTTCAGCAGCCCCTCGTAGACGACGCCCGCGTTGTTCAGCGCGGTGTCGCCCACCTTCGCGGCGCTCGTCCCGGCCGCGCCGAGCGCGTTGTCGATGAGCCCGCTCGCCCACGCGGCGGCGTTGGGCACGATCGCGAGCACGACCGCGGCGTAGTGCGCCCGCGGGACCGCGCGGAACGCCTGCGAGCCGATGATGAGGCCGATGTAGAGCAGCACCGGCACGATCGCCGGGACCGGCAGGATCGAGTCCAGCAGCGGGAAGAGCCCGAAGACGCAGAGCAGGAAGATCACCACGCCGGTCGCCAGCGAGTAGCTGATCCGTCCGCCGGCGGCCTTCCAGCCGGGATGGCCGACGTAGACGGCGGGCGGGAACGGGCTGCCGAGCGCCGAGCCGACGATCGCGCCCGTGCCGTCGGCGAGCAGCACCTTGCGCAGGCTGTAGGAGTCGCCGGCCGCGGCCGCGGACTCCACGTTGCTCATCGCCTCGGTGAAGTTGTAGATGCCCAGCGGGATCGCCGTCGCCAGCAGCGGCGAGATCCCGTCGAGCCCGTGGACGAGCAGGTCGAGGTTCAGCGACGGCAGGCCGACCGCGATGTCGTGGACGGCGGAGCTGACCTTCGCGGTCTCCATGAACCCGCCGGCCCAGCCGATCGCGCTGCCCAGCAGCAGCGCGGCGAGGCCGACCGGGAAGTTGCCCGGCAGCCGCACGCCGGCGATGAAGCCGACGATGATGAGCGTCAGCACGGGCAGCGCGATCCAGGCGGCCTCCCACATCTGCGCCGCCGGCCGCATCGAGATGAACGTGATCGAGATGCCGGCGTGGGTGCCGAGCAGCGCCGCGCGGGGCGTGAACTTGCGGATCGTCGGGCCGACGAACGCCCCGATGAGGATGATCACGCCGATGATGAACGCCCACGCGAGGCCCGCCTCCCACGCCTTGACCGGGTCCTTCGTGGCGAGGAACGTCGGCAGCATGACGACGAACGTCACGATGAACATGTGCGGCACGCTGGGGCCGTAGGGCATCGCCGTGACGTCGGTGCGGCCCTCCTTCTCCGCGAGCCTCCTGGCCAGGTAGAAGTAGAAGCAGTTGCCGACCAGCAACTCGATCCCGAGCGCTGGAAGGATCGTGTGGTAGACGTCGTGCGCCGGGATCTGCACGACGCCCGCCGACAGGCCGGCCAGGACGAGGACGTTGACGAGCATGTTGATGCCGAGACCGAAGAACGCGTTGAGGTCTCCGCGCGTCCAGAGCGGCGGCTTGAACGATGCAACGGGCACGGCTGCAGCAGACATGAAGCGACCTCTCTAGTTGGCGGCCGCGGGGACCGGAAGGTGGGCCAGCAGGTCCTGCGACGAGGCGACCCAGCCGAAGATCCCGCCCTGCGCGGCGATCATCCTCAGGCCGACCTCGTGGAACTCGGGGAAGTAGGAGCCGACGCAGTCCGAGAGCACGAGGCATTCGAAGCCGCGGTCGTTGGCCTCGCGCACGGTCGTGTGCACGCAGACCTCGGTCGTCACGCCGGTGACGACGAGGCTCGTGATCTGCGCGTTGCGCAGGAGCAGCTCGAGGTCGGTGGCGTAGAACGCGCCCTTGCCGGGCTTGTCGAGCACGACCTCGCCCGGCATCGGGGCGAGCTCGTCGACGATGTCGTGCCCGCGCTCGCCGCGGACGAGCACGCGCCCGTTCGGTCCCTCCGCGCCGATGGGCGTGTCCAGGTGGCCGCGCGCAAGCTTGCTCGGCGGGCAGTCGGAGAGGTCGGGGCGATGCCCCTCGCGGGTGTGGATGACCATCAGCCCGGCCGCGCGGGCGGCGTCGAGCACGGCGGCAAGCGGCTCGACGACCCGTGTGAGCATCGAGACGTCGTTGCCGAGCATCGCCCCGAAGCCTCCCGTCTGCAGGAAGTCCCGCTGCATGTCGATGATGACCAGCGCCGTGGTCGCCGATGTGAGCGCGAACGGGTAGGGCGCGGCCGGAACTGCGACTGGCTCGGTCGGCATCGGTGCCTTTCTGCCGGGGACCGTTGTATGCAATCCGGTCCACATCGCTGGGTGCGGTGGCACCGTACGCCGCGCTCCATGGCCGTCGCATTGGCCCGATGGCCGAGCAGGGGCGGGCAGATTTCGCCATTTCGTCCATGCCGTGGCGCCCGGCGCGGTACTACGGTGCATGGCGTTGAGCACACCTTTGTATGCAGTCGATGACGCTGTCGCCGCGCTGGCGGCCGCCCGGCCGCTGCTCGTCGATGTCGTGCCGGCCGCCGCGGTTGTCCCCCATCTCGCGGCGGGCGGCGCGTGCCACGCCGGGCCGCCGATCGCGTCGTCGGCGATGTGCGGGCCGATGCGCGCGGCGCTCGGCGTGGCGCTGACGATGGATGGCGTCGCCGACGATCCCGCGGCGGCGCTCGCCCTCGCGGACGCCGGCGAGGTCCCGCTGGCGACGAACCACGACTGCGGCGGGGTCGGCCCGATGTCCGGCGTCGTCACCGGGTCGATGCCGGTGCTGGTCGCGCGCGACGACGCGAGCGGCGCGACCGCCTGGTGCCCGCTGAACGAGGGCTCCGGGAAGGTCCTGCGCTACGGCGCCGACGACGACGAGGTCGTCGCCCGCCTGGAGTGGATGCGCGACGTCCTCGCGCCCGAGCTCGCGCGGGCCTTGGGGGCGCGCGGCCCGCTCGACCTCCTCGAGCTGCACGCCGGCGCGCTCGCGCGCGGGGACGAGTGCCACCACCGCACCCAGGCCGGGACCGAGCTCCTCGCCGATGCGCTCGCTCCGCTCGCCGCCGGCGTCGACGCGTTCATCCGCGCCAACGGCCAGTTCTTTCTCAACGTCGCGATGGTCTTCGCGAAGCTCGCGCTCGTCTGCGCGTCGGGCGTGCCCGGCGCGCCGCTCGTGACGGTCGTGGCGCGCAACGGGGTCGAGGTCGGCGTGAAGCTGTCGGGGACCGGCGACACGTGGTTCACCGGGCCCGCCGCGCTGCCCGAGCCGGCAGCGCTGTACGAGGGCTACGAGCCGCAGGACATGAACCCGGACCTCGGCGACTCGGCGATCATCGAGGTCTACGGGCTGGGCGCGCTCGCGATCGGCGCCGCGCCGCTGTCGGCCGCCTCGGTCGGCCTGGACCCGGCGGCGATCCCCGTCCGGATGGCGCTGCTGCGACGGATCGCGGCCGCCGAGCACCCCGTGCTCGTGCTGCCCGACGGCCCGGCGATCCTCGGAGTCGACGCCCGCGCGGTCGTGCGCGAGGGCGTCGTGCCGCCGATCCACACGGGCATCGCGCACCGCGCGCCGGGCGCCGGGCAGATCGGCGGAGGCGTGACGCTGCCGCCGCTGCGGGCGTTCGCCGCCGCGGTCGCGGCGCTCGATGCCTGAGTCTCAGCCACACTGGGACGCAATGGCTCCAACGCGGAACGCACGCGGCGGCGTGCGCGCGGCATCGCAGGCCGAGCGCGTGTACGCGGAGCTGCGCGAGCGGCTGCTGCGCGGCGACCTGCCGGTCGGCCGGCGGCTCGTGGAGCAGCAGCTCGCCGCCGAGTTCCAGACGAGCCGCACGCCGGTGCGCGAGGCGCTGCGCCGGCTGGAGGGCGACGGGCACATCGTCCGCGATCCGGGCGGCGGGGTGTGCCCGAGCCCACCGAGCGTGAAGTCGATGCGCGAGCTCTACGAGGTGCGCGTCGCGATCGAGGAGCTCGTCGCGCGCCGCGCAGCGTCGGCCGGCGAC
Organism: Solirubrobacteraceae bacterium; assembly: GCA_036403675.1. Lineage (GTDB taxonomy): Bacteria > Actinomycetota > Thermoleophilia > Solirubrobacterales > Solirubrobacteraceae > CADCVQ01. The sequence goes on along the minus strand of DASWQM010000071.1, from coordinate 1,785 downwards.
CGCGGCCGGATCGAGGCGATCGACCAGGAGTGGCGCGCGCTGCTGGCGGCCTGGCAGGACGCACGCTCGCTCCCGCGCGGCCCCGACTTCGTCCACGCCGACGAGGGCTTCCACCGCCAGCTCGCCGCCGCCAGCGGCAACGACGTCGCGGAGACATTGCTCGGCGACCTCAACGACCGCATCCGCGTCCTGCGCATCTACGACTTCACGACCGACGACCGCATCGGCGCGACGATCACCGAGCACCTCGAGATCCTCGCGTGCGTCCTCGCCCGCGACGCGGATGCCGCGGCGGCGTTCATGCGCGCCCACGTCCAACGCAGCGCGCTCGTCGTCCGCGAGCGCGTGGGGGCGGCGCTGGCGCGGATGTTCGAGCTGCCGGGGTAGGGCGCGGCTACTCGTGCTCGGCCGGTCGCAGCTCGACGCCCGCCGGGAACTCGTCGAGGACCCGCACGGCGCGGCGCAGGCTGTCGCGGCGCTCCGGACGGCGCAGCTCGCCGCGCAGCTCGATGTTGTTCCAGCGGCGCAGCTGACGGTGCGCCGCGATCTTGAGCACCTTCAGCTCGATCGCCGAGAGCCGGCGCACGGGCACGGGCTCCGGCTCAGTCATCGTCACGCGCGCCCGAGCCGGCGGGCTCCCGCATCCGAGCTGCGCGCCGCGGGTGACGGCAGGCGGCCCGGGTCCGGCAGCTCCCGGACGCCGAACTCGATCTCGTAGAGCTCGCCGTGGCGGCGCTGCGGCGGCTGGAGCCGGCCGACGATGCGCACGTCGCCGCGCTGCAGATCGTCGGCGACGAGCTCGATCGCCTGCATCCGCTCGGCGACGCGGCGGGCGACGTCGCCGCGGCGCCGCACGAGCCCGTCGAGCTCGCGCCGCAGCTCGGGCGCGATGCGCTCGATGAAGCGGACGAAGACCTCGCGGCGCTCGCGCGCCGTCAGCCCGATCCGCGCGCTGTCGGACACCCGCAGGTCGACCCGGCCGCAGACGAGTTCCCCGTGCCGGTAGGCACGCGCCCACCGGTACTGCGGCCGGGTCGGGGTGCGGGGCATGGGAGCAGCCACGAGCGCGAGGCTTCCACGAGCCGGGCCGGTGGCGCAAGCGATCCGGCCTGCATAGGCTTCCGGCACATTTGCCAGATCGCACGCGCACATGAGCAGCAGGCAGACGGTCATCAAGGTCGGCCCCGGGGACACGACGCTGCGCGGCCGCCTGCTCGGCGCGCGGCTGCGTGAGAAGCGCGAGGCGGCGGGCCTGAAGCTCGTGGCCGCCGCGAGCCTGATCAAGCGCCGTCCCTCGACGCTGAGCCGCTGGGAGACCGGCGACCGGCTCCCGCACCTGGCCGACCTGTTCTACGCGCTGGAGGTCTACGGCGTGCGCGGCGCCGAGCGCGACGCGCTCATGCGGATCGCCCAGGAGGCCCGCGAGCAAAAGGCGTCGCCCGACGTCGTCTCGACGGCCGTCGCCGACTACGACTGGCTCGAGCGTCGTGCCCACAGACTGGAGTACGTCTCGGTCGCGGCGCTGCCCGGCCTGCTGCAGACGGCCGACTACGCCCGCACGGTGCTGAGGGAGTGGGATCCCACGGCGAGCAGGGAGTGGATCGAGCGCATCGTCGCTGCCCGCATAGCCCGCCAGGAGCGCCTCGCCGGCGAGGCCGCGGTCGAGATGTGCGCGGTCCTCGGCGAGGGCGCGCTACACGCGGTCGTCGGCGGGCCGGAGGCCATGCGGGCCCAGCTGCGCCACCTGCTCGACCGCGCCGCGCTACCGACGGTCGAGCTGCGCGT
>DASWQM010000070.1:0-21205 GCA_036403675.1 Solirubrobacteraceae bacterium | reverse complement strand
AGTGGCCGTGGCGCTCGCCGCGGTCGTCGGCGCCGCCGGCGTGGCGGCGGCCAGCGCGCCGCGCAGCGACGTCGGGCGCCTCGTGCGCAAGGTCCTCGGCGTCGGGCAGCCGAGCGCGCGGCCGGCGCTCGTGCGCGTGCCCGGCGGCGGCCGCCTGCTCGTCACCGCCGGGCCGGCCGCCTGGATCGTCTCCGACGACGGCGCGAGGCGCCGGTTGGGCGCCTACGACGGCGCGTCCTGGTCGCCGCACGGGCTCTTCGCGGCCGTCTGGCGCGGCCGCGAGCTGAGCGCTGTCGACCCGCGCGGGCGCGTGCGCTGGACGCTCCCGCGCTCGCAGCCCGTGACGGACGCGCGCTGGGCGCCCGGCGACGGCTTCCTCCTCGCGTACCTGTCCGGAGGGTCGCTGCGGATCGTCGGCGGCGACGGGACCGGCGACCACCGCCTCGCGGGCGCGCGCACCGACGTCGCACCGGCCTGGAGACCGGGCGCCGGCCACGTAATCGCATACGTCGACCGCCACGGTCGGGCCACCGTCGTCTCCGCGGACAGCGGCGCGCGCGCGTGGCGCAGCGCGCCGGTCGCACGGCCCGCGCAGCTCCTGTGGTCGGCCGCCGGCGACCGGCTGCTCGTGCTCACGCCGCGGCGCCTGTCGCTCTACGACGGGAGCGGACGGAACGTCGCGGCGCGCGACGTGCCGGCGGACGCCGACGCCGAGCACGCCGTCTGGGCGCCTCGTGGCGAGCACGTCGCCGTCGTCCGCACGAGCCGCGCCACGCAGCGCAGCGAAGTCGTCGTGCTCGACGCTCGCCGAACCCTGCACGAGCGGGTGCTGACCGCCGGCCCCGGGCGCTTCGGCGCGCCGGCGTGGTCGCCCGACGGCCGCTGGCTGCTGCTGCCGTGGCCCGAGGCCGACCAGTGGCTCTTCCTGCGCCCCACGGGCGCCCGGCGCATCACCGCGGTGGCGAACATCGCGCGCCAGTTCGCGTCCGGGGGCGGCGCGCACGCGTTCCCCCGGTCGGTGACGTGGTGCTGCGCCAGCCGTTAGGCCGTCGGGGCGCCCGCCACGACGACCGGCGTTCCCCAGGGGTCGCGGACGAGGAAGCCGCCGTCGCGCTCCTCGGTCGGCAGCCCCGCGCGCTGGACGCGGTCGCGGACCGCCTGGACGTCCTCGGGGCGCTCGAGCACGATCACCCAGTGACGCAGTCCGGCCGTGCCGTCCGGGCGCCGGCCGATGTCCTTGCCCAGCCAGACGTTGAAGCCGAGGTGGTGGTGGTAGCCGCCGGCCGAGACGAAGGCCGCGCTGCCGAGGTTGACCATGACCTCGAAGCCGAGGACGTCGCGGTAGAACGCCAGGCCGCGGTCGATGTCGGCGACGTGGAGATGGATGTGGCCCATCCGCAGGCCGGCGTCGGCGTGCGGCGGGGCGGTCTCGCCCGACACGGTGGCCAGCAGCGACTTCATGTCGAGCGCGATCGTGTACATCTCGACGCGCTCGCCGGGCATGCGCGGGGCCGGCCACGCATCGCGCGGTCGGTCGGCGTAGAGCTCGATGCCGTTGTCGTCGGGATCGCGGAGGTAGATCGCCTCGGAGACGCCGTGGTCGGAGGCACCCTCGATGCGCGTGCGCGTCTCGGCGAGCCGCAGGACGGCGTGCGCGAGCGCCTCGCGGGTGGGGAACAGCAGCGCGAAGTGGTAGAGGCCGGCGTGGCGGCCGCCGGGGGCGGCGCCGCGCTCCTCGACGAGCACGACGAGCTCCTCGCCGCCGGCGCCCATGGCGGCCGTGCCGTCGTCGCGGCGCTGGAGCTGGAGCCCGATCGAGCGCTCGTAGAACCCGATCGAGCGGTCGAGGTCGGAGACCGTGAGGTGGACGGCTCCGAGGCGCAGCGTGTCGGGCAGCGGCGTGACCTCAGTCGTGCCCGCGCGGTTCTCGATCGTGTTCATGGGACACACGTTAGTTCGGGCCCCGGGCCGGGCCAATGGGAAGAGATCTCCGATCCATGGACATCCCTCAGCCTGCGGCGTGCATCCCGCGGGAGAGGTCGCGGTAGGCCGACGGCGCGTGCCCGTGGTGGCGCTTGAACGCGCGCGAGAAGTACAGCGGATCGGCGAAGCCGGTCTCGTAGGCGATCTCGCCGATCGTGCGATCGGTGAAGCGCAGCAGCCGCGCCGCCTCGAGCATGACGCGGTCGGTGACGAGCTCCTTCGTCGAGCGTCCCGTGACGCGGTTGAGCGCCTGCGACAGCGCCGCCGGTGGGACCGCGAGCGCGTCGGCGTAGTGGACGGCGTCGTGGTGGTCGGCGAAGTCGCGCTCGAGCACGCGGGCGAAGCGCCGGAAGAGCTGGATGCCGGTGTCTGCGATGTCGCGGCGCTCGGTGCGCTCGGCGTCGTACCAGCGCTCGATCCAGACGAGGATCACCGACAGGAGGTGGCGCTGGAGGTCGGCGCTGTGGGGGTCCGGCGGGCCGGCGGCCTCGGCGGCGAGCGTCTTGATGACGTTCTCCAGCGCGTCGACGTAGCCCTGCGGGACGGTGACGCCCCAGCCGCCGCAGCCCGCCAGCAGCCAGGAGGGGTCGGTGCGGGCGATGCGGCCCTCGTGCAGGAGCTCGTCGCCGAAGCGGACCACCGCTCCGTCGACCGAGCGCGCGCGCTCGAAGACGTGGACCTGGCCGCGCCCGATCACGCTGAGCGACCCGGGCACGACCGGCACCTCGCGCCCGTCCAGGATGTGGTGGCCGGAGCCGTCCTTGATCCAGATGAGCTCGTGGTAGTCGTGGCGGTGCGGCTCGCGCACCGGTTCGCCGTCGCTGCCGACCTCGAAGGCGTCGAAGAGGACGACCTGCACCGGGTCGACCGAGTCGGCGAGCCGGTCGACGGTCAGCCCGCCCTCGCCGCTCGTGGTCTGCGGTGGCGGTGCGGGTTCGGCGCGCGGGACGCTCACGGTGTCAATCATGCACCGTCGGCGTCCCGGCGTCCCGCGCGCCGCGCGGTTCAGGAGGCCTTGACGGCCGAGACGTCGACGTTGATGCGGACCTTGTCGCTGACCATCATGTTGCCGCTGCCGAGCGCCTGGTTGAACTTCATCCCCCAGTCGCTGCGGGAGATCTCGCCCTGGGCCTCGAGGCCGACGCGTGTGTTGCCCCACGGGTCCTCCTCGGTGCCCTCCACCTCGGCGTGCAGCGTGATCGGATGCGTGATGCCGTGCATCGTGAGGTCGCCGGTGACGTGGAACTCGTCCTTGGAGACGGCCTCGATCTTCGTCGACTCGAACGTGATCTCCGGGTAGTTCTCGACGTCGAAGAAGTCGGGCGAGCGCAGGTGGTCGTCGCGCTGGGGCTCGCCGGTATCGATCGAGGCGGCGTTGATCTTGCCGTAGACGCGCGACGAGCTGACGTCGTCGCCGATCTCGATGTGGCCCTCGTACTCGCGGAAGACGCCCTTCACGGTGGCGATGCCAAGATGCTTGACGCGGAACTCGACGCTCGAATGGGCCGGATCGACGTTCCAGGTGCCGGTCGGAATGGCGGTGATGGCTGTCGTGCTCATAACTTCTCCCTCGTGGTGGTTCGCCGGTTCAAGTAGTTGTGCACGCAATGATTACGGGCGAACGAGGGCCGCGGTATGGCAGGAGCTCGCTGATCCATGGACTTCTCGGTAGACCAAGCCTGAGCTGGCTCAACCGTCTGCGACCCGCACGACCAAACATACTCGGGCGCGTTCTCCTCGCCGAGCAGGGCGGTGGGTCCCGCGTCCCGGGGACGCCTAGACTCCAGGCCTCCTGGGGGACTGGTGTATCGGTAACACGGCGGTCTCCAAAACCGCAACGCGAGGTTCGACTCCTCGGTCCCCCGCTCGTCGCACTGGAAACCAGCGCCGGGCGCCGGTGCGGCGGCTACCCTGCCCCCGCATGGACGCCGCCTCGATCCCCGCCCGTGCCGTCGCCTGCGCGATCGTGCTCGTCTGCGTCTTCGTGGCGCTCGGGTCCGCCGGGGCCGGCGCGGCCGGCCTGCGGCCGGTCAGCGGGCCGCTGAAGGTCAAGGTCGGGATCGCTGACCAGAAGCCGGCGACCTTCGAGGACCAGCGCCTCCACGGCCTCGGCCTCCGCTACGTACGGCGCTCGGTGGCATGGGATGCGCTCCGCTTCAAGGACCAGCGCGACGAGCTCGACGCGTGGGTCGCGGGCGGGCAGCGCATCGGTGCCGAGCCGCTCATCACGTTCGCGAGGTCGCGCCACCGGGAGGACCGCCTGAACCGGCTGCCCGGCGCCACCGAGTTCCTGGCCGAGTTCAACCGCTTCCGCAAGCGCTATCCCGGCGTCAAGACGTACTCGGCCTGGAACGAGGCCAACCATTGCGGGACCGGCACGTGCAAGCGCCCCGACCTCGTCGCGCGCTACTACAACGCGATCCGTCGCAACTGTCCCGGCTGCAAGGTCGTCGCCGCCGATCTGCTCGACCAGCCCAACATGGTCAGCTGGGTCCGCGCGTTCCGGCGCGCGGCCGGCTTCGAGCCGCGCTACTGGGGGCTGCACGACTACATCGACGCAAACCGCTTCCAGACGACGCGGACGACCCGGCTGCTGCGGGCGGTCAAGGGCGAGGTGTGGCTCACCGAGGTGGGCGGGCTCGTCGCGCGCCGCAACAAGTCGACCGTGCCGCTCCCGCAGGGCAAGGCCCACGCCGCGGACGCGATGCGCTTCATCTTCGACCGCCTGGCGCGGCTGAGCCCGCGGGTCGCGCGCATCTACGTCTACCACTGGCGCTCGTCGACGCCGCACGACAGCTGGGACTCCGCGCTCGTCGGCTCCGACGGCGTCCGCCGCCCGTCGTTCGCCGTGCTCGAGCGCGTGGTGCGCCAGCAGCGGATAGGCGAGGCGGCGGCGAACCCGGCCGCCGCGCCCGCAGGCTCGCGCCCTGGACCATGAGCGCGGTATCCTCAGCCCCGGCCGGGCGTGCGGGCGAAGTGTTGTGGCTGCACAGAAGCCTTCCAAGCTTCTAGGGCGGGTTCGATTCCCGTCGCCCGCTTTCACAGCCACGGGGAGTGGCGCAGTCTGGTAGCGCACCCGGCTGGGGGCCGGGCGGTCGCAGGTTCAAATCCTGTCTCCCCGACTTAGGTTCAGGCGATAGCGCCGGACTGCTCACGTCGTCTGTCATCCGCGTGTTCGCCTGTGTTTGCAGGCTCTTCGGGCCGAGCGCCGCCGTTTGGCCCAGCTCGGCGGAGCATGCCGGCGAGGCGCACCGCCCAGGGACCGCCCACGCAGAACGGTCAGACCGCCCACGCCAGGGCTGTGCTGTGGGCGCGACCACAGCGCTCACGACGGTGTGCCGCCGGGTGGCACTGGTCGCGCCGCCCCATGCTGCTCGTAGGCGTCGCGCAGGCGGTTGAGCGCGCGGGTGCGGTCGCGGTGTCCGTAGAGCGTGCGGACGAGCTCGCCGCCGTGGGTGTGCCCGAGCGCGATCGCCACGTCCTCGGAGTCCAAAGCCACGTTGACCATGTACCACCCGGCGGAGTGGCGGCGGCGGGGTAGAGGCTGCCCGTGTAGCCAACGCTCGCCTTGATCGCCTTCCAGTGGTAGGCACGAGCGAGGCCGTCTGCGGGCCGGTCGAGGTCGCCGAGGATCAGCACGTCGACCGCGTGCTCAGACAGCCGTGCGACCGTCGCCACAATCGTCTTACGAGTCTTCAGCAAGCACGAGCTCGCCAGCTGCATCAGGGGCACGAGCACATCAGCGCACGCACCGTCGAAAGCCGCGTCTGCCGCCTGCGCACCCCGCCTCACCGACCCTGGCGCCAGCCACGTGCTGATCAACCGCTGGGGTCAGGGCTGGTCGCTGACGGCCCCGCACCAACCGCCCGACACGCCCGTCGACGACGTCCACGAGGCTCGACGACGACAGCCAGCCGGAGAGGACGCTGTAGGAGGACAAAAGAAGCAGACAAGTTCGGATACCTAACCTGCTCCCTTCCGCCCACGCCGCAACTGACGATGCCCCGGCATGCATAGCGTGAGGTGATGTTGCAACGCGCGAACGCGCCGGCTGCGCCGGCGATCGAACCGGCGTTCTTCAGAGTCGGCATCGATCACGTGACGATGCGAGGCCGGTGGCTCGGCGCGCGACTGCGCGAGCACCGCGACGCCGCAGGGTTGACGGGCGGACAGGTCGCCGACCGCGTCCTGCGCTCGCCCGCCACGATCAGCCGCTGGGAGACCGGCGACCTGCTCCCGCGGCCCGCCGAGGTCCACTACATGCTGGAGCTCTACGGCGTCCGCGGGGAGGAACGCGACATGCTCGTTCGCCACGCCGAGCAGGCCTCCCGGTCCAGTGCCCTGGACGTCGACATGTCGGTCGCCCTGGACGCCGATCACGTCTGGCTCGAAAACCGAGCATGGAAGGTCCAGACATTCCAAAACGCCGTCATACCGGGACTGCTGCAGATCGCCGACTACGCCCGCGAAATCCTGGTGGCCTGGAATCCGGCTGCCACACCGGAGCGGATCGAGAGCGAGATCACCACGCGTGCGGCCCGCCAAGGACGTTTCACGGACGAGGAACCACTGCAGCTCGTCGCCATCCTCGACGAGGCAGTACTGCACCGCCCGATCGGCGGGGCGGACACGATGCACGCCCAACTCGAGCACCTCGTCGAGCAAGCCAAGCTTCCAAATGTCGAGATCCGGATCCTGCCCCTGGCTGCCGGCGCCCACGCCAGCCTCTCCGGCTCCTTCGACATCATGCAGTTTCACACCGAGCGCGATCTCGTCTATCTCGAGACCCGCGGCGGCCACATGTACCTGGATCATCCCGAGCCGTTCGAAGATGCATGGTTCCGCCTGGAGGCCATCGCAACCCCAAAGGAAGAATCGATTGCCATCATCGCTGCCAACTTAGGAGACTCATGACTCACCACGTCCTACCAGTCCCAGACACGACGGATCTCACCGACGTCAACTGGCGCAAGAGCCGCCACAGCAGCAACGCCAGTGGCTGCGTCGAGACCGCCTTTCTCGCCAACGGCCACGTCGCGGTCCGCGACAGCAAAGACCGCGACGGACCGACCCTGACCTACACCCCGTTCGAGTGGGACTGCTTCATCAAGGGCGCCAAGGACGGCGAGTTCGACCTGCCCCGAGCCCACGTCACCGCCACCCGGCCTCCAGACCCGAACCCGATGGCCGCGTAGAAACGCCTCGCAGCCCTGCCGAGACATCACGACGACCAGGCCGCTCGTCATGCGCAGGTAAACAAACGGGGCAAGACAAGCATCTCTCAGCGGAGCAGTGGGACAGCAGGATCGCGACTGCAACAGCCCTTGCCCGCGTCAAGCGCCAACGCCGGACCCCCACGCCGTGGGACGGCAGCTACCCGCTGACAACGAACGCTTCGGGGGCACACCCGGCACAGTCGGTCCCACCAGCGCGCGGGGGAGTCCCCGCGGCTGTGCGCGCGCAATCCGTTCGCAAGCGCCGGCGCGATCGCGACGGCCGACGCAGCCGCTCAGCCTGATCACGACTCAGTGCGCACGCGATGCACCGGCGCGGGGCCCGGCCGCTCAGGATGGTAGGTCCTTGGATGAGCGGCACGGGCCCCGCGTTCCGGCGGTCGCCTCACACCCTGTCTGACGCCGGCGTGCCGGCGACGTTCGGGTTCTGGCGTGTCGCGGACCAGCGCCGGGGAATCCGCCTGTCCACGTGAACTGAGAGAGCGCGAACTGCCGCCTGGAAATACACCCCGTGGACCACGGCGCCCGGGAGGACGAGGCGCGCGCCGTCGTCGTCATGCCGCGGGCGCACGGACAACCTGGCCGCGCCGGCCCGAGCGCCGGGCTCAGGTCTTGCGTTCGAGGTTGCTGACCTCCTCGGCCTTGGCCGCGGCGCGGTCCTGCTCGCGCTCGAGCTCCTCCTTGGCCGCTCCCTTGCGCTCCTCGCGGCGGCCCCGCCGGCGCAGCCCGGCGTCGCCGGTCAGGTCGCCTGCGGCCTTCTTCGCCCGTCCCGTCAGCTTGTCCAGGATGCTCATCGGCGGTTCTCCCGTCTGGCGTGGATGGTCTGGCGACCGCCCTACCCGCCGGCCGCGGACGGGCAACCCGGCGGCCCCCGGCGCGGAGCCCGCTACGCGCCCAAGAAAAAACTCGTCATCGACCAACCAATGGCCAGATGCGGCGTTACCCCCATTGAACACGGACGACGGAGAACGGCCAGGGAAGGCCCCACGGAAGGCCCCGTTGCGCCTCTCGCCACCCCGCACTGGAGAAAGCAATGTTCCGCCAGCACGCTGTCCATACTCAAGAGGAGGATCTGCTCTGCGGCCCGGAGCAGGTCTGCGGCCCTCAGCAGCTTTGCATACGCTCCGAGCGTGATGGTCACGTGCACGTGGTCCAGCTGATCGGCGAGCTCGACATCACCACGGCGCAGGCCTTCGAGGACGAGCTCAAGCGCGTGGAGGCCACCGACGCCGCGGAGATCGTCGTCGACCTCAGCGGCTTGAAGTTCATCAGCTCCGATGGCCTGAAGGCGTTCATCCATGCCAGCGCCCGCTCGCGCCACGGAGAGAACAGGCTGCGGCTGGTACGCGGGCCCGACGAGGTGCAGAGGACCTTCGAGACCACCGGCCTCGTGTCCCGGCTGCCCTTTGCGGACGTCGCCGTCAGGTCCCCCTGGCACGGCCACCTGTCCAAGGCGCAACTCTACGTTGCACGGCCGGTTTCCGACTGGCCTCGATAGTGCCGGCGGGCACTGCATCTTCGTGCGTCGCGGGAGTGAGATGTCGCGTTCCCCGGCGCAGGCCGTCATAGTTCCCTTGTGGACGGCGTTCTGGCACCGAGGCTGCGGGTCGCGCTGTCTCGGCGTGGATTGCGTGTCGCGGATGACGAGCGGCTCGTCGCCGAGGTGCGCGCCGGAAGCCGCAGCGCGTTCGAGGTCATCTACGACCGGCACCACGCCGGCATCCTCGCGTTCTGCCGGCACATGCTGGGGTCGCGGGAGGAGGCGGAGGACGTCGTCCAGCACACGTTCGCGGCGGCCTACGAGGCGTTGCTGGCAGACGATCGGGACATCTCGCTCAAGGCGTGGCTGTACACGATCGCGCGCAACCGCTGCTATTCGGTGCTGCGCGGGCGACAGGAGCATGTCGAGCTCGAGGAGGATGCCGGGACGTCGCCCACCGCGACGGCGGGCCTGTCGGTGGAGGTCGAGCGCCGCGAGGACCTGCGTGCCCTGCTCGACGACCTGCACCGTCTGCCCGACGACCAGCGGGCGGCGCTCGTACTCGCCGAGCTCGGAGCACACTCGCACGAGGAGATCGCGGCCATCCTCAGCGTGCCCACTCCCAAGATCAAGGCGCTCGTCTTCCAAGCGCGCGAGTCGCTCATGAGCCGTCGTCTGGCGCGCGAGGCCGACTGCGGACCTATTCGGGAGCAGCTCGCGGTGCTGCGCGGCGGCGCGCGGCGCCGTGGCGATCTGCGCAACCACGTTGCGCAATGCGAGGGCTGCCGCGCGTTCGAGGCCGAAGTCCGCCGCCAGCGGGCTGGGCTGGCCGTGCTGCTGCCGGTGGCGCCGACGTTCGCGCTGAAGCAGAGCACGCTGGCCGCGGCGTTCGCCGGCGGCGGCGGTGGCGCTGCGGCGGCCGGCGGCGCGGCGGCCGGAGGCGGAGCGGTCGGCGGCGCGGCGGCCGGCAGCACCACGGCGGGCACGATGGCGGCCGGCGGCGCGGCAGCGGGCGGCGTGGCGGGCGGCGCGGCAGCGGCCAGCGCCGGTGCCGGCGGCTCCGGACTGATCTCGGGAGGCGCCATCCTCGGCGCGAAGGCGCTCGCTGCGAAGGCGGTGATCGCGCTGGCCGTGACCGGCAGCGTCGCCGGCGGCGGCTACGCGACCGTGAAGGAGTTCTCCGCGTCGCCCGCGCCCCCCGCGCACGAGGCGCCGGCCCGGTTCGACCAGCCGCAGAAGCTGGGGTTCAAGCCGCCTGCGGTCGCGCCGCTCGTGGCTGCCGGCCAGACCGTGTGCCCGCAGGGGCGCGTCGCCGGCTGCACGCCGCAGCCGTCGCACGATCTGCTTCCCGCCGCGCGGACGACCGGCGACCCGAACGCCAGCGGCAATCCGTACCAAACGTCCGACGACCGGGACGGCGACGGCGTGCCGGACAACATGGACAACTGCCCCCGCGTGCCCGGCACGGACGGCGGCTGTCCGGCATCGGCGTCGTCGCCGGCCGCTCCGGGTGCCGCTGGACAGACGCCTGCGACGACGACGACGACGCCGTCGCCCGCCACTGCGAAGCCCGGCGATCGCGACGGGGACGGGATCCCGGACGAGCGGGATCCCGATCTGGACGGCGACGGCTTCCTCAACCGCGAGGACAGCTGCCCGAACGTTCCCGGCCCGGTCAACGGATGCCCGGTTCCGGCCTCGGCCAAGCCGGCGCCCGGCGGCCGGCCATCGGCCGATCGTGACGGTGACGGCGTCCCCAATGCCAAGGACGGCTGCCCGACCAAGCCCGGCACCGCCGGCGGGTGCCCGCCGCAGGGCTCGACCACGCCTTCGTCGCCGAGTCCGGCACCCGGCGACAGGGATGGCGACGGCTTCCCCAATCGCGAGGACAACTGCCCGAACGAGCCGGGTCCCCTCGGGGGATGCCCACAGCCGCCGCCGAGCGCTTCCACGTCCACGGCACCGGCGCCTGGCGATCGTGACGGCGACGGCATCCCCAACAGCGCCGATGCCGACCGTGACGGAGACGGCGTGGTGAACAGCGAGGACAACTGCCCGACCAAGCGCGGCTCCGTCGGCGGCTGCCCGGAGCAGGTGCCGGTCGAGCCGTTGCCCGCGGGCCCGGTGGAGGGCGATCGCGACGGCGACGGCATCGCGGACAACGTGGACGTCGACCGTGACGGAGACGGCATCTGGAACGTCCAGGACCACTGCCCCAACAGGCCCGGCCCCGCCACCAATCAGGGTTGCCCGGTGCCGCCGTCGCCGCCCGCACCGGCGCCACCGCCACCACCGCCACCGGCGGCCGAGACCCCCCCCACCACGACGGCGCCCGGCGGTCCGTAGGCGCGACGCCAACCGAACTTCGCGCGCTGTGCGGGGCATTCGCACGGCGTTCCCGCTCGTCAACCGATGCCCAGACCGCCGCCGCGCGGCCATAGACGTCGCCCTTGGCGTCGAGCCACGGCTCCGGCTGGTGGCGCACACACTCGTCGCCGCTTTCGAGCCGCGAAGCCACACGATTCCGGCACTCCGCACTGGCCGCCGAACGGGCCCCTGCTTGACTGAGCGCCCGTGTCGACAGGCCAGTTCCCAACAAGCTCAGCACTGCGCGCGGCCGCGGAGCTGCATTCGGTGGAGGATCACGAGCGCCTCGAAGTCGCCGCGGCCAGCGTCGAGGCGACCGCCCAGGAGTCCGTGCGGCAGGTGCTCGCCGCCGCTCGCGACCACCTCGAGATGGACGTCGCGTTCTTCAGTCAGTTCACGGTCGACGATCTGGTCGTCCAGCGCGTGCACGGGGACGGTCGCTCGCTCGGAGTGGAGGCCGGCACGAGCGTTCCGCTCGCGGAGACGTACTGCCAGCGGGTCGTCGACGGCCGTCTGCCGAACCTCATCCCCGACGCCCGGCACGACGAGCGGGTGGCCGATGTTCCCTCGAAGGTCGGTGCCTACATCGGTGTTCCGGTCGGCTTCGAGGACGGCCCGCTGTACGGCATGCTGTGCTGCGCGAGCCGCACCCCTGCGCCGTGGCTGGCCGAGCGCGACATCGCGTTCATGCGCGTGCTCGGGCGGATGCTCGCCGACCAGTTCGAGCGCGACGAGCTCGCCCGCACCGCGCAGCAGTTCCGTGAAGGCGCAGTCGCGCTGGGGGCGCTCCTCGCGGGCCTCGACGCGCGCGACAGCTACACGAGCCGCCATAGCGAGGCGGTCGTGGAGCTGGCGAGCGACGTCACGTGCGAGCTGGGCATGTCCGGGACCGTCGTCGAAGAGGTCAGGCAGGTGGCGCTGCTGCACGACATCGGCAAGCTCGGGATCCCCGACGCCGTCCTCGCCAAGCCCGGATCGCTCGACGACAGCGAGTGGGAGCTCATGCACAGGCACCCCGTCATCGGCGAGCAGATCGTGTCGAGGATCGACAGCCTCGCGCATCTGGCCCCGGCGATTCGCGCCGAGCACGAGCGCTGGGACGGCAGCGGCTACCCGGATGGCCTGACGCGCGAGCAGATCCCGCTCGCAAGCAGGATCACGCTGGCCTGCGACGCCCACCACGCGATGCTCAGCACCCGGCCGTATCGGGCCGCGATGGACGCGCCCGCCGCCGAAGCCGAGCTGCGCGCCAACGCGGGAACGCAGTTCGATGCGACTGTCGTCGACGCGCTGCTGCGCGTGGCGTACCACTGACGCTTGCCGTGCCCTGGCGGGCGTTAGCGTGCAACGCGATGGCGACGATCAGGGCGTGCCGGATCGAGGACATTCCCGACGTCCTCGCGCTCTGGGCGGCCTCGCGCAGCGCCGCCGCCACCGCGCCGGACACGCCCGGCGCTGTGCAGCGGCTGATCACGGCGGATCCGGGCGCGCTGCTCGTTGCCGAGCTCGACGGGCGCATCGTCGGGACCGTCGTCGCCGCGTCGGACGGCTGGCGCGGGAGCATGTACCGGCTCGCAGTCGACGCGCGGCACCGCAGGCTCGGCATCGCGCGGCGTCTCGTCGCCTCCGGTGAAGCTCGCCTGCGCGAGCGCGGGGTGCCGCGGATCACCGCGCTGGTCGCCTCGGACGATCGGGTTGCGGTGGCTGCCTGGGAGGCGGCGGGCTATGGCCGGGATTGCGGGATCAGCCGCTTCGTGAAGAGCCTCTGAGCGAGGCTCCAGGGAGGTCAGGTCGAGTCGGGCGCGAACTCCTGGGCCCGCTCGCGGTGCTCCGCGGCGTCGGCTCGCTCGCTGTAGCGCGCGTCGAGGTGGGCGATGATCTCGTCGGCGTCGCCGCTGATCGCGGTCCCGTCCTCGATCAGCAGCGCGGGGATCTCGTCGGTCCCGGTCTTGCGGCGCATCTCCTCGCGGTCCGCGCGGGCGGCGGGGACGGGCTGGGCGACGACCGGCACGCCGAGCTCGGTGAGGCGCTGTCGCACGCGGCGCGAGTGCGGGCACCACTCGGCCTGGTAGAGCTCGTCCATCAGGACGCGGTGAGGAAGGTCGCGGACATGTCCTCGTCGCCGTGCTGTGAAACCCCGGCCTCCAGGCGGCGGCGGAGCGTCGCGATGAGCGGCAGGTCGAGGCCGTAGCGCTCCGCGGCCTCCTCGACGAGCGCCGCGTCCTTGGCCGCCAGCGCGAGGCGGAAGGACGGCTCGAAGTTGCGCTCGATCATCGCCTTGCCCTTCATCTGCAGGTAGGGCAGGTCGAGCGGGCCGCCGGACACCGCGTCGAGCACGAGCGACGGGTCCAGGCCCAGGCCCTCGGCGAGCGCCAGCGTCTCCGCCGCGCCTTCGACGATCGTCAGGATCCACGCGTTGACGGCGATCTTCAGCCGCGTGCCCGCGCCCGCCGCGCCGAGCCACATCGTCCGCTTGCCAACCGCGTCGAAGATCGGCGCCAGGCGCTCGCGCAGCTCGTCGGGCCCCGACGCCAGGATGACGAGATCGCCCTGCTCAGCCGGCTGCTTGGTGCCGAGCACGGGCGCGTCGACCAAGGCCAGGCCGTGACGCCGGGCGAGCTCGGCGCAGCGCTCCGTGGCGTCGATGCCGATCGTGCTCATCTGCAACCAGACGGCCCCGGTTGACGCACCGGCGAGCGCGCCGTCCGCGCCGTCCATCACCGCGAGGACCGCGTCGGCGTCGCTGAGCATCGTCAGGATGACCGTCGCGCCGGCGGCGGCCTCGGCGGGCGTCGCGCAGAGCTCGACGCCGTCGTCGGCCAATGCCTGCGCCTTCTCCCCCGAGCGGTTCCAGGCGCGGACGGAGAACCCGCTGCGGGCGAGGTTGCGCGCCATCGGGCGGCCCATCGTGCCGCCGGCGCCGAGAACGGCGATCGTCTCCGCGGGGCTCATGTGACGCGCTCCGGATACCCGCCCAAGCGCGCCGGAAACGAGCGGCGCGCGGTGTTGCGGCGCACCCTCGACCGGGTACCGCCGTCGTCATGGCTCAGAAGCTCAACCTCGGAGACCTCGCGCTGCGCAGCCCGGCGTTCGCCAACCACGAGCCGATCCCGGCCCGTCACACCGCAGATGGGGAGAACGTCGCGCCGGCGCTGGAGTGGTCGGGCGTGCCGGACGGGACCGCGGCGTTCGCCGTCGTCGTGCACGACCCCGACGCACCGCTCGTCGACGGCTTCACCCACTGGGTCGCCTACGGCATCCCCGGCGACGCCCGCGGGCTGCGGGAAGGCGGCGGCGACGCGGTCGAAGGGGTGACCTCGCGCGGCGACAGCGGCTATCGCGGCCCGGCGCCGCCGCCCGGCCACGGCGTGCACCACTACTACTTCTGGGTCTACGCGCTTGACGAGGACCTCGGCCTCGACCCGGGACTGGAGCGGCGGGCGTTGTTCGAGCGCATCGAGGACCACGTCATCGAGCAGGCCCGGCTCGTCGGCACCTACGAGCGCTAGGGTTCCGCCGTGCGCGAGGTCATCCCCGGGGTCTTCCACTGGACGACGTTCCACGCGCCGATCGGCGCGCGGGTCAGCTCCCATTACGTCGAGCCGGCGGGGATCGTCATCGACCCGAAGGTCCCCGAGGAGGGACTCGACTCGCTGCCGGGCAGGCCGGAGCAGGTCGTCCTCACCACCGGCCTGCACGATCGCGACGCGCAGCGCTTCGCCGATGCGTTCGACATCCCGATCCGCGCGTCGTTCGAGGCCGGCGAGCGTCTGGGCGACGCGCTCCAGATCGAGCCGTTCAACGACGCCGACGAGGTCGCCCCGGGCGTGACCGCGATCGTGATCGGCAAGCTGTGCCCGGACGAGTGCGCGCTGCACATCGCCGCCGGCAAGGGAGCGATCGCCTTCGCCGACGGCCTGGTCCGCTACGGCGACGCGTTGGCGTTCGTCCCCGACGAACTGCTCGGCGCCCACCCCGACCGCGTCAAGGAGGGGCTCAAGCAGGCATTCCTCGGGCTCCTCACGCGCGACTTCGATCACCTGCTGTTCGCCCACGGCGAGCCCCTCATCGGCGACGGCAAGGCGGCGCTGCGCGACTTCGCGACGAGCCCGGTCGGTCACGAGGACTTCGGGCAGGCGCTCTGATGGGCGCGCGGCCGGCAAGCTGCCCGCCCGACACGTACGTCCCCGCCGCCGGCCGCTACGACGGCATGCCCTACCGCCGCTGCGGGCGCAGCGGCCTGAAGCTCCCGGCGGTCTCGCTCGGGCTGTGGCACAACTTCGGCGACGACCAGCCGCTCGAGCAGCAGCGCGCCGTGCTGCGCCACGCCTTCGATCGGGGCATCACGCACTTCGACCTCGCCAACAACTACGGCCCGCCGGACGGCTCGGCGGAGACGAACTTCGGGCGCATCGTGCGCGAGGACCTACGCCCGCGCGACGAGCTCGTCATCTCGACGAAGGCCGGCTACCTGATGTGGCCCGGGCCGTACGGCGACGGGGGCTCGCGCAAGTACCTCCTGGCGAGCCTCGACCAGAGCCTCGCGCGGATGGGCCTGGACTACGTCGACATCTTCTACTCGCACCGCTTCGACCCCGACACGCCGCTCGAGGAGACGATGGGCGCGCTCCACACCGCCGTGCGCGAGGGGAAGGCGCTCTACGCCGGCGTCTCGTCGTACTCCGCGGCGCGCACGGAGGAGGCGGCGCTCATCCTGCGCGAGATGGGCACGCCGCTGCTCATCCACCAGCCGTCGTACTCGATGCTCAACCGCTGGATCGAGGAGGACCTGCTCGATGTGCTCGGGCAGGAGGGGATCGGGTGCATCGTCTTCTCGCCGCTCGCTCAGGGGATGCTCACCGACAAGTACCTCGACGGCATCCCGCCGCAGTCGCGCGCGGCCGAGGACCGCTTCCTCAACCCCGACATGCTCGACGACAAGACGCTGGAGCACGTGCGGGCGCTCAACGAGCTGGCCCGCAGCCGCGGCCAGTCGCTCGCGCAGATGGCGGTCGCCTGGACGCTGCGCGACCCGCGCGTGACATCGGCGCTCGTCGGCGCGCGCAGCGTCGCGCAGCTCGACGACACGCTCGGCGCGCTGGAGCGGCTCGACTTCACCGACGACGAGCTCGCCGAGATCGATCGTCACGCGGTCGACGCCGGCATCAACCTCTGGAAGGCGTCCAGCACCGCGTAGCGGCGCTCAGCGCTTCTCGGCCTCGCGGGCGCGCTCGCGGTCCTCGCTGCGCCCGACGGCGTAGAAGGCGGCAGAGATGACGAGGACGAACGCTGTTCCGCCGAGCGTGATCGCGACGGCGGTCCCGAAGTCGGATGTCGTGACGAGCGCGACGACGACCGCGAGGACGATGCACGCGACGATCGCCGCCAGCAGGACTCGCATCAGGCCGCCGGCGGCATCGGGTCGTCCGGATCCGGCGCCGGCCACGGGTCGGGATCCGGTGCCGGCGGCTCTGGCTCTGGGAACGGCGGTGGGGCGGGCGTCTCTGCCGCGGAGGCGGTCATCGCAGGTTTCCCTCCGGATGGTCGGTCTCGCGAGACGTGCCCCCGCTGCCGCGACGGCAAACCGCGAGCTTGCGGCAGAGCATCGCGCGTTGCCGTGCCGCGTGCATGCCGCGCGGTGCCGCGCGATCGTCGATCATCGCGCCGTGGCGCCGGCCCGAGTCCTCGTCGTCGACGACGCCCCGGACATCCGCGCGCTCGTCTGTACCGGCTGAGCGCGTCCGGCTACGAGGTCATCTGCGCCGACGACGGCGAGGCCGGCCTGGCGGCGGCGCGCGAGCACGCGCCGACCTCGTGCTCGTCGACCGGATGATGCCGAGGCTGACAGGCGTTGAGCTGTGCAGCCGGCTGCGCGCCGACCCGGCGACCGCGCGCATCCCGGTGGTCCTGATGACGGTGCGCACCGACGACATCGCGCTGCGGCCGCCACACGCGTGGAGGCCATCCTCTCGCGCGGCAGGTAGCGGCGGCGTAAGCTCGTCTGCGTGCAGGAGGGCGAGCACCGCGATCTCATGCTGACGGCCATCGCGGCCGAGGGGCGAGCGCACGCCGCGCTGCTCGCGGGAGCCCACGAGACCGCCCGCGCGGGGTATGCCGAGGCGGTCGCGGGCTACCGCGCCTCGTGGGCGCTCGCGCCGCCGCGCAGCTACGGCCGGCTCGTCGGGCTGCTGAAGGCGGCGGTGCTCGGCGGCGCGCCGCAGCCCGCCGCCGACGAGGTGCGCGCCGCACTGCGCGACGACCCTGACGCCGGCGGCTCGCCCGTCGCCGCCTACGTGCTGGCCGTCGCCGCCGTCATCGCCGGCGACGACGAGGAGGTCGGCGCACGCGCCGCGACGATGGAGCCGCGCGGCGAGGCCTTCGAGCGCACGGCCGCGGCGCTGCGGGCGCTGGCAGCCAACGACCAGGAGGCCTACGCGACCGCGCTCGCCGCGATCGAGGCCGACTTCGCGAGCCGCGACGAGCACCTGACGGGGGTCGCGATCGCCGACACCGCGGTCATGCTCGAGCTGCTGGCCGCCGAGCGCGGGCTCGCGGCCGGGCTGGACAGCCCGCTCGTCCCGGCGCTGCACTAATGCTCGATGACGCGCTCGGTGCCGCTGTAGACGTTCACGCGGTCGCCGCGCGCGAACCCGGCGAGGGTCATCCCGCGATCGGCGGCGAGCGCGATCGCAAGCGAGCTCGGCGCTCCGACGCCGACGAGCACCGGCGCGCCGGCCACCGCCGCCTTCTGGACGAGCTCGAACGACAGCCGCCCGCTGACGCAGAGGATCCGCCCGTGGAGCGGCACGGCCCCGTCGAGCAGCGTCCGGCCGACGACCTTGTCCATCGCGTTGTGGCGCCCGACGTCCTCGCGGACGAGCAGCGGCTCGCCGCCGGCAGCGGCGAAGAGCCCGGTGGCGTGCATCCCGCCGGTGCGCGCGAAGGCCGGCTGGCGCATGCGCTCGGGTAGCGCCGCGAGCAGCGAGCGCGCGACGCGCGGCCCGGCCGGCAGCAGCGGCGCGTGGACGGCGACCTCCTCGAGCGAGCCGCGGCCGCAGACGCCGCACGATGACGTCGTGTAGAAGCGCCGGGAGCCAGGATCGCGTAGGAGCGGCCCGCGCACCTCGACGATGTTTGCGGCGAAGTCGTCGGTGAGCCCGGCCGGGCGCGGCCCGTCGATGAGGCCCTCGCCGAAGAGGAAGCCGAGCGCGAGCTCCTCGTCGTGCCCCGGCGTGCGCATCGTGACCGTCAGGGGCGCGCCGTCGACGCGGATCTCCAGCGGCTCCTCGACGGCGACCTCGTCGCGGCGGCCGTCGTGCTCGACGGCCGCGGTCATGCGCCCGGCGACCGGCTCGCGCTCGCCGGTCATGCCACCCGCACCGCGTCGCCCGCGACGTCGACGACGTCGCCGCGGTGCAGCTGGCGCCCGCGGCGCCTCTCCACCTCGCCGTTGACACGAGCCGCGCCGTCCTGCACGAGCTCCCGCGCCTCGGCGCCCGAATCGGCGAGGCCCGCGAGCTTCAGCAGCTGTCCGAGCCGGATCGTCTCCTCGCGGATCGGGACATCGCGCGGCGCCGCCATCTCGCCTGCAGTCTCCCGGATCGGTCGCGCGGCGGGCGCGACGAGCAGCACTCCGCAGTGGCAGGGGCGGCAGACTCAGGGCGCGCCGCCCCTGGCACGAGCAGCGGATCAGCTGCAGCTGATGGCGATCGTGCTGGTCTGCGTCGCGGTTGCCGGCGGCGTCACAACCACCGCGCAGCTCCTCGTGGTCGCGGTCGACGCCAAGACGTACGCGACCCAGTGTCACCACTTGTGTTGTATGTGGTGGGCGTACCGCCCACGGCTAGCCACCGACACAGACAGCGGTATCAGTCAAATTGACCCCTTGTCGCGCGCCCGTCCTGGGCGGCTCCCCGTAACCTCCTCGCGTCGCCTCCGGCGCGCGTTCCCCCGTGAAGATCTAACAGGCGCTCATCGCCTATGCAGATTGGTTTCGTCGCACTGATCGAATGAAACCTGAATATCCGGCGTGGCGATCACGATCGGGCGAATGTCACCGGCATGACAGGCTCCGCGACCCGGGGGAACTGTCTCCGAGATCGCTTCCATGGGAAGCTTGCGCCCGTGAGGGAGCGCCACCGCCTGCCCGGCGTCGAGCTCGTGGAGCCCAAGCGCTGGCGCCCCCGGCTGCACTACGAGCTGCTCGTCTGCGGGCTCGCGGGCCACGAGCTCATCGGCATCGACGCGCGCGAGCTGCCGTCCGACGACACGCTCCTCGCGCGCGAGGTCGACGGCGTCCGCTGGCACCGCTGCCTGCGCTGCGACTCGTGGCTGCCGGTCGGGGCGCCCGCTCAGCCGGCGCGCGAGCGCCCGCCCGCGCGCGACGAGATCGACCTGCCGCTGCGCGGCAAGCCGTTGCGCGACAAGATCGTCCTGCGCCTCATCGCGGCCAACCGGCTTCTGCACTTCGTCGTGCTCGGGGCGATCGCGATCGTCATCTTCGTCTTCGCCTCGCACCGCGACGCGCTGCGCGGGCGCTTCTACCGCATCGTCGCCGACCTGCAGACGGGAGCCAGCGGCGATCGCCCCGCCGGCCACGGGCTGCTACACGAGATCGAGCGCGCGTTCTCGCTGGGCTCGGACACGCTGCGGCTCGTCGGCGTCGTGTTCCTCGTCTACGCCGCCGTCGAGGGCATCGAGGCCTTCGGCCTGTGGTACCAGCGGCGCTGGGCGGAGTACCTCACGTTTCTCGTCACCGCGTCGCTGCTCCCGCTCGAGGTCTACGAGCTCGCGCACCGCGTGTCCGTGCTGAAGATCCTGACGATCACGATCAACCTCGCCGTCGTCGCGTACCTGCTGTGGGCCAAGCGCCTGTTCGGGCTGCGCGGCGGAGTGGCGGCCGAGGAGCGCGAGCGGGCGCGCGACGTCGGCTGGCCGGCGCTCGAGCGCAGCGCGCCGGAGGCCGTCGGCCACGTCCCCTAGGAGTGCACCGCGGCTCCGAGGCGTCCGAGTCCCTCGGCGATCTGCGCGGGCGTGTGGGTGGTGAACGACAGGCGCAGCGTGCGGTGGTCGGCTTCGACGGCGAAGAACGGCGCGCCGGGGACGAACGCCACGTCGTGGCGCAGCGCGGCGGCGAGCAGCTCGGAAGCGTCCCAGCCGGCGGGCAGGCGCGCCCAGACGAACATGCCGCCCGCGGGCCGGTTGAACGTCGAGCCGGCGGGCAGCGCGGCCGCGAGGCTGTCGAGCAGCGCGTCGCGGCGGCGGCGGTACTCGTCGCACAGGCGGGCGATGTGCTCGTCGATGTCGGCAGCCTGCAGCGACGCGCCGGCTGCGAGCTGGTCGATCGTCGACGTGTGCAGGTCGGCCGCCTGCTTGGCGACCGTGAGCGGGCGCAGGAGCGCCTCGGGCGCGCGCAGCCAGCCGATCCGAAGGCCGGGAGCGAGCACCTTGGAGAGCGAGGAGACGCTGACCGTGCGGTCGCCGGCGCCCGGATAGGCGGCGATCGGTCGCAGCGGCTCGCCGTCGTAGCGCAGCTCGCCGTAGGGGTCGTCCTCGACGAGCCACAGGCCGTGCTCGGCGGCGATCTCGGCCAGGCGCCGGCGGCGCTCGTCGGGCAGCGTTCGGCCCGTGGGGTTCTGGAACGTCGGCACGACGTAGAGGAACTTCGGCGCGTGGCGGGCGATGAGCTCCGGGAGCGCCGCGGGGTCGATGCCGTCGTCGTCGCAGTGGACGGGGACGAGCCGGGCGCCCGCGAACGAGAAGCTCTGCAGCGCGGCGAGATAGGACGGGTTCTCGACGAGGACGCTGTCGCCGGGGTCGAGCAGGACGCTCGCGACGAGCCCGAGCGCCTGCTGGGACCCGGTCGTCACGAGGATCTCTCCCGCGCCGGCCGGCAGTCCCCGCAGCGCCAGGCGCTGCGCCAGCAGCTCGCGCAGCAGCGGGTCGCCCTCGGTCGAGGAGTACTGCAGCCCGCGAGCGGCGACGGTCGGCGCCAGCGCGGTCGCGAAGGCGCCGGCGATCAGCTCCGCCGGGAAGAGCTCGGGTGCCGGCAGCCCACCCGCGAAGGAGATGACCTCGTCGCGCTGCGTGAGCTCGAGGATGTCGCGGACGGGGGAGGAGCGGACGTCCGCGAGCTGCGCGG
>DASWQM010000069.1:0-13250 GCA_036403675.1 Solirubrobacteraceae bacterium | reverse complement strand
TTCGGCCTGCGCGATCTCGGTCGCGACCCGGACCAGCGCGTCGCCGCCGTCGCGGCAGGCGCGGTCCAGCCGCCGCTGGAGGCGGTGGGCGTCGCGGATCGTGAGGTCGTCGAGGCGCGCGCGCAGCTCCGCGAACTGGTGCTTGCTGCCGTTCGCCAGGGCGCCGCGCCCGCCACGCCGCGCCGTCGGCTCGGAGGGCGTAGCCATGCGCCTTCGAGCATAGGGTCCTCGGGCTGCCATGATCGGCGCGATGGCGGAAGCCGTGCGCATCGACAAGTGGCTCTGGGCCGCGCGCCTGCTGAAGACGAGGTCGCTCGCGGCCGAGGCCGTCAAGGGCGGGCGGGTGCAGGTCAACGGGCAGCGCGTGAAGCCGAGCAGGGAGGTCGGGCCGGGCGACGAGCTCGAGGTGACGATCGGGCAGGTCCGCCGGACCGTCGTCGTGCGCGGCGTGGCGGAGCGCCGCGGACCCGCGAAGGAGGCCGTGCTGCTCTACGAGGAGACGCCGGAGAGCCGCGCCGCCCGGGAGCTGCTGGCCGAGCAGCGCCGCCTGACGTCACCCCCGCCGGGCGCCGACCTCGGAATGCGTCCCACGAAGCGCGACCGGCGGCGGCTGGACGCGACGCGAGGGCGGCGGTAGGCGCCCCGGGCCCAGGATTCCTCCCGACGTGCGCCTGCTGTCGCGCGCCGCCTGAGCGCGCCTGAGACTCGATCGCGAAGCCCCCGAAAATGGGGTGATTAACGTTCGCGTGATGCTGGACACGCCCATCGAGATCGACGCCCGTTCGTTCGCGGTCGCCGCCGAAGCGGACGAGATCATCGAGCGACCCGCTCTGCTGGCGGCCTTCTCCGAGCGCTTCGGGCCTGACGCCGACGCGACGCTCGTCCTCCTCTGCGATGTGGTCGACGGAGTCCCGGAGCGGATTCTCCGCGCGGCCGCGGCGGTCGGGCTGTACGAGAGCGAGCTGCCAGACCTCCTCGTCCTCCCGCTCCCGGACCCGGCCGCGCGCGACGCGCTGGTTCCACGTCTCCACGCCACGCTCGGTGAGCGCGAGTTCGACGGGCCGCTGGCGACGCTGCCCCGCCACGGGGTCGCCGACGGCGCGGCGCTCCAGCGCCTGGCGCGCGCGACGATCGAGACTTCTGCGCTGCGCGGCCG
Organism: Solirubrobacteraceae bacterium; assembly: GCA_036403675.1. Lineage (GTDB taxonomy): Bacteria > Actinomycetota > Thermoleophilia > Solirubrobacterales > Solirubrobacteraceae > CADCVQ01. Next base: position 12,094 of record DASWQM010000069.1, on the reverse strand, counting down.
GCTGCCCGCGGGCCTGGTCCTGCCCGCGGGCTACAGAAGCCGGATCCCGCCGGAGTACTTCGACGACTTCACGCGCCCGGAGCTCGACGTCGTCCACCAGCCGGACGTGTACGCGTCCGCCGCCTATCTCGGCCGCGCGCTCGACTGCACGCACGTCATCGACGTCGGGTCCGGCTCCGGCGACAAGCTGCTGGCCCTCGCGCCCGAGTTCAAGCTCATCGGGATCGACTACGGCTCCAACCTCGAGCGCTGCCGTCGGGAGCACCCGCAGCACACGTGGCTGCACTGGGACGCCGAGACCGAGCCGCTCCCCGACATCCCGGCGGCAGTCGTCGAGCGCTCGGTCGTGATCTGCGCTGACGTGATCGAGCACCTCATCGACCCCGCGGGCCTGCTCGCAGCGCTGTCCGGTCTCGCCGGTGCGGCCGCGGCGATCCTCCTCTCGACGCCCGACCGTGTACGTGTGCGGGGGGCCGCCGACCGGGGCCCGCCCGCCAACCGCGCGCACGTCCGCGAATGGGCACTCGACGAGCTCCACGAGCTCCTGAGATCCGGTGGCCTGGAGCCCGCGTTCGCCGGCTTCACGATCAACAACGACCGCGAGCGCGAGAAGCAGACGTCGCTGACGATCGTCGATCGCGCCCGCGCCGGACCGATCGAGCCGGCGCCCGAGGACTTCCGCGTCACCGCGGTCCTGTCGGCCTGCAACCACGGCGACGTCGTCGAGCACTCGGTGCGCACGCTCGTCGAGCAGGGCGTGCACGTCAGGCTCGTGGACAACTGGTCCACCGACGACACCGTGGAGCGTGCCGAGGCGCTGGATCTCGGCCCCGCGCTGACGATCGAGCGCCTCCCCCCTGACGGACCGTCGGAGACCTACGACCGGGAGCTCCTGTTGCGCAACGCGGAGCGCATCGCTCGCGAGATCGGGGAGGGCTGGGTCATCCACCAGGACGTCGACGAGGTGCGCCGACCGCCGTGGCCGGGCGTGTCATTGCGCGACGCGCTGCACCACGTCCAGCTACTCGGCTACAACGCCGTCGACCACACGAGCCTCGTGTTCGTCTCGATCGACGATGCTTTCCAGCCCGGTGACGACATGGAGGCCGTACTGCGCCACTTCGAGTTCGACCGCCGCCCCGGCCACTTCGTGCAGGCCTGGGACGCGGGTGCCAATCCCGTCGTCGACCTCGCATCCTCCGGCGGCCATGAGGCGGTCTTCGCAGGCCGCCGCGTGTTCCCGTACAAATTCCTGCAAAAGCGCTACCCGATCCGGTCGCAGGCCCACGGCGAGCGCAAGGTTCCCGCTGACGACCTGCTCCTCTTCGACTCCGAGTTCCCACGCGACTTCCTGGTCGAGCGACTCACGGGCGTGGGCATCCGACGCGGCGGGTGACACGCGCGACCGGCCGCGCGAGACTCGCGCAGCCGGTCGACTGGGTACGGGCCGAGCGCCGAGGTTCAAGGCTCGGGGGGTCGCGGACGACTACCCGCTCGTGACCTCCGAAGCCGTCATCGGCATCGTGCCGGCCTCCGTGCGCTCCCAGGAGGAGCTCGATCGCCTCGCGCGCTGCCTCGCATCGACCCGCTCCACCGCACCGACCCTCGCGCTGCTCGTCGCCGAGACCGGATGGTCCGACAGCGCGCTCGCGCCCGCCGTCGCCGCCGCGGCAGCCGAGCTCGACCTCGTCTACGCCCCGTGCGAGCACGCGGAGCCGAGCATCGGCGCCGCCGTCGCGAGCGGTATGGGCGTGGCGCTCGAGCTCGGCTGCGCCGCCGTCGTCATCGACCCCGACGTCGAGTTCCGCACGACGGGCTGGCTCGAGCGCATGCTCGCCCGCACCGATACGCAGGGCCGGCCGGCCGCCGTCGTCGGCGCGCGCACGGTCTACGACGGCGAGATCGTCGACCAGGCCGGCATCTACTTCTCCCTCTTCGAGCGCAAGCTGCGCCCGCGCTACCGGTCGGCTCCCGCCGGCCTGCCCGCCGCATCGACCCCCGCGCGCTGCCCGGTCGGCGCCGGCGTCGTGCTCGTCCGCCTGCAGACGCTGCAGATCGTCGGCCGCTACGACGACGCCTGCAGCGCCGGCCAGGAGACGACCGACTACTGCCTGCGGACCTTCGACGCGGGCCTGGAATGCATCCTCGAGCCCGCGGCCGAGGCCGTGCGCCTGCGCCGGCCCGGCACGGAGCGCTCGCTCCCGGAAGCGGCCGTCACGCGGTCGGAGCGCCACTTCTCGGCCAAGCACCGCAACGCCGACCTGTCTTCGTGGATCCCGGCCGTCCTGTGACCTCGCCGACGCTCCCCAACACGATCTTCGTCGGCAAGGCCGGCAGCGGCATCTGCTGGTATCGCTGCACGCTGCCCGCGATGGCGCTTGACCTGGACTGGATCAGCGCTGCGGGCGACCCGCCGCACGCAGCGGTGAGCACCGGCCTCACGAAGCGCCCGGTGGGCATGGCGGACCTCGCGAGCTACGAGGTCGTCATCCTCCAGCAGCCCTTCGCTCCCGGCTGGCGGCAGGTCATCCGCGACCTGCAGGACGCCGGCACGACGGTGCTGTTCGAGATCGACGACTACGTCCACGCCGTGCGCAAGATGGACAGCCACGAGCTGCAGGGGTATTTCACGAAGGAGCTGCTGCGGTCGGCCGACGTGAACATGCGCCTCGCGGACGGGGTGATCTGCTCCACGCCGTACCTCGCCCGCCAGTACGCGAGCCTCAACCAGAACATCTGGGTGTGCACGAACGGTCTCGATCTCGCACGGTACGACCTCGAGCCGCCGCGGCGTTCAGGCGTGACGATCGGCTGGGCCGGCGGCATCGGTCATGACGAGGCGATGCGGTCCTGGCTGCCGACCGTCGCCGAGGTCCTGCGCCTGCGCCCGCAGGCCCGCTTCGCGACCGTCGGGGTGCCGTTCGCGCAGCTGCTCGAGAAGGAGTTCGGGCCCGAACGCTGCCAGAGCGTGCCGGGCGCCCCGCTGGAGATGTACCCGGCCGCGATGACGCGCTTCGACATCTCGATCGCGCCGTCGGCGCATAACAAGCTCTACCGCGGCAAGAGCGACCTGCGCTGGCTCGAAGCCTCGGCGCTCGGGATCCCCGCGGTCTGCGATCCGTTCACGTACGCCGACGTCGAGGACGGCGTGACGGGGTTCCATGCCCGCACGACCGACGAGCTGCGCGAGACGCTCCTGCGGCTCATCGACGATCCGGCCCTGCGCCGGCGCGTCGGCGAGTCCGCTCGCGAGCATGTGCGCACGCAGCGCTCCGCGACCGTCGCGGCGCAGCAGTGGGCGCACGTCCTGCGCGAGGTCGCCCAGTCGCGAGCCGTCGCGGCCACCGCCTGAGGCCGCTCAAGAACGCCATGCCGCTGCCGACCACACGCGCATGACGGATTCCCTCCCCTGTCTTGCGGTCGTGCCGATGTACCTGCGCAATGAGCAGGACCTCGACATCGTCCTGCGCTGCCTCGTCTCCCTGCGCCAGACGGCTCCGGAGGTCGAGGTACTGGTCGTCGACGACTGCAGCCCGGCCGCACAGCTCGTGGATCTCATCGAGATCGCCGCCGAGGAGCTCGAGATCGAGCTCTGCCGCCTCCCGGTCAACGGCGGCTTCGCCCGCGCCGTGAACGTCGGGCTGCGCCGCGCGCGCGACGCCGGCCGCGACGCGCTGCTCGTCAACGCCGACATCGTGTTCGACCGTCCGGGCTGGCTCGCGCCGATGCTCGCGCGCACGGACACGACGGGCGCGCTCGCGGGCGTCGTCGGCGCCCGCCTGCTGTCCCCCAACGGCCTGCTGCAGCACGCCGGCTTCTACTACTCGACGCTGACCCGCGACTGGGCGCACCGCCTGAGGTTCGGGCCCGCCGATCTGCCGGAGGCGCTCGTGCCGCTCAGCTGCCCGGTCACCGCGGCGCTGCAGCTCATCCGCCATGAGTGCCTCGCCGCCGTCGGGGTGTACGACGAGAGCTTCCGCATGGGCTACGAGGACGTCGACTACTGCCTGCGCGTCTTCGCCAGCGGCCGCGAGTGCGTCTACGAGCCGGCGACCTGCGCGACGCACGCCGAGGGGTCCTTCCGAAAGCCCCTGCCAGCGGGCCAGGAGGGCTGGGAAGAGCAGTCCCTGCTCTTGCTGAACACCAAATATCCGATCACCGAGATGACGGGGTTCCGGCCATGCTACGAGTGAACGCGGCCGCGCCGCGAACGGGCGAAGCCCCCAACGTCCTCTTCGCCGGCCTCTCGAAGAGCCCGCTGTGCTGGTATCGCTGCGCGCTGCCCGCGCGTGCGCTCGGCGCCGACTGGGCCGGAATCGGCGGCGAGCCGTCCGCGCTGGAGTTCCACACCGGCCACGCCGGCCGGCCGCTGCGCTCGATCGAGGACTTCAAGACGTACGACATCGTCGTGCTCCAGCAGATGCGCGGCAAGGCGTGGGTGCAGGCGATCCGCGACCTCCAGGCCGCCGGCGTGACGGTGCTCTACGAGATCGACGACTACCTGCACGGGATCGCCAAGGCCAAGGGCCATGTCTTCGCCTCGCACTTCGACGGCGCACTGCTCGCCGAGCACGAGGCGTCGATGCGCGCTTGCGACGGGATCATCTGCTCGACGCGCTATATCGCGACGCGCTACCGCGCCTTCAACGCCAACGTCTGGGTCTGCGAGAACGGCCTCGACCTCGGCCGCTACGCGCTGACCCGGCGCGAGCACGAGACCGTGACGATCGGCTGGTCCGGCGGCACCGGGCACCGGCCCGCCCTCATCCCGTGGCTGCGCGAGCTGGCGGGCATCATGGACGAGCGGCCGAACACGCGCTTCATGACCGTCGGCGACTGGGGCTACGTCCCGCCGTTCGTCGAGCGCTTCGGACCCCAACGAGCGATCGAGCTCGGGTGGACGAAATCCATCGAGGTCTACCCCGCTGCGATGGCGAACTTCGACATTGCCCTCGCCCCGGCGACGAACAGCGCCTTCTACCGCGGCAAGAGCGACCTGCGCTGGCTCGAGGCCTCGGCGCTCGGGATCCCCGTCATCGCCGATCCCATCGTCTACCCGTCGATCGAGCACGGCGTCACCGGGCTGCACGCGACGACGCCCGCCGCCGCCCGCGCGGCGATGCTCGCGCTCATCGACGACGCCGCGCTGCGGGCGCGCCTGGGGTCGGCGGCGCACGAGTACGTCCGCGAGCACCGCACGAGCGCCGCCGTCGCGCCGCAGTGGACGCAGGCCTTCGCGCAGGCGCGCGCGCTGTCCCGCGCTGCCTGAGCATTCCCCGGCCCAGTCGCGGACGATCTCCACGATCCGCTTCGGGACGCCCGGTTGGTCGTCCCCGCGCCGTCCTTCGCCGGTCGTGATCACCCCGATCCGGAGAGTCGCGCGTTGCCGTGCGTCACAGGCCGGTCACCGATGCGACGCGGTCAGGGAGTTGCGGACTCGGTCCGAGCCCGAGCGGGCGTCACGCGGCGAAGGTTCGTGCTTGCCAGCCTCGTCGGCACGAGCAAGAGCGACAGACCCGAGACCGTCTACGAGTACTTCATCGACCCCGACGAGACCTACGCGCCGCTTGAGATCGTCTCGACGGAGACGTGGAGGTCCGGACGGCTACGCCGCGCGTCGTGCCGCGAGCTCGCGCAGGACCTCTGCGCCATCCGCGTCCACGTGGGGGAGCGCTGCGAGCGACGCGAGCGGCGGACGCAGTGTCAGCACTGCGTGCACCGCGCTGGAGAGGTCACCGGGGACGGCGCTCACCGCGAGCAGGTCTGGGGCGCTCGGCCCATCGAGGCCGACAGCGGTCACGACCGCGCCGAGCTCCTCGGCCAGCCGTTCGTCGGACCACCCGACGCCGGCGATGACGAGCGTTGCGTCGCACTCGGCGCCGAACGCACGTCCGAACGCAGCGACGAGCTCGGGAGCGGCCACCGCCTCCTCCGCGTGCAGATAGGTCACGAACGAACGGGCGCCCGGGAAGTGGTCGACCCGCGGCGGCTGCGGGAGCGTCGCCACGTAACGGTCACGCAGCGTCGCGGCCGAGGTGACGTCCAGGACCCGCCCGGCGACCTCGAGTTGCGCCGCGAGCGCGTCGAACAACGCGAGGACGATCGGCGCCAGCCCGGCGCCAGCCGCTGCGAACGCGGCGGGGTCTTCCCCGCGCAGCATCCGATCGAAGAGGTCGCGCGCCCGCCGGAAATCGTCGTCCTCCAGGGCGATGCCGAGGCGTCGTTGCACCCACGGCTGCAAGACGTTGGATGCCAGCACGACGTCGGTCAGATCCTCGCCGCGGGCGTGCGCCGACACCAGCACGGCCTCGAGCGCGTGCGCGAGCACCTCCGCGCGAACCCGGTGCGGGTCCCACATCTCGAGCTCGGCGGCGTCCCAGGTAAAACTGGCCCCGTCCTCGACGAGCTCGTCGTACTGCACGTGCCAGCCGGCGCGCCGTTCCTCCGGCGCGAACCGGGGCAGTCGCTCGGTCAGGACCTTGCGTCGCCCATGCTCCGGGCTGCGGATGGGATAGTGCCGGAGGATGAAGGGGATCGGGCACACCCGCCGCCCGTCGAAGCGCACGTCATGGCCGCAGTACGTCAGGATGTCCAACGCGCCCTGCGGGCGCTTGAACGCCTTGATCTGAGCGGCGTCACAGACGTCCGCGGGCTCGTAGCGCGTCAGGCGCTCGCGCGGGTCGTCTCCCGGCTCGAAGCCGGCCCCGGTGGGGCGAAAGTTCAAGACGCGGAAGTTGACGGCGTTGTAGCCGAGCAGCTCGGCGCGCGCGAGTCCCTCGGCCAATGTGAGTCCCGGCCACGGCGCCTCGCGGAACTCATCGGCGTCGCTGAGGATGTACCAGTCGGCGTCGATCTCCTGGACGAGCTGCTCGCGGCGGCGCAGCAGGTCCGCCCACACCATCGTCTCGGCGTTGCGCGCGGGGAAACCGCTGTCCTCGGGGAACCGCTCCACCCCCACGACGCCACGGCCGACCCATGAGCGCGCGATCTCACCCGTGCCATCGGTCGACCCGTGGTCGATCACATACACGTCACAACCCTGCTCGACCAGGCCGCGCAGCGTGGCGTCGAGCACATCGGCCTCGTTGTAGGCCACCATGAGAGCGAGTACGCGTGTCATCTTCCATGTCTTCGGAAGGAACCGCGAATCCTTGAATGTCCTTTGAATAGGCTGCGACGCCGAGCATGATCGCTGCACGCGCACCCACCGAGCTCTGTCGTATCGCCGCGCGTCACGACACCGACAAGGGCGTCGACTTCACCTCGGTCTACCACTCGCTGCTCTCGCACGTCCGCGAGGCGCCGCTGCGGCTGCTGGAGATCGGCCTCTACAACGGCGGCTCGCTGCGCATGTGGCGCGACTACCTGCCCAACGCGACGTTGTACGGCATCGACGTCGACCCGCGCACGCTGGCCTACGAGCAGGAGATCCCCGGGACGAAGGTTCGCATGGTCGACCAGGCGGACGCTCGGGCTCTGCGCGCCTTCGTCGACGAGCTCGGGGGCAGCTACGACGTCATCCTCGATGACGGCGGTCATACGATGGAGCAGCAGATCGTGTCCTTCGAGGTGCTCTTCCCCCACGTGGTGAGCGGCGGCATCTACATCATCGAGGACCTCGGCACGTCCTACTTCGTCGAATACGGCGGACGACCGATCGGCGAGGACGGCACGGCCGTCGCTCACATGAAGCGGCTCGTCGATGCCGTCCAGCACGAGCACATGACGCCGGGACACGAGAGCATTCACAGTGCGGTCTCGCGCGTGGCGCTCGCGCAGGTCCGTCGCGACGTAGCGAGCATGCAGTTTCACCCCGGCCAGGCGATCATCGTCAAGGCCTAGCCCGAACCGCCCGCCAACGCGAAACGGGCGGCCCTTGCGGGCCGCCCGTTCGTGAGTCGCGATTCTGTGTAGAACCGTGTACTAGCGGAGCAGCGACAGGACCGACTGCGGCGCCTGGTTGGCCTGCGCGAGCATGCTCGTGCCGGCCTGCTGCAGGATCTGAGCCTTCGTGAACTGGACCATTTCGTCGGCCATGTCCACGTCCCGGATCCGGCTCTCGGCAGCGACCAGGTTCTCCTGGTAGCTGGCGAGGTTGGCAAGGCGATGGTCCAGACGGTTCTGGACCGAGCCGAGCTCGCCACGCGTCGTGGAGATCTCGCCGATCGCCTTGTCGATGTCCTCCAGCGAGACAGCCGCAAACGCGGAGGCGACCGCGGCCGACCCCGTGAGGCTGCTGATCTTGCTGACGCTCGTCGCCGAACCGGTCACGTCCTTCGTGGTGATCGTGATCGCCTCGCCGTCGTTCGCCCCAACCTGCAGGGTGATGGCGGCAGCGCTGCCCGCACCGGTCGCGCTGGCGGCGCCGGTACCTGTCGGGCCGTCAACGTCGCCCTGGAGCAGAGCGATCCCGTTGAACTTCGTGTTGTTGCGGATGTCCGTGATCTCGGTAGCGAGCTGACCGACCTCCGCGACAATCGCGTCCTTGTCCGTCGGGCTGAGCGTGTCGTTGCCGAACTGCGTCCGCAGCTCGCGCACACGCTGCAGCATCGAGTGGACCTCGTTGAGCGCGCCCTCTCCCGTCTGCACGAGCGAGACGCCGTCCTGCACGTTGCGCTGAGCCTGGCCGAGGCCAGTGATCTGGCCGCGCATCTTCTCGCTGATCGCGAGGCCGGCCGCGTCGTCGGCGGCACGGTTGATGCGGTAGCCGGAGCTCAGGCGCTCCATCGACTTGGCCATCTTCGCCGCTGAACCGACCAGCTGACGATGGGTGTTGAAGGCCTCGACGTTGTTGTTGATACGAAGGGACATGCGTTCATCTCCTTGATGACGTTGGTTGATGGTCCCGAGGCGACTCCATGTCGCCTGCGACCGAAGTCATCGGCATCTGCCGGAGAACCTTGAGGCGGGACCTGAGCCGTCGGGCGTCAGACGCGTACGTCGACGTGCTCGCCGGGCTCATCGTGCGGCGCCGGGTCGGCGCCTTGGCGCCGCTGCCGGCGCTCCCGGCGCTGCTCGTCCGCCCGCTTTGCGTCGGCACGCGGGACCGGACGGATGGCAGCGACGGCCGCGGGCTGCTCTGCCGTCGGGCGGATCGGGTGAATCGGGTCCATCAGGAGCCGTCGGAGCGGGCGGCCTCGCGCGCCGCCATGACGTCCTCGTAGCGGGCGCGGACCTCGGCGACGACGAACTGGCGCGCGACCGCGAGCGCGAGCGCCCACACGACGAGGTACGTCACGAGACCGCCGGCCAGACCGCGCAGCAGCGCGTCGAACAGCGGGAGGTGCGCGCCGAGCGCGAGGGCCGTGCACAGCACGACGCCGGCGACCCCGCCCCAGCCCTTCGCGCGGCGCACCGCGCGGGCCGAGCGCGGGTGGCCGGCGACGCAGATCCCGTCGGGGACGCCGGCCGGCGCCTGCTCGTCCTTCTTCTTCTTGGACTTGCTCATCCGAACCCGGCTCGCTTGAGCTCCATGCGCTGGCGCGTGATGACGAAGCGCACGATGCGCTCGCGGTCGGCCTCGTGGATGCGCTCGAACGTCACCGCCCGCAGGACGCCTTCGAATCCCCGCACCACACGGCCGCCGATCTCGATCTGGGGCTCGTTCGGCGCGAGCCTCAGCGACAGGTCGACCGGGTCTCCGGGGGACAGGCCGTCGAGGCGCGAGACGACTGCGCCGGCGGCGCTGATGTTCACGATCCCGGCCACGACCTTCGCCCCGCTGCCGGGCGGCGCCTCGGCGACGACGTCGAGGAACGCGTCGATGCGTGCGAACGTGCGCCGCTGGATGGGCTCACAGTGACCGTGGAACTCGAGGTCCATCCGCTCGCCGCCCGTCACGGTCGCGATCCGCGCGTCGAGGCGCTGGACGCCGCGCGCCGTCGTGAGGTGGATCGCCACGTCCTCGCCGACGATCTCCTCGAGCGGGCGGATCGGCCGCGCGAGCAGCACTGCGCTCCCGCGCGGGCCGTCGATCTCGACGAGCGCCGGGATCCACCCGAGCCCGGGCAGGGCGACTCGCGCGTGCTGCGGGCGCGCGGTCATGCGAGCACGCGCGCCGCGAGCGCGGCGGGGTCGGCGGGGACGAGAGCGTCGGCGTCACTGCAGTAGGAGAGCGCGATGTCGCGGGCGATCGCCTCGTCGATGACCGGACCGGCGTGGTCCACCTCATCGAGGTGGGTGAGCGCGATCGCCGTCGGCTTCAGCGGGGCGAGCCCGTCGAGCAGCCGCCGCACGGCGGAGGCGCTGAGCGTCGCGGGAACCGCGACGTGGACCTCGCAGCGGCCCAGCCGCCGCAGCTGCCGCGCCAGCGCGCGGGTGTGGGCCTCGGCCGCGGGCGAGACGGCCGGCGTGTCGACGACGGTCACCACGCTGCCGCTCAGCGGCTCGGAGACCTGCCCCGCGGCGAGCTCCACGAGGTCGGCGTCGAGGTCGCTGGCGGCGTCGTAGGCGGCTGCGACGCGGGTGGCGCAGAGCGTCTTGCCCGAGCCCCCGGCGCCGACGAAGGCGATCGTGCGCACGCCGGGCGCCGGTGGCGGAAGAACCGGGATGCGCGCCGCGAGGGCCTTGCGGACGAGGTGCTTCAGCGGGCGCTTGGGCGCGAACGGGACCGCGTGGGTGATCGTGCCGCCGACGATCTCGGCGGCGAGCTCCGGCGCGATCCCGGCCGCGACGAGCGCACGCTCGTGGGTGGCGGCGGCACCGCCGCGGGGCGCCGCCTCCGTGACGGGCGGCTCGGGGAGCGCGACCTCCGCGGTCGCAGGCGCGGCGGGCGCGGGGGCGGGCGCGGGAGCGGGAGCAGGAGCGGGAGCAGGAGCAGGAGCAGGAGCGGGCGCGGGAGCGGGAGCGGAAGCGGGCGCAGGCGCGGAAGCGGGCGCAGGCGCCTCGAAGGCGACCGGCTCCGGCCGGGCGGGCTCGACCGCGGGCTCGTCGTCGGTGGGGACCGGCGTGGGCTCCACCGGCACCTGGACCTGCGCCTGCGCGGCCTGCAGCTGCTCGACGAACGGCGACGCCACGCGCATGATCTCCTGGATCGCCGGCGCGGCGGGCTCGGGCGCCGGCGCGGGGACCTCCGCCGGGCCGCCCTCGTCGTAGCGGTTGATCCGTGGGGCCGCCCGCCGCGCGACGACCTCGACGCAGCGCTTCTGGAAGAAGCCGCCGATGCCGCCGCCCAGCCCGTCGCGCTGGCGCAGGACGATCGCGTCTGCCCCGAGCTCCTCGCGGATCTTCGGCAAGAGCTCCTCGAGGTCGCTGCCGCGGTACGTCCGCGGCTCAAGGTCGGTACTCATCGCGAGGACCTCCTCTCGAGGTCAAAGCCTGCGACGGTCGAGCACTGGCGCGATGTCACTCGACGACTCCGATCGTCTCGACCCGGATCCCGGGCACGATCTCGTTGTACGAACAGACGGCGAGCTGCGGGATGCTCTGCTCGCACAGCCGGCGCAGGTGGCGGCGCACGCGCGCCGAGCACAACAGGACCGGCCGGCGGCCGCGCGCGATCGCGGCATCCACCTGGCCGGCCAGTGCATGTACGAGCGACTGAGCACGCGCGGGCTCCATCGCCAGATATTCCCCGTCGGTGGTCACGGTTATCGCCTCGGCAACTTCCTGCTCGATCTGAGGATCGAGCGCGATCGCGCGCAGCGTCGACTCCGCGTCGACGTGTGGCGCGGTGATCGCGCGGCCGAGCGCCTGGCGCGCGTACTCGGCCAGGAGGCCGGGATCACGGGTCACGCGGGCCTTGTCGCCGACCGCCTCGACGATCGCGCCGAGGTCGCGGATCGAAACGCCCTCGCGCAGGAGCGCCTGCAGCACGCGCTGGACCTCGCCGACGCTCAGCAGGTCGGGCACGACCTCCTCGACGACCGCCGCATTGTGCTCCTTGAGCCGGTCGAGCAGCTGGCGCGTCTCCTGGCGCGTGAGCAGCTCGGCGGCCTGCTGGCGGATCGTCTCCGTGAGATGCGTGACGACGACCGACTCGCCGTCGACGACGGTGTGGCCGAGGGCCTCGGCCTCCGCGGCCTGGTCGTCGGCGATCCAGACGGCGGGCAGGCCGAACGCGGGCTCGACCGTCGGCACGCCGGGCAGCGCGCCG
>DASWQM010000068.1:0-1722 GCA_036403675.1 Solirubrobacteraceae bacterium | reverse complement strand
ACCACCTCCACGCGGCGTCCCTGCCGCGAGGTGGCGCGGCGCACGTCGCTACGAGCGGGCGAGGCCGATCGTGCCGGCGACCGGCGCGGCGGCGGGCTGCGCGGCCGCCGAGATGGCGCGAGCCGCGTTGATGAGCGCGAGGTGGCTGAAGGCCTGCGGGAAGTTCCCGACCTGCCGTTGCCGGCCGACGTCGTACTCCTCGGCGAGCAGGCCGACGTCGTTGGCGAGGCCGGCGAGCCGCTCGAAGAGCGCACGCGCCTCGTCGACGCGCCCGTTCATGGCCAGCGCGCCCACGAGCCAGAACGAGCACGCGAGGAACTGGCCCTCGCCGCCGGGCAGGCCGTCGTCGGTCTCGGCGGTCGAGTACCGGGAGACGAAGCCGTCGACCCCGAGCTCGTCGCGCACCGCGTCGATGGTTCCCGTCACCCGCTCGTCGTCGGGTGGCAGGAAGCCGACGAGCGCTACCGCGAGCCCGCTCGCGTCGAGCTCCCGCGAGCCGTAGTACTGCGTGAACGTCCGCCGTTGCGCGTCGTAGCCCTCGTCGCACACCTGGCGGTGGATGTCCGCGCGTGTCTGCTGCCAGCGGTCCACCGGCGCATCGACGCCGAAGCGCTCCGCGATCGCGAGCGAGCGGTCGAAGACGACCCACGCCATGACCTTCGAGTGCACGAAGTGCCGCCGCGGCCCGCGCGCCTCCCAGATGCCGTCGTCGGGCTCGCGCCAGATCGCCTCGACGTGGTCGACGACGGCGCGCCAGCGACGCCACGTCCGCGCGTCGAGGGCGCCGAGCCGCTCGGCGCTCACCGCGGCCACGAAGGCGACCTCGCCGTAGACGTCGAGCTGGAACTGCTCGGAGGCCGCGTTGCCGATCCGGACCGGCCGCGAGCCCTCGTAGCCCGGCAGGTCCGGCAGCTCGAACTCCGTCAGCCGCCGCTCGCCGCCGATGCCGTACATGATCTGGATCTTGCTCGGATCTCCGGTCCCGACCCGCAGGGCGTAGTCGCGGAACGCCATCGCCTCGTCGATGTAGCCGCCCCCGAGCAGGGCGTTGAGCGTCAGCGACGCGTCGCGCAGCCAGCAGTAGCGGTAGTCCCAGTTGCGCACGCCGCCGATGTCCTCGGGCAGCGACGTGGTCGGCGCTGCCACGACGGCGCCCGTGACCTCGTTCGTCATCGCCTTGAGCACGATGAGCGAGGTGAGGACGTCGTCGCGGTACTCGCCGTCGTACGTGCAGCGCCCGGACCACTCGCGCCACCAGGCCTCGGTGCGCGCGAGCGCCGAGTCGGCGTCCTCGACCGTCGGCGCCGGCAGGTGCGACGGGTGCCAGCCGAGCACGAACCGCTCGCGTGCGCCCTCGATGGCGTCGAAGTCGGCGAGCACGGTCCCGTCGTCGATATCCAGCGTGAGCGGCGTGCTGAGCCGGAACGCGTCCGGCCCCGCCGCGGCGGTGACCCCGTCGGGCGCATGCTCGATCCAGGGCACGATCGACGCATAGTCGGGGCGCAGGTCGAGGTCCATACGCATCGGCACGCGCCCCCGCAGGCCCTCGACGATCCGCACGAGCTGCGGCGCGCCGCCGCCGCGGCGCGGCATGAAGTCGATCACGCGCACCGCGCCCTCCGGCGTCTCGAAGTCGGTCTCGAGCACGAGCGTGCCGGGACGGTACCTGCGCGATGTCGCGCGAACCTCGCCGGCCGGCGCCAGGCGCCAGCGTCCGTGGCG
>DASWQM010000067.1:0-4938 GCA_036403675.1 Solirubrobacteraceae bacterium | reverse complement strand
CTGGGCGACGCTCTCCAGCGGCAACGCGATCGCCCGCATCGACCCCGGGCAGGCCCGGGCCGGCACGAGCGACGGCATGAAGATCCTGCCGCTCGACCCCTGCACCGCGGACGACTGCCGGCCGGAGGTCCCCCCCGTGCCCAACGAGCAGCGGGCGACCCGCCGCCCGACGCGGCTGAAGAGCTACATCGACGGGCAGGGCCACACCGTGCTGTGGTTCACCGAGGCCGGCGCCTCGCGTATCGGCGTCATGCGCGTCAGCGAGGACGGCACGCAGCTCGCGCAGGCGCACTTCGAATGCGGGTGCAGGTTCCCCGAGTCGATCGACCTCGGTGGCGACGGGTCGGTGTGGTTCACCGAGCTCTTCGAGAACCGGATCGGACGGGTGATCCCCGACGCCACGACGCCGTACGCCGCCTCGGCCGCCACCGTCCAGCACTTCAACATCCCGCGCTCCACCGTGGTCGACCAGCCGCCGCTCACGGCCCCGGTGCACACGTCGCTGCCGCTGAGCGTCGCGGTCGACGGCCGCGACCGCGTCTGGTTCAGCGAGTCGGCGCTCAGCACCGCCTCCTACCTCGACCCCGCCGCGGCGACGCCCGGCACCTCGAACGGCTTCACGGAGCTCCCGCGCCTGCCCGACAGCGACTTCGGCAGCCCTGCCGCGCCGGCCGACGTCATGGTCGATCGCGCGAACAACTTCTGGTGGACCGGCGAGTACGGCGACCAGATCGAGCAGCGCAAGGCCGACGGCCGGCAGGGCCTGCGCTTCCGCGGGTCGGTCCGTCGCGGCCTCACCGACGGCCCGGTCGCCGACGCGCAGGGCAACCTCTGGGTCGTCGAGTCCGGTGGCAACCTCGTCACCCGGATCAGCGGTGTCACCGAGGGGCCGCTGCGCCCGTACGGGCTGCCCGCCGCCTACGAGGCCGACACCACGCGCGACCGCGTCAGCGGCGTGCGGCTGCGCGACGCAACGTCCGTGCAGGTGCGCGTCGTCCGCGACGACGCCGTCGTGGCGAGCGCGACCGTGCCGGTGCGCGACGGGGCGTTCGAGGCCGGGGGCGCGGACTGGAGCGGCGGCGGCGACGACCGGGTCCGCCCCGACGACGTCGTCCGGATCCTGCCGCAGGGCCCGTACGAGCGCGCCCAGGTGTCATTCGGCGTGGCGAAGCTCACCGCGGACGTGCGCGCGGACGGCTCGCTGGCCGGGACGGCGCGAGCGGGAGCGCAGGCGCTGTCGGACCGCGTCGTGGTGACGGCCGGCGGCGTGTCGAGCAGCGCCGCGATCAACGGCGGCAACGGCGCGTGGAGCATCGCGCCGAAGTCGCCACTGCCGCATGATTCGGCGCTGACGCTCGCCTGGTCCGGCGCGACGGTGGCCGGCACGTTCGGCACCGTCACGAGCCTCGGCGGCGCCTCGGCGCCGGCGCCGGCGCCTGCGGGCACCGGCGGCCAGGTCGCTCCAGCCGGATCGGGTGCGCCCGCCGGGCAGCCCACCGCGGCGGCGGGAACGCGGCCGCCCGCGACGACCCCTGCGGCACCGGCAGCGACGGGCGCCCGCGCGTGCACGAGCCGCAGCTGGCTCTACGGCGACGCCGGCCGGCCGAGCGTGCTGCTGCTCGGCATGACGCGCGCGCAGGTCGTGGCGTGCCTCGGCCGGCCGCGCGCGAAGACCGCCGCCCGCGGCCCCCGCCTCGAGCGCTGGGCCTACGGCCGCGGGCTCACCCTGCGCTTCCGCGCCGGCCGCGTCGACGGCTTCGACCTGCGCGACGGCAGCCTCCGTACGAGCCGCGGGAAGGCCGGCGTCGGCTCGCCGCTGAGCGCCCTGCGGCGCGAGCTTCCCGGGCTGCGGCGCGACTCGCGCAGCGGCCTGCAGCGGGCGGTCGTGCGGCTTCCCGGCGGTCGCTACGCCGACATCCGGGTGGGTCTGGACAACGCGAGGCTGATCCGCCAGATTGCCGTGACCTTGCGGACACGCTCGGCGCCGGACACCTTCGCGCGGTCGCAGCTGCGCACGACGAGAGCGAGCCCGCGATGACGAAGCAGCCGGGCGCGAGGATCGGCGTGGCCGCCGCCGTCGTCGCCGGCGCGGTCGCGGTGACGCTCGTCGCGGGCGGCGGGCGCAGCAGCGCCGAGCAGGTGCGCCTCGACCACGGCGGGACGGCCTCCCGCGCCGAGCTGCAGCGCGTGCTGAACGCGGTCCCCGCGGCCGGCGCCGCCGCCACCCGCGCCGAGCTGGAGGCCCGGGGCGAGGCGCTGTTCGACTCATCGGCGGTCGCGAAGGCGGGCGAGAGCTGCGTCTCGTGTCACATCGTCGGCGGTGGCGTCAACGCGGCGCTCGGGGTCATAACCCACAAGCTGGAGGGATCCCGCCCGCCGACGCCCGACAACTTCACCGGCGTGCGCGACGCGCCGGCGCTCTGGGACGTCGCTCAGACGGCTCCCTACAACTGGGTCGGCGCGAACAAGACGCTCGAAGACCAGGTCACGACGGCGATCACCACGCACTTCAGGGACGAGGCGTCCGGCGTGACGGCGGACCGTGTGGCCGCGATCGCCGCCTACCTGCGAACCCTCCGCGCGCCGACCACGCGCCACGACCAGGGCCGGCTGACCGCTGAGGAGCGCCACGGCGAGGAGCTCTTCGCCGGCAAAGGCGGCTGCATCGCCTGCCACGGGGGGCCGCAGTTCACCGACGACCAGATCCACAGGACCGACGTGCCGCAGGTCGACGTGCCGCAGCTCGGGCCGGGCAACGACCCGGGCTCGTCCTCGGTCCCGGGCGGCTTCAACACGCCGCAGCTGCGCGACGTGCGCAACACCGCGCCCTACATGCACAACGGCGTCTTCAAGGCCCTCGAGGAGGTCGTGGACTTCTACAACTCCAACGCGCTCACGGGCGGGCCGCTGCGCCTCACCGCCGCCGAGAAGGCCGCGATCGTGGCGTACCTCAAGACGCTGTAGCGGCCGTCCCCCATCTGGGTATCGCCCGTCGATGGCACCCGACGCCGAGCTGCCGGATGGGCTGGTCTACGTCGAGGAGCTCGTCTCCGAGGACGAGGAGCGGTCGCTGCTCGAGCTCCTGGAGGAGATGGAGTTCCACGCGATCGTCATGCGTGGCCAGACGGCGCGACGCACGGCGCGCCACTTCGGGCTCGACTACGCCTATGAGAGCGGCGCGGTCACGCCAACCGATCCGCTGCCGGACGAGATGACGTGGTTGCGCGACCGCTGCGCGGCGCTCATCGAGCGCGATCCCGAGGACCTCGTCCAGGTGCTGATCTCGCGCTATCCCGAGGGCGCCGGGATCGGCTGGCACCGCGACGCGCCGATGTTCGGGTCGCGGATCGCGGGCGTGTCGCTGCGCGCGCCGTGCCGGATGCGCTTTCGGCGAACGCTGCGCGGCGAGCGCAGCGTCGCGGCGATCGAGCTCGCGCGCCGCTCGGCGTACGTGCTGTCGGGTCCGGCGCGGTGGTCGTGGCAGCACTCGATCCCCGCGACGAAGGACCTGCGCTACTCGGTCACGTTCCGGACGCTGCGACGGGAGTAGGCTCGGCGCGACACCGTCGCAGACCATGAGCCGCCGTCGATCCGATGCGGAGTGCCAGTTTGCCGAGATCACACTCGAGATCGGGCTGCTGCGTGAACTGACGGAGTCAGACCTGGATGCGGTCCAATCCTTGTACGAGCGCGCGAGCGACTACTTCGTGCTCCACGAAGATCGCAACCCGGCCGCGACGGAGGCCCGCGACGAGTGGGAGGCGCTTCCGAGCGGCACGCCACGCAGCCACAAGCACGTCATCGGACTGTTCGGGCCTGATCTGGTGGGCGTGGCGGAGGTCGTGCGCGACTGGCCGCGCGCGGGGACCTGGAACATCGGGCTTCTGCTCCTCGACCCCGCCACCCGCCGGCACCGAGCAGGGACGTATGTCATGGGCGCGATCGACTCGTGGGCTGCGCGATCAGGCGCCGACACGCTCCGCATCACCGTGATTTCCGCCAACTCCGGTGCACTGGACTTCTGGCAACGACTTGGGTTCACAAGGGTCCCCATCCAGCCGAAGCCAGATTCCGCGCATGCCACTGTCATCGCGCTGGAGCGTCCGGTCACGACGCAGGTGTGATCTCGAGCACGCGCGCCTCGTCGGCCGCCAGCTCGCCGGCGGGCGGCTGTGCGTGTGTCGAGAGCAGGACGCGCGCGCCCTCGGCCTCGGCCGGCAGCGGGCGCGGGAACGGCGCGAAGTTCAGCGCGACGAGCAGCCGCTCGCCGTCATGCTCGCGGACGTAGGCGACGACGTCGGGCGCCGCGTGGACGGAGCGATAGGACCCGTGCTGCAGCGCCGGCGTGGCGCGGCGCAGCGCGATCAGCGCGCGGTAGAGCTCGAGTGCCGACGCGGGGTCGCCCTCTTGGACGGCAACGGCGAGCCGGTCCGCGTCCGGATGGGTCGGCAGCCACGGGCGGCCGGTGGTGAAGCCGGCGCCCGGTCCCGGCTCCCACGGGATCGGCACGCGCTCGGGGTCGCGCCCGCCGACGTCGACGATCGCCTCGCGCGGCACCGCGCCGTCGGTGAGCCCGAGCTCCTCGCCTTGGAAGAGGAACGGCGTGCCGCGCAGCGTCAGCACCATGACGGCGGCGACGCGCGCGCGGGCGCGTCCGTAGCGCGTCGCGGTCCGCGAGTGGTCGTGGTTGTTCAGGCACCACGCCGGCCAGCCGCCCTCGCGCGTGAGCAGCTCGAACTCGTCGACCGCCGTGCGGAAGCGCTCGGCCGACCAGGGCAGGCGAAGGAAGAAGAAGTTGTGCGCGAGGTGCAGCTCGTCACCGGAGGTGATGTACGGCGCGAGCGCGCGCTGGTCGAGCAGGTAGACCTCGCCGACGGCGATCCGGTCGCCGTCGAACTCCTCGAGCACGCGGCGGATCGCGGCCAGCCGCGGGTGCAC
>DASWQM010000066.1:0-3432 GCA_036403675.1 Solirubrobacteraceae bacterium | reverse complement strand
GCGCGACTCGCCGTTCTTCGAGCGCAGCCGGTGCAGGAACGGGACCCGCGCCGTGTCGACGCGGTCGCCGAGCTTGGAGAGCAGCGCCGGCAGGACCGTGACCGATCCGACGATCGCGACGGCGACGACGATGATCGTGCCGGTGGCGAAGGACGAGAACGTCGAGCTGCCGGTGAAGTACATGCCGGCCATCGCGACCATGACCGTGAAGCCGGAGATGAGGACCGCGCGACCGGAGGTCGCCGCGGCGGCCTCGAGCGCCGCGTCGGCGTCGCGCCCGGCAGCCCGCTCCTCGCGCTCGCGGCGCAGGTAGAAGAGGCAGTAGTCGACGCCGACGGCCAGGCCGATGAGCAGGATGACCGACGTGATCGCCTGGTCGACCGGCAGTGCCTGGCTGACCAGCGAGACGATCCCGATCGCGGCGCCGACGGCCGACAGCGCGAGCAGCAGCGGCAGCCCGGCCGCGATGAGCGAGCCGAACGCGATGACGAGGATGAGCAGCGTGATCGGCAGCGACAGCGTCTCGGCCTTCTTGAAGTCCTCCTCGAAGACCTTGCTCAGCGCCTTGCCGGCGCTCGCGTCGCCGAACTGCTCGATGCGCAGGCCAGGATGGGCGGCGGCGGCCGCCGCCACGCTCGTCAGGGACGCGTCGACGCGGTTCTTGACGACGTCGAAGTCGCCGGCGAGCTGGAAGCTCACGAGCGCCGAGCGGTTGTCACGCGAGATCTGGCCCTCATTCCCGGCCGCGAACGGGCTCTTGACGTGCTGGACATACGCGGTGCGCTCCAGCCGGCGCTGCACGTCGGTCACGGCGTCGCGGAACGCCGGGTCGCGCGTCGTGCCGCTTGCCGTCTGGACGAGCACGGTCTCCTCCGCATGACGCGGGAAGTGGTCGAAGATCGCCTTGTCGGCGCGGCCCGCCTCGCCGGGCCCGTTCTCCTGCCAGGCGAAGGTGTTCAGGCCGGCGGCGCCACCGCCGACGAGCGCGATCATGACGAAGGCGAGCCAGCCGAAGATCGCGATCTTGCGGTGGCGGGCGCTCCAGCGCCCGGCGCGGGCTGCAAGGTTCTGAGATGCCATGGTGAACTCCAGAGGGTCGGCGCGGGGGCGGTGATACGGGCAGCGGCAGACTTCCAAGCGCCTGGCGCGGAGACGATGGGGCTGCCTGGCGTCGCGCGGTTCGGTTCTCCGCCGCTTGGGTACGGGCTGCCGTATTGAGCCGGTCCCGACAGCACCGGACAATCTGGAGGTGTCTCCGACTGTCCTCATCGTCGACGACCACGCCGCCTTCCGCGCGGGCGTCCGCGCTGTGCTCGAGGCCGACGGCTACCACGTCGTCGGCGAGGCGCCCGACGGCCGGCGCGGGCTCGACGCCGTCCAGACGCTGAACCCCGACGTCGTCCTGCTCGACGTGCGCCTGCCCGACATGGACGGCTTCACCGTGGCCGGACGGCTCGCGGCCTGCGGCTGCGGATCGGCGGTCATCGTGACGTCGAGCTCCGACGATCCGCTCTATCGCGAGCGCGCGCACAACAGCGGCGCGCGCGGCTTCGTCGCCAAGCACGATGTCTGCGGCGCCGCGCTCGACCGCCTGCTGAGCTGACGGCCCGCCAGCGCCGCCTCGCGCCGTCGGGCCTGCGAGGCTTCGGGCATGCGCGTGGTCATCGCCGACGACTCGGTCCTGCTGCGGGCTGGCCTCGTCCGGCTGCTCGAGGAGGCCGGCTTCGAGGTCGTCGCCGAGGCATCCGACGCCGAGGATCTCCTGCGCAAGGTGCGTGCTCACCGTCCGGCTGTCGCGCTGACCGACATCCGGATGCCCCCGACGCAGACCGACGAGGGGCTGCGCGCGGCGCAGCAGATCCGCAGGGAGATGCCCGAGGTCGGCGTGCTCGTCCTCTCGCAGTACATCGACGAGGGCTACGCCGCCGAGCTGCTGCAGGGCAGCGCCGAGGGCATCGGGTATCTCCTCAAGGACCGCGTCTCGGACGTCTCGGCGTTCACCGACGCGCTGCGCCGCGTCGGCGAGGGCGGCTCCGCGCTCGATCCCGAGGTCGTCGCGCAGCTCCTCGGCCGGCGCGGTGCGGACGACCCGCTCGCTCGGCTCACCCCGCGCGAGCGCGAGGTGCTCGGCCACATGGCCGAGGGCCGCTCCAACGCCGCGATCGCGCGCCAGCTCGTCGTGACCGAGCGCGCGATCGAGAAGCACGTGACGAGCATCTTCAGCAAGCTCGGGCTCTCCGCCGCCGAGGACGGCCACCGGCGCGTGCTCGCGGTGCTCGCCTACCTCGACAGCTGACCCCGCCGCTGGGGTGCGGCTATCCGTACCCCGGGACACCGGCAGACCCCATCGTCCCGGCCGCCGGGGGTTGGGAGGCTGCGGTCATGCACTCGGTCTGCGACGCCGATCAGTTCTGCCGTCGCGGCGGGTCTACAGGGACAGCCATGTCCCTCGCCGTCTCCCCCACCACCCCAGCGCCGGCGGCGGTCGACCTCCTCCCCGACCGCCGCCGGCTCGCGCTCCGGCTCGCGCTCGTCGCGGGCGTCCTCGCCGCGCTCGGCGTGGCCGTCGCCTCGCTGCCCGGCCTCAACGAGGTCCGCCACCGGCTCGCGGGCGCGCCGCCGCTGTGGCTGGCCGCCACGCTCGCGCTGCAGGCGGCGTCCTGCCTGGCGTTCGTCGTCGCCTTCCGCGGCGTCTTCTGCCGGCGCCTGCCGTGGCGCCTGAGCTACGAGGTCGCGATGGCGGCACAGGGCACGAACGTCCTGCTGCCCTCGGGCGGGACCGGTGGCCTCGCGCTCGCCGCCTGGGCGCTGCGGCGCACCGGCATGCCCGCCGAGCGCCTCGCGCGGCGGACCGTCGCCTTCTACGTCCTCACGAGCTCCGTGAACTTCGCGACCGCCGCGCTCGCCGGCTCCCTGCTCGCGCTCGGCGTCCTGTCGGGCGGTGACTCGCTCCTGCTGACCGCCGGCCCGGCGGCCGGCGCCGCGCTCGTCATCGCCGCCGTGCTGGCGCTCCCGCGACTGCTCGCGCGGACGAGCCGCCGCCGGCGGGCGGGCCGCGCCGGAGGGGCGCTGGTCGCCGTCGAGTCCGCGCTCGGCGACGGGATCGCCGATGCCCGGCTGCTCGTGCGCACGGGCAACCCGCAGATCCTCGGGGGCGCGATCGGCTTCATGATGCTCGACGTAGCCGCGCTCGGCGCGGCCTTCTGCGCCCTGGGCGAGCTGCCGCCCGTCGGCGTCCTGCTGCTCGCCTATGTCCTGGGCCAGCTCGGCAGCCTCATCCCGCTGCCCGGCGGCGTCGGCGGCACCGACGGCGGGCTGATCGCGGCGCTCGTCCTCTTCGGCACGCCGCTGAGCACGGCCGCGGCGGCGGTGCTCGCCTACCGCGCGTTCCAGCTCGGCCTGCCGGCGCTGCTCGGCGCGCTGGCGATCGTG
>DASWQM010000065.1:0-6925 GCA_036403675.1 Solirubrobacteraceae bacterium | reverse complement strand
GCCCTCCGAGACTGCGTGCCACACCACAGAGGAGGGCCTCATGGGCTGGCGCTCGACCGCCTCGTCGTCGACCTCGATGGCGTGGCGGTCGCGCCTGTCAGCAGGAAGTCGCCACCCGTCAAACGGGCCGCGAGGAGATGGCGAGTTCCTCGTGGCAGAGCTCAAGAAGCTCGCGGGTCAGCGCGGCCGAGCGACGCTTCCCTCCCGTCGACCTGACCGACCGCGCCGCTCGAGCCTCCCTCGAAGCCCGCCGTTCCAAGCGCCCGCACGCCACCCGCGCCCCGGACCGGCCGACCTCGCCTCGCACCGCTCGCGCGCCGTCGCACCGAGGTTTTGCTCCAGCTTTGCCAGCCCCTTGCCGTAAGGACTCTTAGATGGCTGCATCAACTGTGTCACGCCTCCGCACGGAGGCAGGAGGAGCTCCATGAAGCGCATCTTTTCGATGATCCTGTGCCTCGCCCTGGTCGGCGCCGCGTCGGTCGGTGCCACGGCGGTCTGGGCCGACCACGGTCGCGATGATCCCGGCCAGACCACGACCACGACCACGACCACGACGACGGCGCCCAGCACGCCGGTCACGTGCCCGACGACCTCCGGGTCGTCCAGCGACGACGTCGGCGACGACAACGACGACCACCGCTCCGGGACCAACGGCGACGACCATATGGACGGCAAGGGTGGCGACGACGACCTCAACGGCGACTCCGGCGACGACGACATCTGCGGCGACGCCGGCGACGACAACCTCAAGGGCGGCGCGGGCGACGACGACCTGCGCGGCGGCCCCGGCAACGACGTGCTGCAGGGCCAGGCCGGCAACGACGTCGAGCACGGCGACGCCGGCGACGACACGATCACCGGCGGCAGCGGCCGCGACGCCCTGTCCGGCGGCGCCGGCAACGATCGCATCAAGGCCCGCGACGGCCGTCGCGACCGCATCACCTGCGGCGCCGGCAACGACACCGTGACCGCGGACCGCAGCGACTCGGTCGCCTCCAACTGCGAGCACGTCTCGCGTCGCTGACTCAAGCATGCGACGGCGGCCCCGCAGGGCCGCCGTCGTCACTGCCCCCGCAGCAGGGCCCGCCGGACCTTGCCGCTCGCGGTCTTCGGCAGCTCGCCCGCGAAGTCGACGATGCGCGGGTACTTGTACGGCGCCGTCTGCTCCTTGACGTGCTCCTGCAGCGCCCGCGCCAGGCCGTCGGAGGGCGTGAAGCCGGCGCGCAGGACGACGACGGCACGCACGACCGAGCCGCGCTCCTCGTCGGGCGCCGCCACCACCGCGGCCTCCGCGACCGCGTCGTGGGCGACGAGCGCCGACTCGACCTCGAACGGCCCGATCCGGTAGCCCGAGGAGATGATGACGTCGTCGGTGCGGCCCTCGAAGAAGAGAAAGCCGTCGTCGTCGACGGCGACCCGGTCGCCGGTGCGCCACATGCCGCCGGGCGCCTCCTCGCCGCGATAGCCCAGGAAGAACGTGGGCACCGTCGCCGGGTCGACGACGAGCTCGCCGTCGTCGACCGACAGCGCGAAGCCCGGCAGCGGGCGGCCCATCGACCCCGGGCGGACCTCCTCGCCGGGCGCCGTCCCGGTGAGCTGCCCCGTCTCCGTCTGGCCGTAGCCGTCGCGGATCTGCAGGCCGGTCGCCTCCTCCCAGGCGCGCAGCACCTCGGGGTTCAGCGCCTCGCCGGCGGCGACGAGGCCGCGCAGGGAGGGGATCGGGCGCAGCGCCGCGCGCTTGGCGATGACGCGGTACTCGGTCGGCGCCATGCACAGCACGTTGACGCCCTCGCGCTCCAGCAGGTCCAGGCGCTCGCCGGGATCGAAGCGGGCGTCGTGCAGGAGCGCCGCCGCCCCGCGGATCCACGGCGCGATGAACGCGTTGCGCGCCGATTTGCTCCAGCCGCTGGCGGCCGTGCACCAGACGAGGTCGCCCGGTCGCGGCGCGAGCCAGTGCTCGGCCTGGACGCGCTGCCCGGCGAGGTAGCGCTGGCCGTGGACGACCGCCTTGGGCTCGCCCGCCGTCCCGCTCGTGAAGGTGATGAGGCAGGGGTCGGCCGGCGAGAGCCGCGCCGCCGGCGGGGGCTCGCGCGCGGGCCAGGTTCGCAGGCCCGGCATGTAGATCGCCGGCCCCTGCCAGCCGGCCGCCTCGAGCACCGCGACGTTGCGGTCCCCGCAGACGACGAGCGCCGGTGGGCAGGCGTCCAGGCGCAGGCGCAGGTCCTTCGGGCGCAGCTGCTCGTTGCACGGCAGCACGACGTAGCCCTGGCGAAAGCACGCGACCATCGCTGCCACCCACTCGGGCTCGTTGCCGAGCAGCGTCAGCACCGTGTCGCCGCGCCGGACGCCGAGCTCGTGCATGTGCGCGGCGAGCGTGCGGGCGGCGCGGGCGACGGCCCCGAAGGGCCACGTGCGGCGCACGCCGTTGCGTGCGAGCTCGACGAGCGCGAGGCGATCGGGCGGGGCTGATTCGACGACGTCGACGGCGAAGTTGCCCATGGGCGCGGGGAGTCTGGCAAAGGTAAGCTGACTCGCGAGTCAAACCCGCCGCAGAGCCTGACCCGGGAGAACGTCACGACCATGGCCGTAGCCGCGCCCTACAGCGAGTACACCGACGAGCAGAAGGACATCATCGCGATGGTCCGGCAGTTCGCCGACGAGCAGATCCTGCCCAACGCTGAGCACTTCGACCACGAGGACGAGTTCCCGCAGGAGATCGTCGACCAGATGAAGGAGCTCGGGCTGTTCGGCGTCACGATCCCCGAGGAGTACGGCGGGATGGGCCTGGACCTCACGACCTACGTCATGATCGTCGAGGAGCTCTCGCGCGGCTGGATCTCGATCAGCGGGATCGTCAACACGCACTTCATCGGCTCCTACCTGCTCATGAAGTTCGGCACCGAGGAGCAGAAGAAGAAGTACCTCCCGGAGATGGCGACGGGCGAGTGGCGCGCCGCCTTCAGCCTCTCGGAGCCGGAGATGGGCTCCGACGTCCAGGCCCTCAAGGCGACGGCGAAGAAGCTCGACGACGGCACCTACGAGCTCAACGGCCAGAAGATGTGGGTCACGAACGGCCTGCGCTCGAAGATCGTCTTCGTGCTCGTCCGCACCGACCCCAAGGCCGACCCGCCGTACAGGGGCA
This sequence comes from Solirubrobacteraceae bacterium, assembly GCA_036403675.1. Taxonomy (GTDB): domain Bacteria; phylum Actinomycetota; class Thermoleophilia; order Solirubrobacterales; family Solirubrobacteraceae; genus CADCVQ01. Next base: position 3,783 of record DASWQM010000065.1, on the reverse strand, counting down.
TGACGTGCTTCATCGCCGAGAAGGAGCCGGGCGTCTCGGAGAACACCGGCGAGTACGCGGGCTTCATCGTCCCGCCGCCGCTGAAGAAGATGGGCTACAAGGGCGTCGAGTCGACCGAGCTGGTCTTCGACGGCTACAAGTGCCCCGCAGAGAACATCCTCGGCGGCGAGGAGGCGGGCCTCAACCGCGGCTTCCAGCAGATGATGGACGCGCTCGAGGTCGGCCGCGCGAACGTCGCGGCGCGCGGCGTCGGGATCGCGCAGCGCGCGCTCGAGCTCGCGTTGCGCTACTCGCAGGAGCGCAAGGCGTTCGGCAAGCCGATCGCCCAGCACCAGGCGATCCAGTTCAAGCTCGCCGACATGGCGACGCAGATCGAGGCCGCCCGCCTGCTCACGCGCAAGGCCGCGCGCCTGAAGGACGCCGGCGAGAGCTCCGAGCTCGAGGCGGGGATGGCGAAGCTCTTCGCGTCCGAGGCCGGCCGCTTCTGCGTCGAGGAGAGCTTCCGCATCCACGGCGGCTACGGCTACTCGAAGGAGTACGAGATCGAGCGCCTGTACCGCGACGCGCCGCTCCTGCTCATCGGCGAGGGCACGTCGGAGATCCAGCGGATGGTCATCGGGCGCAAGCTGCTGCAGCGCAACAAGATCTGACGGCGGGGATGTCGACCGACGACGCCAAGACGCTCATCGAGACGGGCGTCAACCGCTTCCTGGCGGAGGTTCCCGCGCTCGCGCCGCTGAAGCTCGTCTTCGCCGTCGAGCTGCGCGGCCGCGGCGACGTGCAGATGTACCGCGTGGAGCTGCCGGGACCGAAGGTCACCAAGGGGATCGCGGACGACGCGCGCGTGCGCGTCGAGATGCCGCGCGCCTTCTTCAACGTCATGGCGCAGGAGGCGCACATCGCCGACTGGCGCGAGGCCTTCATGTACGGCAAGGCGAAGGCCACCGGCGTCGACCAGATCCTCAAGCTCATCGTCCACGTCGTGGAGAAGCAGGAGGAGCGTCAGCGCACGCGCAGGGCGCGGCACTGAGGACCTGATCCGCCGGCCCGCCGATCGGGCGCTGCTACAACATCTGGGGGATGGAGCCTCCCGATCTGAGGGAGCCGGGGCCTGGCCGCGCGCCGGCTGCCGCCGGCGGCGAGTTCGGCGCGCTCGACGAGCTGCCCGAGGCGGCGGTCGTTCTCGCCCCGGTGCGCGACGACGCGGGCGCGGTCAGCGACTTCGTCTTCGACTACGCCAACGCGGCCGCCGCGGCGGCCGTCGGCGCGACGGCCGATGAGCTGATCGGGCGCACCGTGCTCGACACGTTGCCGGCGTTCCCGGCCGAGCTCCTCGAGCGCCTGGCCGAAGCCGTCGAGGACGGCCGGCCGCTGCGCACGCAGCTCGACTACCGCGACGCGTTCGCCGGCCGCGCCACGTTCGAGGGCCGCTTCGACGTCACCGCGTCGCGCGTCGCCGGCCGGCTGCTGGTGGTCTCCGAGGACCTGACGGCGCGCGAGCGCGCGCTCGCGGCCGAGCGCCGCTTCGGCGCCGTCATCGAGGCGACGTCGGACTGGGTCTCGATCGCCGACGGCGACGCGCGGCTCATGTACGTCAACGCCGCCGGACGGCGGATGGTCGGCCTCGGTCCCGACGAGGACGTCGTCGGCCTGCGCCTCGGCGAGTTCGCGCCCGCCTGGGCGCGCGAGCAGGTCCTGCGCGAGGCGCTCCCGATCGCTCGCCGCGAGGGCGTGTGGCGCGGCGACATGGCGCGGCTGCACCGCGACGGGCACGAGATCCCGGTCTCCCAGGTCATCGTCGCGCACACCGACGCGGCGGGCGAGGTCGAGTTCTACGCGACGATCGCCCGTGACATGACGCGCGAGCGCGAGCGCGAGGAGGCGCTGCGCGCCAGCGAGGAGCGCTTCCGCGTCGCGTTCGAGCAGGGGCCGACCGGCGTCTCGCTGCTCGACCTCGACGGCAACTTCGTACAGGTCAACGACGCCTACTGCAGGACCGTGCGGCGCTCGCGCGAGGAGCTGCTGCGACTCGGCCCGGTCGCGATCACGCATCCCGACGACGTGGCGGTGACGCGGACGGCGATGCGCTCGCTGCTCGTCGGCGAGGTGCCGGTCTTCCGCTTCGAGAAGCGCTACATCGCCCCCGGCGGCGACGTCGTATGGGTCGAGGTCAGCGGCACGATCTTCCGCGACTCGCAGCAGCGCCCGCAGTTCCTCATCGGGATGGTGCAGGACATCGGCGAGCGCCACATCGCGCACACGCTGCAGCGCAGCATGCTGACGACGCAGCTGCCGGAGGTCGAGGGCATCGAGCTCGCCGTGCGCTACCTGCCGTCCAGCTCGGACGCCGAGGTCAGCGGCGACTGGTACGACGTCATCCCCCTGCCCGACGGGCGCATCGGCGTCGTCATCGGCGACGTGGTGGGCCGCGGTGTCGATGCGGCCGCGACGATGAGCCAGCTGCGCACCGCGCTGCGGGCGTACGCCGTCGAGGGCCTCGAGCCGGCCGAGGTCGTGGCGAAGCTCCACCGGCTCGTCGACCACCTGCGCGTCGGCCTCAGCACGACGCTCACGTACCTCGACCTCGATCCGTTCACGCTCGAGCTGCGCTACGTCAGCGCCGGCCACCTGCCGATGCTGCATGCGCCCGCGAACGGCTCGCCGCGCTTCTTGGCGGGGGCGCGCTCGCCGCCGCTCGGGGCCGCGCCCGTGCAGACGCCGATCCCGCAGGAGCGGGTCGTGCTCGAGCCCGGCGACGGCCTCCTGCTCTACACCGACGGCCTCGTCGAGCGCCGCGACGCGGGGATCGACGTCCGGCTCGAAGCGCTGCGCGAGGCGCTGTCGAGCGCCCCCCGCGATCTGGATGCGCTGCTGAAGCACCTGACGGCGTCGCTTGCCCACGACGGCGTGCGCACCGACGACATCGCGCTGCTCGCGCTGCGCGCACAGGGTGCGCCGCCGGGCTCGCTGGAGACCGCGGCCCGCGCGGTTCCGGCCGCGCTCGGCCCGCTGCGCGCCGAGCTGCGCGAGTGGCTGCCGGCCACCGGCGCGACCGCGGGCGAGATCAACGACGTCCTCATCGCGGTCGGGGAGGCGTGCTCCAACGCGATCGAGCACACCGGCGCCGGCGCCGATGCGGAGATCGACGTCCGCGCGCGGATCAGCGGGCGCGAGCTCGTGGTGACCGTCGCCGACCGCGGGACCTGGCGCGAGGCGACGGCGCCCGGCCACCGTGGCCACGGGCTGCGGCTCATGCGCGTGCTGTCACGCGACGTGAAGATCTCGACGGCGCAGAACGGCACGCGCGTCGAGCTGCGCTTCCGCCTCGGCGCCGCCGAGGAGGACACAGCCGGCCTCGAGCACCGCCTGCCGGCCGTCCCCGCGCTCGGCGTCGAGCACGCCGGCGAGGTGCCGGTCGCGCGGGTCCACGGCGAGGTCGACCTCGAGCGCGTGCAGGAGCTCGGCAGCACGCTTGCCGCGACCGTCGGGCCGCGCGACCGCGGGCTCGTGCTCGACCTCAGCGCCGTGGACTACCTCGACAGCTCCGGCGTGCACCTCGTGCACCAGCTCATGCTGACGCTCGAGCAGCGCGGGCAGCAGCTGCGCGTCGTCGCCGCGCCCGGCGCGTCCGTGCTGCGCGTGCTGGAGATCGTGGACCTCCACCGCTCGGTCCCGCTCGACGACTCGGTCGCCGCCAGCGTGCTGCCGAGCTCCTGCACGCGCTCGAGGTCGACCTCGCCGTGGACCCGCGCGACCGGCACCTCGCCGGCGTGCTCGACGCCG
>DASWQM010000064.1:0-9767 GCA_036403675.1 Solirubrobacteraceae bacterium | reverse complement strand
CAGGTGCAGCAGCTCGTGGCGCAGGCGCACGTCGACGCCCGACGTCGGCTCGTCCATGAGCAGCAGCTCGGGCTCGCCGAGCAGCGCGCGGGCGATGAACACGCGCTGCTGCTGGCCGCCGGACAGCTCGCGGATGTGGCGATCGGCGAGGTCGCCGATGTCCAGCCGTCCGAGCAGCGCGGCGACCTCGGCGCGCTCGGCGCGGCTGGCCCACGGCAGCCGTCGCCCGCCGACGCGCGACATCAGGACGCACTCGCGGACGGTGACGGGGAAGCTCCAGTTGATCGTCTCGACCTGCGGCACGTAGGCCATTCGCAGCCCCGGGCGACGCGTGACGCTGCCGCGGGCCGGGCGCAGGCTGCCGGCGATGACGCGCAGCGCCGTCGTCTTGCCGGCGCCCGAGGGTCCGACGATGCCGACGAACTCGCGGCCCCGGATCGGCAGGTCGACGTCTACGAGCACGGCCTCGCTCGCGTAGCCGCAGGTGACGCCGTCGAGGGCGAGCAGCTCGTCGTGTTCGCGCGGGCTCATTGCGGATACGTCGCGGTGTCGGGGGCGACGTTGGCGGGCGTGAACGCCTTCAGCGCCGAGGCGTCGCCACCCATCGCCTCGGTCATCGTGACGTAGTCGAAGTGCATGAGCCCCATCCAGGAGTGCTCGGGATCGCCGGGCTTGCCGGGCAGGTCGTCGTCGCGCAGAACGTCGACGTACTTCACGTGGGCCTCCTTGCCGATCTGCTCGAGCACCGGGCTGGGGAAGACCTCCGAGCCGAAGATCGCCGGGACCTTCGTCCGCTTGACCTGGTCGATCAGTCCCGCGACCTCCTTCGGCGTGGGGTCCTCGAAGTCGGACACCTGGATCGCGCCGATGACGTCCCAGCCGTAGTCCCTGCCGAAGTACGCGTAGGCGTCGTGGTAGGTCAGCAGCTTGCGCTTCGCGCGCGGGATCGTCGCGAACGACGTCCGCATCGCCTTGTCGAACGCGTCGACCTTCGCCTTGAACTTCGCGTAGTTGGCCCTGAAGTAGCCCGCGTCGCCGGGCTCGCGCGCGCTGAGGTCGTCGCGCACGATCTCCGCGTACCTCAGCGCGTACCTGGGGTCGGTCCACAGGTGCGGATTCGGCTTGCCGCCGGACCTCGGGAACGAGAAGTCGTAGGCGTACCGGCCGGCGGGGATCGAGCGGGTGCCGAGCTCGACGATCGCCGCGCCCTGCTTCATGTTCTGCTGCGCGAGGTCCTTCGTGGGCTCCTCGAGCTTCAGGCCGTTGACGTAGAGGACGTCGAGCCCGGACAGCAGCTCGGCGACGCTCGGCTTGGGCTCGAAGGTGTGCGAGTTCGTCCCCTCAGGCACGATGCCCGTGATCTTCACGCGATCGCCGCCGATGTTCGCGACGATGCTCGTGATCGGCGCGACCGTCGTGCCGACCTGGAGCTTGCCCGCGTCCGCCGCGGAGGTGGCGCCGGTGCTGCAGCCGGCCAGGGCCCCCGCCGGCGCCAGCGCGAGGCAGAGGGCGAGCAGAGCGCAGACGCGGTGGTGCATGTCCGACGGTTTTACGTTCACCTGGTGTGTGCGACCATACCGTTATTGCCACAGGCTCGCAATCACGCCGCCGGTTCGGCCCATCCTCGCCACTGCGCGACGCGACGACCACGAGAGGAGCACCATGACCGAAGAGCACGCCCACGACGCGCCGCACGCGCACGAGCACAGCCACGACGGCGACGCGCACGCGCACGCCCACACGTCGCACGACCACGAGCACGTCGAGCACGAGCACGAGCACGAGCACGATGGCGAGGCGCACGCGCACCCGCACGTGCACGAGGAGGGCCTCGAGGAGGTCCACGAGCACGAGCACGACTGAGCCCGGGCCGCCGTTCATCGGCCGGCTTCGCGAGGCCTGCCTGCGCAGCGGCCGGGAGCAGGTCAGCGTGACGCTGCACGGCGGCGAGCCGACCCTCGTCGGAGCTACCCGCGCTCGCGCGTTCTTCGACATGGCGCGCCGCGGCTTGCAGGACGTGGCCGACGTGCGACTCGTCATCCAGACGAACGGCACGCGGCTGACGAGGGAATGGGTGGAGCTCTTCGACGAGCATCGCGTCGATGTCGGCGTGAGCATGGACGGGGCCGCAGGCGGTCCATGATCGCCAGCGCATGGATCACCGCGGGCGCGGCAGCCATCGGGCGGTGCGGCGCGGTCTGGATCTCCTGCGTGAAGGCGGCGTGCCGTTCGCCCTGCTGTCGGTGCTCGACTTCGACGCCGACCCGCTGGAGGTCCACGAGCACTTCTGCGAGCTGGGTCCCGCTCAGATCAGCTACCTCATGCCGCACCACACGCACGACGACATCGCCGAGGTGCGCGCCCGCTACGGCCCGACACCGTGCCTGGACTGGCTGGAGCCTGTGCTGGACCGCTGGTGGGGCCGCGGCACGCTGCGGACAGCCGTCCAGCCGTTTCACACCATGGCGAGGATCATCCTCGGCGGCCCGAGCGACCTCGACCTCTTCGGCGGCGCGCCGATCGGGTTCTGCTTCGTGGAGACCGACGGCGCAATCGAGGGACTCGACGCCTTCAAGATCTGCGAGGACGGCTACGCCGGCACCGGGCACAACGTGCTCACCGACGGCTTCGAAGCGTTCGCCGCCGACGGCGGCCTGCACGCCGAGACGATCTTCCGCGGCCGGCCGCTGCCGACCGGCTGCGCGGGATGCCCGGAAGCGCAGACCTGCGGCGGCGGGTACGTCCCGCACCGCTACCGGCGCGGCGCCGGCCTGACCGGCCGAGCGTCTGGTGCCGCGACCTGCGTGGCCTCTTCGGCCGGCTGCGCCGGCTGCTCGACGTCGATCACGGCGAGACCCTGGCGCGCCGGCGGACGCTGGCCGAGCTGGCCGCCGACGCGAGGGTCACGTGATCGTTCACTTCCTGAGCTTGAAGTGAAACGAGCCTTTCTGCTTGTGCCCGTCGGCGGCGACGACCGTCCAGCTCGCCGTGTAGGACCCGGGCTTCAGCGAGCTCTTGAGACCGACGATCAGGCGGCTGGTGTTACGCGGGTCGCGGCCGCCGCTTCCGGCCGACACGACCTTCCCGCCCGGTCCGGTGACGCGCAGCGTGCCGCGCTTCAGCTCGCCGGTGAATGTCACGGTCACTTTGGTGAGCGTGCTCTTGACGGTGGCGCCGCCGGCCGGGCTCGTCGACTTCACCTCGGTATGGGCGCTCGCGGCGGTCGCGGCTCCGAGGACGAGCGCCGAGGCGAGAACCGCGATGAGGTGAATGTGGTGACGCAGCGTGATCATCGGATGACTCCTGACGCGGACGTGGACCGCTCGGCACGGTTGCCGGACGGGATGAAGACGGCCTCGTAGCGGCCGCGCGCGAAACGTCGTGCGGTGAAGCGGAAGTGGCCGTTGCGGGCCCGTGCGGTGGCCGACGGCGTGGCGGCGTTCGTGCGCAGCAGCAGGACGCGGCCCGGCAGGCGTGGGCGCACGAGGCCGCCGACGACGGTCTTTCCGCCCTTGAGACGGCGCAGCGTCATCCGGATCGTCGACTGCACGGTGACCACGAGCGTCTGCGCGTTGATCCCGTCTCCGACGGCGCTGATCGTCGAGCTCTCCGCCACCGGTAGCAACACGCTGAAGCTGCCGTCGCCGAGCGTCTGCACGGAACGTACGATCGGCACGCTCGTGGATGCGCTCGGCTTGACGCTCACCTGGACGGTGACGCCGCCGCGGGCCGGGACGACGCGACCGCTGGCGCGGACCGGGCCCGAGCCGACGCGTCGCTTCGGCGCGTCGAGGACGACGGCCGTGGTCGCCGACGTGGCGTCGCCGGCGCCGGCGTTCGGATCGCCGCCTGATCCGGCGGCTGGGCTCGGCGGGCAGGACCCGACGACGTAGTCGGCGCCGAACACCGCCTCGGTCGCGGTCACGCCGCCGGGAGCGCGGTCGACCAATTCGTACGGATCCGGCAGTGACAGGTCGTGCTCGTACGTCAGGACGAACGGCTTGGCGAGCAGCGCTCCGGCTACCGCGCCGGTCTCGGCTGGAACGTCGATCGTCGCCGTGCCGTTCGGTCCCGCCGCGACCTCGCCAGTCGTCGCGCCCGCGGTCACGAAGCCGCCGGCGAGCGTCCACGTCCCGTAGTCGTAGCGAACCTCGCCCGTCGGCAAGGCCTCGACGCGTGCGAAGTGCGTCTGACCGCCGACGTCGAACAGGATCAGCCAGCCGGCCTTGTCCGAGAACCTGTGCAACGGCTGCCAGTTACCGGTCGTGACCTTGATCACCGCCTGCAGCCGGCCGGCCTCCTCGGAGAACCAGGCCGACAGCACGTCGGTGTTCGGGTGATGCCCGTCGCCGGCGGGATCGGAGATCTGGGCGACGCCGCCACACGGCGCCGGCACCGCGCCGAAGGCCGCGGGGCACATGCCGAGGCTCAGCGTGAGCGCGGCGACGGCGGGGACGGTCGCGACGGCGGCACGACGTGCCCGCGCCGCGGAGATCTGCAAGGGGCGCATGCGCGCCCTCCTTCCTCTTGGACCACTGCGGAGTGGGCGCAGGGGCGCCCGTGCTGCTGTCGGTCAGGCGCTCGGCAGCACGGGCGGCGCGCGGCCGGCGCACGCGCTCGCCAGCGGTGCCAGCCGCGGCAGCACCAGTGAAGACGGGCGAACGACGCGCGCCGGGGTCGGCGCGGTCTCGATGCGCGGCCGCTCGCGGCGCAGCCGCGCCACCCGCGCGACGAGCGCGCGGCCGCCGCGGATCAGGAGCGCGAGCAGCCCGCCGACGGCGATCGCCGCCGGCAGCGCCCACAGGCCGCCGTCGCCGAGGATGCCGGCCAGCCCCTGCGGGTGACCGGTGGCGAACAGGCCTTCGAGGAACTCCTGGCCGACGTAGATCGCGAACAGGCCGGCGGCCGCGGCCGCCCACAGCATGGCGAGACGGTGACCCGCGCCGTCGTCGGACTCACCGCTGTGCCATGCGCGTGCGAGTCGCGCGATCAGCCCGCCGACGGCGAGCGCGAGCGCGAGGACGATCCACGGCGTCAGCTCGTGCAGGTAGGCATGCCCCTGATCGGCCAGCTCGCGCGACGCGTCGTCGCCGAACGCCAGCGAGTAGCGCAGCTGGTGCACGACGACGGCGCCGACCGGAAACAGGCCCGTCCCCAGCCGCTGTCTGCGTCGCTGCCGCATCCCCCGGACCGTCCCCCTCGGTCTCACCTCAAACGCACCGTCAGCTTACGCGATCGTCCGCGAGCAGAAGTCGCCAGACGGTGAGCACGGCCAGCATCGTCAGGAGCGCCGCGCTCGCCACGCACCACTGGCAGATCGCGTGGATGACGAAGAGCTCGAGGTACGTGAGGTAGGCGCTGAAGCCGAAGCCGGTGACGGCGAGCGCCGCCGCGGCCAGCTGCGCGCGCTCGCCCGCGGCGCTGAGCGCGACGGCGATCGCCAGGTATACGGCCAGGCCGAGGACGGCGACCGGGATGCCCGCCAGCCTCGCATAGGACGACGACTGCACGCGCTCGCAGCCGCCGCTGCCGCCGGCACAGAACGGCTGCAGACCGGCATAGTGGACATAGGTGAGATAGGCGGCGACGCCCACGCCGAGCACGACGATCGCGAGCGACGCGACGTGCAGCCGCCGGTCGCTCACCGCGCGAGCTCCGGGTCGATCGCCCTGGCGAACGCGTCGATGTCGAGCGCGCTGACGCTCAGCACCTTGCCGCTGCCCGCCTTCGGCCCGATGAGGAAGGACGGCGTCGACGTCAGGCCCGCCGCCCGCGCCTCGGCCTCCGCGGCCAGCACCGGCTTCTCCATCGCCGCCGACGTGCTGCCGTCGAGCACGAGCTTTGGCGGCAGGGCGGCCGCGGTCGCGAGCCGCGACAGGAACGTGTCGCTGACGTAGCCGGAGTTCTCCTGCCGCTGGTTGCGGTAGAAGAGGTCGACGAAGTCCCACATGCGGTCGCGGGTCGCGGCCGCATTCGCCGCGCGGGCGGCGATGTCGGAGTCCGGGCCGATGAAGTGCTGCAGGCGCAGCTCGAGGCGCAGCCTTCCCGTGCGCACGTAGCGGTCGATGATCCGCGGCAGCACGTTGAGCGTGTACTGGCGGCAGAACGGGCACTGCAGGTCGGCGAACTCGGTGAGCACGACCCACGCCTTCGGATCGCCGAGCGACGTCCCGTGCTGCGAAACGCCGCGCAGCATCGCGCGCGTCGGCGACTCCGGCGACGGCCGCGCCACTGCTTGCGGTGGGCTTGGCCTTGGGCTGGCTCAACACGATGAGCACCGCGACGACGATCGCCGCGACGCCGAGCACCGCGCCGAGCTGCAGCAGTCGCGTGCGGCGTTGCGTGGCGCGCACGGCCGCACGCTCGCGTGCCTCGCGCTCGGTGCGCGCCTGGTCCTTCTGTTGCTGGCGAGTGCTCATATGAGCTCCTGCTGCCGGCGGCTTCTGCGGCCGGCGCCGAGGGCGATGGCCGCGAGGATCAGGCCGAGCCCGGCGACGATCAGCGCGATGATCGCCGTGCCGCTCGTCTGCTTCTCGAGGGTAGCCGCGGCCTGTCGAGCCGGCGCCGTCGAGCTGCCCTCGAGGCGTGCCGGCAACCTGGCCGGCGGGCCGGCATCGCCACCGGTGACGTCGAGCACAGCGCCGCCGGGGGCGCGTCGTGCCCGCGCTCGGCCGGCTTGCCGCGGAGGGGTCGGCGCTTGGCGCCGCCGGCCATCTGCTGCGCCGCACGCTGCGCGCGGAGGTCGCCCTCGTCGTCGCCGTGCTCGGGGTCACCGCGGCGCTCGTGAGCTACCCGCCGCCGGAGTCGCTCGCCGGCGGCCCGTTCGCTGCCAACACGTCGCTCGGGCCGCTGCGCCTGGAGGTCACGATGGATCCCGCGCGGGTCGGGGCCAACGAGCTTCACCTCTACCTCCTGCGCGCGAAGGACGGGACGCCGTTCGCCGGCACGAAGGAGCTGACGGTCTCGCTCGCGCTGCCCGACAAGCAGATCGGCCCGCTGCCCGCCACGGCCCGCGAGGCGGGGCCCGGTCACTACGTCGTCGACACCGTCCAGCTCGTCCCCGGGGGCGACTGGCGGCTGAACGTCACGAGCCGGGTCTCCGAGTTCGACCAGTACGACACCTCGCTGAAGGTGCCGGTGCGATGACGCGTGCCGCGTTACTCCTCGACCTCGTCGGCCTCGGGAGGCGCGTTCTCGTCCTCGTCGACGATGTCGTCACCAGCGTCGAGACCGGACTCGCCCACGCCGTGTCGGACCTGGAAGGCCTGCATGAGCTCGTCGCGGGTGTTCTCGTCGATCGGCGTCTCGTCGGAGATCAGCACCCAATCCGCACCCTCGAACTCCTCGAGGTTGAAGATCTCGGTGTCGACGTCGGGCGAGTCATCGATGACGACGAGGACCTCGGTCTGGGGATTGAAGTACGTCCCGGGGCGGATGAGGATGTCCTCGAGGTCGAAGAGGCGTGGATTGGCCATAGCAGTTATCTCTATCAGGAAAGCTCGCGGATACGCCGCTCGACCTCGGCGTCAACGTCGAGCGGCGTTTGGCCCCGCCGTACCCGGCGGTCGTTGCGGGCAACCACGAGCTCGCGCAGCTCCCCGCGCAGCGCCGCGTCGGCGACCGGGCGCTGCAGCTCGGCGAGCTCCGCCTCGACGTCGAGCGCAGGCTCGCCCCGGCGCTCGCGGCGCGCGTTGCGGGCGTCCAGCATCTGGCGGATCTCCGCGTCGCGCTCGTCCGCCGCGCTGCCGGCCGGCCCGTCGTCGCTCTCGTGCGTCAGGCCGCCGCGGCCGATCTGCCGGTAGCTGCGCCCGCTGCCCACAAGCGTGATGATCGCGACCACGGCCCCGAGCGCGGCGACGACGAAGACGACGGTTCCGAAGGCGTTCTCCACGGACTCATGATCCCACCGTCGCGCGGCGGCCCGAAAACGGGCGTCCAGCAGGACTTCAGTTTCCGCTTCACGTCCGCTACGCTCCGAGGCAGCACTATTGACTGACCAGTCAATCTAACGCCGAGACACACCCCCTTCAGGAGCCCACCATGGTCGATTTCACGCTCACCGACGAGCAGAAGGCCCTTCGTGAGTTGGCCCACGACTTCGCCGCCAAGGAGATCCGCCCGGTCGCCTGGGAGCTCGACCGCGACGGGACGTGGCCCCAGGCCATCATCGACAAGGCCCACGAGGTCGGCCTCATGAACACCCACCTCCCGGAGGAGTACGGGGGACCGGGGCTGAGCTACCTCGACGGCTGCATCATCGAGGAGGAGCTGTCGTGGGGCTGCTCGGGCGTGCAGACCTCGCTCGGCGCCAACGGCCTGGCATCCGCGCCCGTGATGCTCGGCGGCTCGGAGCAGGTCAAGCGCGAGTTCGCCGAGGAGCTCGTCGCCGAGCCGAAGCTCGCCTCGTTCTGCCTCACCGAGCCGGACGCCGGCTCCGACGTCTCGGGCATGCGCACGCGCGCGGTCCGCAAGGGCGACAAGTACGTCCTCAACGGCTCGAAGTGCTTCATCACGAACGGCAGCTACGCCGACTTCTTCGTCGTCTACGCCAAGACCGACCCGGAGGCCGGCCACCGTGGCATCTCCGCCTTCCTCGTCCGCAAGGACGACACGGTCATCGTGGACAAGAAGGAGGACAAGATGGGCCAGCGGGCGTCGAACACCGCGACCATCACGTTCAACGACACCGAGGTCGACGCGCGTTACCTGCTCGGTGAGGAGAACAAGGGCTTCAAGCTCGCGATGATGGTCCTCGACCGCACGCGCCCGGGCGTCGCCGCGATGGCGACGGGCATCGCGCGCGCGGCGTTCGAGTTCGCGACAACCTACTCGAAGGAGCGCGTCCAGTTCGGCGTGCCGATCGCGATGCACCAGGCGATCCAGTTCATGATCGCCGACATGGCGACGAAGATTCACCTCTCGCGCCTGGCGGTGTGGAACAGCGCCGTGCTGCTCGACCAGGGCCGGCGCAACACGCTCGAGTCCTCGCACGCCAAGCGCTTCGCCGCCGACACGGCGATGGAGGTCGCCACCGACGCGGTGCAGATCTACGGCGGCTACGGCTTCATCAAGGACTACCCCGTCGAGAAGCTCATGCGCGACGCGAAGATCATGCAGCTCTACGAGGGGACGTCGCAGATCCAGCGGCTCGTCATCGCCCGCGAGACGCTGCTGCCGCGGCGCATCGAGGAGCCGGCGACCGCGACCGCCTGATCTTGCGATTTCCGCCCGCCCTGCCCGCCGCCGGCGCTCGCCGCGGCGGGCATACTCAGGGTGATGGCGCCTCGCCGAGTCGAGACGGAGGCGGCCGTCGCCGAGACGGCCGCCCGCAGCGACGTCCGCGCCGCTGCGGGAGCGCCGCTGACGGGAGGCCCGGGCTCAGCCGATCCGCTCGTCACGGGGCTGCGCAAGGCGGGGCTGCTGCGGCTGCTCGTCCTGCACCTGCTGGGGCAGGGGGCGTCGTACGGCAACCAGCTCATGGAGCGCGTCGGCGAGCTGACCGGCGGCATCGTGGCCGTCAACCCGAACACGATGTACCCGCTGCTGCGAGCGCTCGAGGCCGACGGGCTCGTCGCCGGCGAGTGGGAGCATCCCGAGCGCCGCTCACGGCGCTTCTACCGGCTGACGCCGGAGGGCGAGACCGAGCGCGCGCGGCTGCTCGGCGAGATCGCGCCGTACCTCGACGCCGTCGCGCGGTCGGTCGAGCTGATCAGGTCCGAGGTCCTCGACGATGGGTAAGGCAAGCGCCTCGATCGAGCTCCCCGGCC
>DASWQM010000063.1:0-7010 GCA_036403675.1 Solirubrobacteraceae bacterium | reverse complement strand
GCGCGTCCGCCGGCAGCGGCTATCGCGGACCACCGCCGAATCTGGGTCGTTAGACGTCTGCTTCCGCCACAGTCGGCGCCGCGACCGGGATCTGAGCGGTCAAGACCGTACCGGCACCCGGCTCGCTGTGAACCGAGAGCGCTCCGCCCAGCGCTGCGACGCGGTCATCGAGACCGACCAGACCCGACCCCTGGGACGCGTCGGCGCCGCCCACACCGTCGTCGCGGATGGTGAGCACGAGCCACCGGTCATCCACGTCGACGGCGATGCGCACCTCCGAGGCGTGCGCGTGCTTGGCCGCGTTCGTCAGCGCCTCGGAAGCCACGTAGTACGCCGTCACCTCGACGGGCTCGGGCAGCCGCGCCTCGGTGTGCATGACGACCGTCGCGGGGACGGGGGAGCGGCGGGCGAGCGTCTCGAGCGCCCGCCCGAGCCCACCGGAGGAGAGGACCCTGGGATGGATGCCGCGCGCGAGCTCGCGCATGTCGTCGATGCCACGCTCGGCGTGCTCCAGGGCCTCGCCGACGAGTGACTCCGCCTTTCCGTCTTCCTGTCGGAACGCCCGCTGAGCGAGCTTCAGCATGATGACCGCGTGCACCAGCCGCTGCTGCGCGCCGTCGTGGAGGTCGCGCTCGATTCGCCGGCGCGCCTCGTCGGCCGCCGTCACGATCCGCCGGCGGGACGCGGCGAGCTCCGCGCCGCTCGCGGCGTTCGCGACCGCGGTGGCCACCAGCTCCGTGAACTGCCCGATGCGGATCTCGGTGTCGCCGTCGGCCATCTCCGGCTGCTTCCACGCGGCCACGATGGCGCCCCACGGGCGCCCGGAGACGACGATCGGCGCGGCAGCCGCGGCAGCCGCTCCGACACCGCGCTCCGCGATCCGCCGCCAGAGCCTGCCGGGGTTGTAGGAGTCGGCGCCGAGCTCGGCGTCGGCGGCGCCGTAGGTCCCGACCACGGCGGTGGTCCCGTCCTGCCGGTAGCGCAGCAGCCGTGTTGCGTCGGCGCTGAGCAGCCGGCCGACTTCGCCCGCGACGGCATCGAACAGCTCGAAGGCATCGTGGCCCTCGGCCACCAGGGTGGCGACGCGACGCAGCGCGGCCTGTTCCTGGGAGAGCATCCGGTTCTCGGTGACGTCGCGTGCCGCGGCGTACATCAGGCGCCGCTCGGGCATCGCCCGTGCGTTCCACTGCAACCAGCGCACCGCGCCGTCGGCCCGAACGCAGCGGTTCTCGAAGCCCGAGACGTGCCGCCTCTCTGCCAGCCCGGCGATCACCTCGGCCGTCCGCGTGCGGTCGTCGCGGTGGACGAGCTCCAGGAGCGGGCGCGACAGCAGCTCGGCGGCGTCGTAGCCGAGCGTTCGCTCGAACGCGGGGTTGACCCGGTGGAAGTAGCCGTCGAGACTGGCAACGCACAGCAGGTCGAGAGACAGGTCGAAGATGTCGTCCACCTGCTCGGCCGCGAGCCGTCCGAACTCGCTCTCCGCCTGCCCGCGTTCAGTCACGTCGCCTGCCAGCGCGTACATGAGCCTGTCCTCGACGACCGGCGTCGACGTCCACTCGAGCACCGTGTACGAGCCGTCCTTGCGAACGACGCAGTTCTCGAACTCACCAGACAAGTCTGCTCTTTCGCAATGGCAGGGGCAAGGAGTGTGAGCGTCAAGCCCGTTCAGAGCGATTGACGGTCGCCGCCGCAGCGGCTCTGCGGAAAACCGAAGAGGGCGTGCGGGGAGGTGAGGCCTACGAATCGGGCGTCGCCGCGTCCGCCGCCCGCTCCGCCTCCCACGCCTTGACCACGCGCTTGGCGGCCCGCACCCGCCAGGCCTCCTCGAGCAGCTCCTCCAGCTCGCCGGGGTCGACCGCCGGCAGCCGGACGAGGACGTACGGGTAGCCGTCGTAGTGCGGCGTCGAGAAGAAGACGTCGGGCTGGCCCTGCAGCAGGGCCTCGCGCTCGCCCATGTCGCTCACGCGCAGAACGAGCGCGTCGGGGTTGGTGCGCAGCCGGCACATGCCCTTGCCGCGCACGCGCAGCGCCGGCGTCCCAAACGACGTGCCGACCTCCACGCCCGGCAGCCGCGTGCCGATCTCGACAACGTCTTCCCACGAGGGCATGGCGCAACGGTAGCGTCCGCAGCGTGGACCGTGACGCCCTGCGCACCCTCCAGGAGCCGTTGAAGCAGCGCTACCGCGATCAGCCCGAGGCGGCGCTCGTGACGCTGGCCGCCAGCGGCACGCTCGACGACGAGATCACCTGCACCGTCCGGACCGGCCGCGCGCTCGCCACGGCGGGGCTGCATCCGGCGACGGGTGGCAACGGGCTCTCGCTGTGCTCCGGCGACATGCTGCTCGAGGCGCTCGTTGCCTGCGCCGGGGTGACGCTGCGAGCGGTCGCGACGGCGCTCGAGGTGCCGGTGGCCGGGGGCGCCGTGACCGCCGAGGGCGTGCTCGACTTCCGCGGGACGCTGGCGGTGCAGCGCGACGCGCCGGTCGGCTTTCGCTCGATCGCGCTGCGCTTCGACCTCGACGCGCCCGACGCCGACCCCGAGCAGCTCGCGACGCTGCTGAAGCTCACCGAGCGCTACTGCGTCGTGCTGCAGACGCTGCGCGGCGAGCCCGAGCTGACGGTCTCGGCGAGCTGACGCGGTCAGCCGACGGTGCGCAGCGTCTTCGGCAGGCCGCTGAGCACCTCGTGGCCGTCGTCGGTGATCGCGACGAGGTCCTCGATCCGCACACCCACGGCGCCGGGGACGTAGACGCCCGGCTCGACGGTGACGATGTTGCCCGGGCCGAGCTTGTCCGTGCCGAGCTTCGACAGGCGCGGGCCCTCGTGCACCTCGAGCCCGACGCCGTGGCCGAGCCCGTGGCCGAAGTGCTCGGCGTGGCCGGCCTCGTCGATGATGGCGCGCGCGATCGCGTCGACCTCGCGGCCCGTCGGGCCGGGGCGCACGGCCTCGAGCGCCGCCTCCTGCGCGCGCAGCACGAGGTCGTAGATGGCGTGGTCGCGCGTGTCGAGCTCGCCGGTCGCGACGGTGCGCGTGCAGTCCGAGGCGTAGCCGCCGAGCTGGGCGCCCCAGTCGATGACGACGAGCGTGCCCGCGGGGATCGGGACGTCGCGCGGCACGGCGTGCGGGAGCGCGCCGTGCGGCCCGGCGGCGACGATCGGCGCGAACGACGGCGCCTCGGCGCCGCGCCGGCGCATCGCGATCTCGAGGTCGAGCGCGACGTCGCGCTCGGTGCGCCCGACGATCCCGGCCGCGACGACCTCCTCGAACGCGGCGTCGGCGAGCCGCGCGGCGGCGCGGATGGCGTCGATCTCGGACGCGTCCTTGACGGCGCGCAGGGCCTCGACGACGCCACCGGCCGCGACGAGCTCGACGCCGTCGCCGACGTGCTCGGCGAGCTGCGCGTGCTGCTTGACGGTGAGGTGAGCGTCGTCGAAGCCGAGCCGCAGCGGCCCTTCCGGCAGGCCCTCCGCGACGCGCTTGAGCAGGTCGCTGGAGATCTCGCGCTCCCACTCCTCGCCGACCTGCTCGGACGACTGCGTGAGGTAGCGGAAGTCCGTGACGAAGCGGCGCTGCGCCGGCCCGACGACGGCGGCCGCGTTGGAGCCCGTGAAGCCCGTCAGCCAGCGGACGTTCACGAGGTCGGACACGAGCAGCGCGTCGAGCTCGCGCTCGGCGATCGCGGCGAGGAGGGCGTCGACGCGGGCGCTCACGATTCGAGCTCCGCCTTGAGCGCCGCGAGCGCGTCGCGGTAGCCGTCGGGCCCCTTGCCCATGACCGTCGCGATGCAGCTGTCGGCGAGCACGGAGACGTGGCGCCAGGGCTCGCGCGCCATGACATCTGAGAGGTGGACCTCGACGGCGGGCACGTCCGCGAACTGCAGCGCGTCGCCGATCGCGCGCGAGTAGTGCGACCACGCCCCGGCGTTGACGAGGACCCCGTCGGCGAGGTCCCGAACGCGATGCAGCTCCTCGACGAACTCGCCCTCGTGGTTTGTCTGGAAGAAGCGCGCGTCGAGGCCGATGTCGCCCGCGAAGCCGTCGATCGTCTGCTCGAGCTGCAGGAACGTGATGCCGCCGTAATGCTGCGGGTCGCGGCGGCCGATCTGGTCGAGGTTCACGCCGTGCATGACGTGGATGCGGTTGCGAGCGTTGGTCATGTGCGGCTCCACTCTGCCAGGGCGGTGGATCGGGCGTGGCTCGGTGGCTTGCGGCGTGTTCCGGCGCGTGGGAACCGCGTGCGGGCGCGAGCGGATTCGCGGGCCGTGGACGAGCGCGTGCTGAAGCGAGAGGGCCGGCGCCCGCGCTCACCCCGGCGCCACGAGCTCCTCCACCGCCGCCAGCACGTCCGCCGCGGCCACACGCTGGCCGAAGCGCACGTCCCCCGGCGCGTGCACGAGGACGAACGGCACGCGGTCGCCGATGCGCTTCTTGTCGAGCCGCGTCGCCGCCACGACATCCGCCGCAACCGCGCCCTCGAGCGTGGTCGGCAACCCCGCGGCCTCCAGCAGCGCGGCGACCTGCGCGCGCAGCTCGTCCACCCCGCTCAGCCGCAGCGCCGCGAGCAGCCCCAGCGCCACCGCCTCGCCGTGGCGGTAGCGCCGGTAGCCCGTCGCGGTCTCGATCGCGTGGCCGACCGTGTGGCCGAGGTTCAGGAGCTGGCGCGCGCCGCCATCGCGCTCGTCGGCGGCGACGATCCCGATCTTCGTCCGCGCGCACGCGAGCACGACGGCCTCGTCGACCGGCGCGCCCGAGGCGACGCGCTCCCACAGCGGCCCACCCGCGATCAGCGCGGTCTTGACGACCTCGGCACAGCCCGCCGCGACCTCGTCCGGCGGCAGCGTGTCGAGCGTGTCGAGGTCGGTGATGACGGCGGCCGGCTGGTGGTAGGCGCCGACGTAGTTCTTCGCCTCCGGCAGGTCGATGCCGGTCTTGCCGCCGTAGGCGGAGTCGACCTGGGCGACGACCGTCGTCGGCACCTGCACGACCGGCACGCCGCGCTGGTACGTCGCCGCGCAGAAGCCCGCGAGGTCGCCGACGACGCCGCCGCCGAGCGCGACGAGGTGATCGTCACGGCGCATCCCGGCCGCGGCGAGCTCACGCCACACGCGCTCCGCCACCGCGAGCGTCTTGTGCTGCTCGCCGGCCTCGATCGTGATCGTGTGGTGGGTGCCGCGCAGCGCGCCGCCCCAGAGCGAGCCGACGTGCTCGTCGGTGACCACGAACGCCCGCCGGCCCGGCCGCGGCAGCCCGCCGATGAGCCCGCGCCCGACGAACACCGGGTACTCGGCGCCGCCCCCCGTCGCCGCGTAGACGAGCTTCGTGCCCGCCGGCGCGTCGCGCAGCGACTCGAGCGCGGGCAGCGCGCGCCGCACGAGCCGGTCGCCCTCGGGCAGGAACGCGTCGGCGATGGACTCGTACAGCGGCCGGCGCTCGGCGTGCAGCGCCGTGAACGCCTCCCGGTCGCGCGCCAGCGGGCGGTCGTCCCCGGCCGCCCGCTCCCACGCCGTCTCGTCGCTGACGTCCATCCAGACGACCGTGTGGTCGCGCAGCGCCGCGCGCACGCGGTCCGACAGGACGGCTCCGCCGCCGAGCGCGATGCCGGGCGCGCCCGAGCGCAGCGCGCGCAGCACGACCTCCTCCTCGTGGCCGCGGAAGCGGCGCTCGCCGTGGACGGCGAAGAACGCCGCGATGCTCATCCCGAGCTGCTGCTCGAGCAGCTCGTCGGTGTCGAGGAGGTCGTCGAAGGCGGACGACTTGCCCGCCCCCATGAACCCTATGAAGACGAGCGAGCCCGCCATCCGATGCGCTCGCGGTAGGCCTGCACCGCGGCGAGCACGTCGTCGATGTGGTCGCCGCCGAACTTCGTGCGGTAGGCGTCGGCGAGCACGAACGCGACCATCGCCTCTCCGACGACGCCGGCGGCCGGCACCGTGCACGAGTCGGTCCGCTCGCGCAGCGCCTGCGCGGGCTGCTTGGTCGCGATGTCGACCGAGCGCAGCGGCTTGGTCAGCGTCGGCAGCGGCTTCATCGCCGCGCGCGCGACGAGCGGGTCGCCCGTCGTCATCCCGCCCTCCAGCCCGCCGGCGTGGTTGGACTCGCGGTAGAAGCCGCGCTCCTCGTCGTAGAAGATCTCGTCGTGGGCGTCGGACCCCGGCTTGCCCGCCAGCGCGAAGCCCTCCCCCAGGCCGACGCCCTTGATCGCCTGGATCGAGCACAGCGCGCCCGCGAGGCGCCCGTCGAGGCGCTCCTCCCAGGAGACGTGCGAGCCCAGGCCCGGGACGAGCCCGAACGCGATGACCTCGAAGACGCCGCCCAGCGACTCGTTCGCCTTGCGCTGCGCGTTGATGTGGGCGACCATCGCGCGGCTCGCCGCGCCGTCCAGGCAGCGGACCGGATCGTCGTCGACGGCGTCGAAGTGCGCGACCGTCAGCGGCGCGTCGCGCTCCGGTGCATGGACGCTGCCGATCTGGACGACGTGCGAGCGGACCTCGACGCCGAGCGCGCGCAGGAACGAGCGTGCGAGCGCGCCGCCGGCGACGCGCGCCGCCGTCTCGCGCGCGCTCGCGCGCTCCAACACGTTGCGCACGTCCGAGAGGTCGTACTTCTGCGTGCCGACGAGGTCGGCGTGGCCGGGGCGCGGGAGGTGGACCTCGGGCACCTCCGCCTCGACCGGCCACGGGTTCATCCGCTCCTCCCAGTTGGCGTAGTCGCGGTTGGCGACCTGGAGGGCGATCGGCGCGCCAAGCGTGCGCCCGTGGCGCACACCGCCCGTGATCTCGGCGCTGTCGCGCTCGATCTTCATGCGCCCGCCGCGGCCGTGTCCGAGCTGGCGTCGCGCCATGTCGCGGTTCAGCGTGTCCTCGTCGAGCTCCAGCCCCGCGGGAAGGCCCTCGACGACGCACGTGAGCCCCGGGCCGTGCGACTCGCCGGCGGTGATGAGGCGGAGGGCCATGACGGCCCGGGAGTCTATGGAGCGCCGCGGGGTGCTAGACCGTCGCGACGAGCACGAC
>DASWQM010000062.1:0-6067 GCA_036403675.1 Solirubrobacteraceae bacterium | reverse complement strand
ACGGCGCTGACCGAGGCCGGCTACGTCGGCGAGGACGTCGAGAACATCCTCCTCAAGCTCATCCAGGCGGCCGACTACGACGTCAAGAAGGCCGAGACCGGGATCATCTACATCGACGAGGTCGACAAGATCGCGCGCAAGGCCGACAACCCCTCGATCACGCGCGACGTCTCGGGCGAGGGCGTGCAGCAGGCGCTGCTGAAGATCCTCGAGGGCACGACCGCGTCGGTTCCGCCGCAGGGCGGGCGCAAGCACCCACACCAGGAGTTCCTGTCGATCGACACGACGAACGTCCTGTTCATCTGCGGCGGCGCGTTCGCCAACCTCGACAAGGTCATCGAGCGGCGCATCGGCTCCAACGGCATCGGCTTCGGCGCCTCGATCCAGTCCAAGACGCAGCGCGACCAGGGCGAGCTCTTCCAGCAGACGCTGCCCGAGGACCTCGTCAACTACGGGCTCATCCCGGAGTTCATCGGCCGCCTGCCGGTCGTCTCGGCGGTCCACCAGCTCACGCGCGACGACCTCATCACGATCCTCACCGAGCCGCGCAACGCGCTCGTCAAGCAGTTCCAGCGGTTCTTCAGCTTCGACGGCATCGAGCTCGTCTTCTCCGACGACGCGCTCGTCTCGGTCGCCGAGAAGGCGCTCAAGCGCGAGACCGGCGCGCGCGGCCTGCGCTCGATCATCGAGGAGACGCTGCTGGAGGTGCAGTTCGAGCTGCCCTCGCGCCGCGACGTCAAGAAGTGCGTCGTGACCAAGGAGACGATCGAGAAGGGGCTGTCGCCCACGCTCGTCACCGAGGCCGCGCGCGACGAGCAGCACCAGCGCCGCGCCGAGTCCGCGTAGCGATCCGGCGGATCGGGCACGATGGCGCCCATGCTGCCGCTCACACGCGTCCGCGCCATGCCGTGGCTGCTCGTCTTCGAGCTCGCGATGACGGCGCGCAAGCACTGGAAGCGCCTGGATCCCAAGGACCGCTCGCGGCTCGCCGAGCTCCTGAAGAAGTCCCAGGGCCGGCCGAACCGGCTCTCGCCGAAGGAGCGCGCCGAGGTTCGCGAGCTCGTCGCCAAGCTCGAGCCGGGCGCCTTCGCCCGCAGCGTCGTGCCGCTCGGCCGCAAGGCCGCGAAGGCGCGCCGCCGCTGAGCGTGCCGCGCCGGCCGGTCAGGGCGGTCCGCGAGCCACGTCGCGCGCCGCCGCACGGATCGCCGCCACGGCCGCCTCGCGGTCCTCGCCCAGGCCGCGCAGCAGGTCCACCGCCGCCGAGCGCACCTGCCCGACGATCGCGCTCGTGGAGAGGTTCGCCGTGCTCTCGAGGCTGAGCGTTGCCTGCGCGGCGGCGCGAATCGCGTGCTCGCGGGCGCGGCTTGCGCGCTGCGGGTCGTCGAGCGCCGGCGCCAGCGCCCGGACGGCGGCCGAGAGGTCGCGGAGGGCGTCGATGACGTCCGGCGGCACGTTGTCGGCCAGCTCGATCGCGCGCACTGCGCCGCGCGCCATGACCCGCACGTCGCGGATCGCCAGGTCGATCTGCGTCGTCGCGGTCGCGTAGCGCTGCAGCCCCGTCCGGTCGCGCCGGCGCAGCGGCGAGTACCGCGCGACCTCGAGGCCCATCTCGACCGTCTGCTTGAGATCCGCGTAGCAGTCGTCGAGCCGCCGCGCGCGCAGCAGCGCGTCCACCACCGCGTCGCGGTCGCGCCGCTCGAGCGCGACGGCGAGGTCGGAGAGCAGCGAGGCCAGCTCGTCGAGCAGCGTGGCGGCCGCGGCGCGCGTGACCCGGACGGGATCGATCGGCAGCAGCAGGAAGCCGACCGCAAGGGCGACGGCGCCGCCGGCGAACGCGTCGACCGCGCGTGCGAGCGTGAAGTGCGCGGAGCCGCCGAGCGTGGCGACGAGCGTCGCCGAGGTCGCGGCCTGCGAGACGAGCAGGATCTCGCCGCCGAGCGCGATCGCGACGGCCATCGCGAGCGCGACGACGAGCGCGATCGTGAGCGGCCCCGAGCCGAGGCCCTGCACGATGAGGTCCGCGACGCAGATCCCGACCGCGACGCCGATCGCGAGCTCCACGGCGCGGCGAGCGTGGCGACCGCGCGTCACGCCGAGCACGACGATCGCCGCGATCGGCGCGAAGAACGGCCGCGCGTGACCGATGAGCTGCGTGGCGACGAGCCACGCGCCTGCGGCCCCGAGCGCCGACTGGGCGATCATCGGCGCGCGGTCGCGCAGGCGCCCCAGCCGCTCGCGCGCGGTCGTCCGCGAGCGCTGCGCGGCGTCGTCGAGCAGCGCCGCCGGACGCCGAACGCCGGGCGGGTCGGGAAGCGGTCGCGCTTCGGGGCTCACGGAAGCCCAGTACCCCTCGAGCCGCCCGCGCCGGCGCCGGCGATGCTCAGCCCGGCTTGCGCGCGACGATGCGCGCGTACTCGGCCTCGTATGTCAGGCCGCCGTCGGTGGCGGTGTTGAGCAACCGCATGAGGTCCTCGAGCTCGTCGAGCATCGCCATGTAGCGCTCCTGCGGGAGCATCGCCCGCGCTGCGGCGACGACGTTGTTGGACTCCTCGAACTCCTCGCGGGCGGCGGCCGCCGACGGCCACGACCACGACACGAGCCCGAGCTCGAAGCGCACGTCCGCCGCGTGGGGCGCGAGGCGCTCGCGCGCCGTCGCCTCGTCACCCCACAGGTGCACGGGCGGGGGCCGATCGGCCGGCGCAGGGAAGTACCTCCCGCTGACCTCGACGAAGCGCGCGGCGGCCGAGCCGGGCGTCCAGCTCGTCAGCCCGACGGTGCCGCCCGAGCGCGTCACGCGGAAGGCCTCCGCGATCGCGACCTGCGGCCGCGGCGCGAAGACGAGCCCGAACACCGACAGCACCGCGTCGAAGCGGCCGTCGCCGTAGGGCAGCTCCTCGGCGTCGGCGACCAGCCACGGGATCTCCCACTCGCCGAGCGCGTCGCAGCGCTCCTTGCCCGTGGCGACGAGCTCGGGCGTGAGGTCGCAGGCCTCGGGGCTCGCGCCGGATGCGGCGATCGCCAGCGCGACGTTGCCGGTGCCGGCGGCGATGTCGAGCGCGCGCTGCCCGGGCCCGAGCCCGCAGGCGTCGACGAGCGCGGCCGCCACGCCCTCGAAGCGGCGCGCGGTGACGCCGTAGTCGCCTGCGGCCCACAGCTTGCGCTGAGCCTCCTTGAAGCCTGCGAGGTCAGTGCTCATACGGCCTCCATAGACTGACTCAGTCTATGGCCGATCTGCACGACCGCACACGTTTTGATCCCGCCGAGGTGGAGCCGCGGATCATCGAGCGCTGGCTGTCGTCCGGCCTCGTGCACCCCGAGCCGGAGGGCACGCCCGACGAGAACTACTCGATCGCCGTCCCTCCGCCGAACGTGACGGGGGTCCTGCACATGGGCCACGCGCTCAACGGCTCGATCCAGGACGCCCTCATCCGCATCAATCGCATGCGCGGCCGGCGCGCGAAGTGGATCCTCGGCACCGACCACGCCGGCATCGCCACGCAGCGCCAGGTCGAGAAGCGCCTCATCGAGGAGGGCACCTCGCGCGAGGAGCTCGGCCGTGAGGAGTTCGTGCGGCGCGTCTGGGAATGGCGCGAGGAGCACGGCGGCCAGATCATCGAGCAGTTCAAGCGCCTCGGCGCGACGCTCGACTACGAGGACGAGCGCTTCACGATGGACGAGGGCTACGTCCGCGCGGTGCGGAGGGTGTTCGTCGACCTCTACGAGCAGGGGCTCATCTACCGCGACTACTACATGGTCAACTGGGACCCCGTGCTGCGGACGGCGATCTCCGACCTCGAGGTCGAGGAGCGCGAGGACGAGGTCGACACGCTGTACTCGATCGCCTACCCGCTCGCCTCGGGCGATGGCGAGCTCGTCGTCGCGACCGTGCGCCCCGAGACGATGCTCGCCGACACCGCCGTCGCGGTGCACCCCGGCGACGAGCGCTACGCGCAGCTCGTCGGCCATGAGGTGATCCTGCCGCTCGTCGGCCGGCGCCTGCCGATCGTCGTCGACGAGTACGTCAAGAGCGACTTCGGCACCGGCGCGCTGAAGATCACGCCGGGCCACGACCCCAACGACTTCGAGATCGGTCGCCGCCACGGCCTGCCCGAGATCGGCGTCATCGGCGAGGACGGCCTCATGACGGCCGACGCCGGCGAGGCCTACGCGGGGCTGACGGTCGCCGAGGCGCATGAGCGCGTCGTCGCCGACCTCGACGCGCAGGGGCTCATCCGCGCGCGCGAGGAGTACGTCCACGCCGTGCCCTACAGCCAGCGCTCGGGCGCGCGCGTGGAGCCGCTCATCTCGCTGCAGTGGTTCATGCGGATGGACGAGCTCGCCGCGCCGGCGCTGCAGGTCGTGCGGGAGGGGGAGCTTCGCATCCACCCCGAGTCGCAGGCCAGGCGCTACGTCGACTGGCTGTCGGAGATCCGGCCGTGGTGCATCTCGCGCCAGCTGTGGTGGGGTCACCAGATCCCGGTGTGGTACCGCGGCGAGGAGGTCTACTGCGGGATCGAGCCGCCGGAGGGCGAGGGCTGGGAGCAGGACCCCGACGTGCTCGACACGTGGTTCTCCGCGGCGCTGTGGCCGTTCGCGACGCTCGGCTGGCCCGAGCGGACGCCCGAGCTGCGCGCGTTCTACCCGACCGACGTGCTCTCGACGGCGCGCGACATCCTGTTTCTGTGGGTTGCCCGGATGGTGATGATGGGCCTGCGCTTCACCGACCAGGTCCCGTTCACCGACGTCAACATCCACTCGGTCATCCAGGCGCCCGACGGGCGGCGGATGAGCAAGTCGCTCGGCACCGGGGTCGATCCGCTGGACCTCATCGAGGGCGGGCCGCGCCCGCCCGTGTTTCCGCAGGGCGGCGAGTTCCCCGCCTACGGCGCCGACGCGGTGCGCTTCGGCCTGCTGGCGATGTCGTCCTCGCAGGACGTGCGCTTCAGCGAGGAGAAGATCGCCCAGGGCCAGGCGCTCGACAACAAGCTCTACAACGCGACGCGGTTCGTGGCGCTGCGGGTCGGCGAGGATGTGTCTCCGGCGCCGCAGCCGCGGACGGTCGAGGATCGCTGGATCCTCTCGCGGCTGCAAGCGATCGAGGCCGACACGCAGGCGCGCATCGACGGCTTCGACTTCTCCAAGGCGGCGCTCGGCCTCTACGACTTCATCTACGGCGAGCTGTGCGACTGGTACCTGGAGCTCGTGAAGCCCAGGCTCACCGACGACGCCGACCCGGGCGATCGCGCGGCGCTCGGCGCGACGCTGCTGCACGTCCTGCGCGAGACGATCGCCACCGCCCACCCGATCATCCCGTTCGTCACCGAGGAGCTCTGGGACCTGCTCGGCTGGACAGACCGCGAGGGGCTGCTGGCGACCAGCCGCCTGCCCGAGCCCGACGACGCGCTCCGCGACACGGCCGCCGAGGAGGAGATGGAGCGCGCGATCGAGGCGATCAAGGCGCTGCGCGGCTGGCGCGACTCCGTCGGCGTGAAGCCCGGCACGGTGGTGCCGGCGGTCCTGCAGGCCGGCGGCTACGAGGCGACGGCCGCGCGGATCGCGGCGCTCGCGCGCTTCGAGCTGCGGCGGGGCCGACGCGACGACGAGCCGATCGCGACGATCGCGATTCCCGGCGGCGCGGTCGGCGTCCTGCCCTCCGACGCCGTCGACCTCGGCGCCGCCGAGCGCCGGCTGGCGACCCAGCGCGACGACCTCGGCCGCGAGATCGCGCGCGCCGAGGGCAAGCTCTCGAACGGCGGCTTCGTCGCCAAGGCGCCGGAGGCGGTCGTCGCCGCCGAGCGCGCCAAGCTCGAGCGTCTGCGAGAGGAGCTCGCGGCGCTGCAGGCGCCGTCGCGGGCCGGTCAGTGACGGCCCCCGACCCGCGGCCGGTCGGCTGGGACGCCGCCGCGGCCGAGCGCTGGCTGCTCTCGCTGGAGCTCTTCGGCATGCGCTTCGGCCTGGATCGCATGCGCCGCCTCATGACGACGCTCGACGCGCCGCACCGCGCCTTCCGCGCGATCCACGTCGTCGGCACGAACGGGAAGTCCTCGACGGTGCGGATGATCGCGGC
>DASWQM010000061.1:0-1999 GCA_036403675.1 Solirubrobacteraceae bacterium | reverse complement strand
GGACGGCGCTCCCAGATACCTCCCCGTGACGACCCTCACGCAGCGAACGGGCTCGTCGTGGCCGCTGAATCCGCAGCGAGGCGGCGGGGGCCGGACGCGGCGAACGGCGTCATCGCGGGCCTCGCGGGCCGCCGCCGTCAGTGATGCAGCTCGTGCCGCCGGGGCGACTCCGAGGCAACAAGCCCCTCGAGCGCCGCGCGCAGCGCCCGCGCCGTCGGCTCCGGGGCGTACGCGGCGACCCGCGCGGCGCCGCGCCGGCGCAGCTCGGCGCGCAGCGCGGCGTCGCCGACCGCGAGCGCGAGCAGCTCGGCGACGACGCTCTCGCCGTCGCCGTCGCCGAGCAGCAGCGCGGCGTCGCCGGCGACCTCCGGCACCCCGCCGACCGGCCGCGCGATCACGGGGACGCCGAAGTGGAAGGCCTCCAGGAGCGGGATGCAGAAGCCCTCGTGCTCGGAGAGGCAGAGGAACGCGTGCGCCGAGCGCCAGCGGTCGGCGAGCTGCCCGGGCGCCAGGCCCGACTCGATCGTGACGTGGCCCGGCGACAGCTCCTCGGCCAGCGCGCGCATGGCGACCTCGTAGCGCGCGTTGATCGGCGCGCCGACGAGGACGAGGCGGGCGTCCGGCGCGTGGCGGCGGCGGAAGAGCTCGAAGGCACGGATGACCGCGTCCTGGCGCTTGTGCGGCGCCAGGCGCCCGACGAAGAGGATGGTCGGCGGTCCGGGCGGGTCGCTGCCGGCCGGCGCGCCGAGCGCCGCCGGGTCGAAGAGGATCGGGATGACGGTCTCCGAGCCGAGCTCGCGGGCGTTGTAGAGCGACACGCCGGCGGCGACGTCGGCGGCCGCAGCGAACTCCGGCAGCTGCTTGCGGCCGAGCGCGCATACGACGCCGGCCTGCGGGTCGTGGTCCCAGAACCAGCGCGCCGGCGTGATGTTGTGCGAGAGCAGCAGCTTGCGCTGGGGCAGCTCGAGGACCCCGCGCAGCTTCGGCGCGTAGGCCGAGTAGTGCAGCAGCAGCACGTCGCCGTCGCTCGGCGCCAGCGCGCGCAGCGGCGCGATCCGGTGCCCGATCCGCGGGTCGATCTCGGCCGCGACGTCGCGCCCGCCCCAGCCCCACGCGGCGAACAGCGCCCGGAACGCGAGCGCCTGGGTCGTGACGGCGTCGTACGGGCCGGCCCCGCTGAGGACCTGGTGGACGTTCACGGGCGCGGCTCGCGCTCGCGCTCCTCGAGCCGCGCGACGCGGTCCTCGAGCTCGGCGAGGCGGATGAGGACGTTGAGGTTGAAGCGCGTCTGCTGGGACTGCAGCTCGCGCAGGTACTGGCGCAGGACGTGCACGAGCTGGCGCTTGGCCCACGTGATCGGCGCGCCGAGGCGCCGCGTCGAGCGCATGAGGTCGGGGTCGGGCTCGATCGTCGCCCACTCCATGAGCTGCTCGATCGACACGCGTTCGGTCGGCTCGATCGCCATCCCGGCCGCCAGCGCGTCGTCGCGCCGCGCCGCCGCCGCGCGCGCGGCCGCCAGCGCCTCCTCGGGCCTCATGGCGACCGCACCGGCTCGGCGGTCCCCATGAGGCGGTGGTAGAACGGCATCCCCTCCGCCACCGGGCCGTCGAAGACCTTCTTGCCGCCGTCGAGCACGACGAGGCGCTCGCACGTGCGCTCGACGAGCGCCGCGTCGTGGGAGACGAGCACGAGCGTCGCGCCGCCGGCGATCTGCTCGGCGATGCGCGCCTCGCACTTGCGCTGGAAGGCCTCGTCGCCGACGGCCAGCACCTCGTCGATGAGCAGCACGTCGGCGTCGAGGTGGGCGGCGATCGAGAAGCCCAGCCGCAGGAACATCCCCGAGGAGTACGTCGCCACGGGCGCGTCGATGAAGTCGCCGAGCTCCGAGAACGCGATGATCGCGTCCAGCCGCTCCTCGATCTGCTGCTTGCCGAGCCCGTGCAGCGCGCCGTTGAGGAAGATGTTCTCGCGCCCGGAGAAGTCGCGGCCGAAGCCCGCG
>DASWQM010000060.1:0-6618 GCA_036403675.1 Solirubrobacteraceae bacterium | reverse complement strand
GGGTCGCCCTCTGCATGACGCCAGACGTCGAGCATGTCGAACTCGCGCACGTCGCGCTGCGGGACGTCGATCCTGCGCGCGATCGCAACGCGATCGCCGCGCCGCAGCTCCACGACCGGACGTGCCTCGGGAGCGCCCCCCGCGCCTTCGATGAAGATCGAGTGATCTCCGGTGACACGGATCGAGCGGCCATAGCGCGTGCGCACCTCGAAGCACCGCTGGTCGGTCGGGTGGGCGATGAGTGACGCGGCCGATGCCGCGACGATCCGGCCATGCTCGTCGAAGGCGGGTACGTGGACGTCGTCCAGCGGGTACTCGCGGGCGGCCGTCACGCCGTGACCGTCGCGGGTGTATCCCGCCGCAAACGCGGGCGTGAGCATGCGTGAGCCGAACCGCTCGGCGGCCTCCTGCGCCGTCTCACGGCGGAGCTCGCGCCCGTCGTCGTAGAGCACTTGCTCGTCGCCGAGAACGGAGTTGAAGATCCGGATGATGGAGGTGTCCACCCCCTGCTGGCGGTGGTACGCCATCGTCAGCGCCTCGGCGTAGCGCTTGGCCTCGTCGTAGACCCCGCGCGGCCCGATCGGGTTGACGTGGCCCCAGTAGCTCTCCTTCTGGGGGTGGACCTGCGGGTCGCCGTAGACCTCGCTCGTCGACGCTATGAGGAAGCGGGCGCGGTGCTTCTTGGCGAGCCCAAGCGAGTGATGCGTCCCGTGCGAGCCGACCTTCAGCGTGTGCAGCGGCAGCCGCAGGTAGTCGATCGGCGAGGCGGGCGAGGCGAGGTGATAGACGAAGTCGACCGGGCGGTCGACGAAGTACGGCTGGACGATGTCGAGCTGGAGGAACTCGAACTCCGGCGCGCGGATGTGCTCGATGTTGGCGAGCGAGCCGGTCTCGAGGTTGTCAACGCAGAGGACGTGGTGGCCGCGGCTCAGCAGCTCGTCGCAGAGGTGGGAGCCCAGGAACCCCGCGCCCCCGGTTACGAGGCAGGTAGACATCGGCGCACTGTAACGGCGCTAGCGCTTACGCGCCGCCTTCAGCTGCGACTTCTTGACCGCGGAGTAGATCACGACGATGCCATCGTCCCGGCGCGTGGCCAGGCCCCGCTTCACGAGCCGCTTGGCGACCACCGGGCAGCGCTTGCAGCGCGGGTTGCTCCGGCAGCATGCCTTCTTCGGTTTGAAGACGAGCTTCATTAGGTCTGCCTAAGCGGTACAGTAGCGCGCCATGCCAGCCCAAGCGTTCGTCGACCGCCTCAACGAGCAGGTCGGCCACGAGTTCGCCGCCTCGCAGCAGTACCTGGCGATCGCCGTCCACTACGACGACGAGACGCTTCCCCGGCTCGCGTCGTTCTTCTTCGCCCAGGCGCTCGAAGAGCGCAACCACGCGCTCATGATGGTCCAGTACCTCCTCGACGCTGGCGCCGCGGCAGCGATCCCCGGCATCGACGGGCCCCAGAACGAGTTCGGCGACGTCGTCGCGCCGGTCGCGCTCGCGCTCGAGCAGGAGCGGCGGGTCAGCGACCAGATCAACGCGCTGACGGCGATCGCGCGCCAGGAGGGCGACTACACGAGCGAGCAGTTCATGCAGTGGTTCATCAAGGAGCAGATCGAGGAGGTCGCGTCGATGTCCGACCTGCTGAAGGTCGTCGAGCGCGCCCGCGACAACCCGCTGCTCGCCGAGGAGTACCTCGCCCGCGAGGCGCCGGCCGCCAAGGGGCCTGACCCCACCGCCCCGCCGGTCGCGGGCGGCGCGCTCTAGGCAGCGGCAGCCGCGATCGTGCTCGGTCGCACGCTCACCGGCGTCGCGCGCGTGCGGGCTCGTCTGGGGTCCGCGACACCGCCTCGCGAGGAGCTCATCGCTCGCCATGTCGGCGGGCGCTCGTTCGTCGACGTCGGCTGCATGTGGACGATCGGCGGCGCGCTCTGCTTCGCCGCCGAGGAGGCGGGCGCGGCGTCGGTCACCGGCGTCGACGTCATGGCGCCGACCGAGCGCTTCGAGGTCGAGCGTCGCCGGCGCGATTCGAAGGTCCGCTTCGTGCAGGGCGACCTCCACGACCCGGCGACCGTCGCGGAGATCGGCCGCCACGACGTCGTCTGGTGCTCGGGCGTGCTGTACCACGCGCCGCATCCGCTGCTGACGCTCGAGCGCCTGCGCGAGCTCACCGGCCAGACGCTGCTGCTGGCCACCGAGACGGTCGCCGAGACGCCGGGCCGGCGCGGCACCTGCGTCATCGCGCCCGGCCGCGACGAGCATCCCAACGCCGAGCCGCCCGCGGGCCCCAACGCCGGCTACGGGCCCTGGTACTGGGGCATCTCGCCCTCCGCGCTGCGCTCGATGCTCGCGCTCAGCGGCTTCGCGGTCGTCGAGGAGCACCGCACGCCGTTGCACGTCACGGTCGTCGCGCGGTAGAACCACCACGGTGAGCCGCTGGCCGCCGATCACCGAGCCCCTGCTGCTCGAGCGGCTGGCGATGTCGCGCGAGGAGTACCTCGCGTACTTCGCGACGATCACGAGGTCGATCCCGGCGCGGGCGTTCGACGCGGCGCTCTACGAGCGCGGGCTCGGCTACCCGTGGGAGCGGCCGGAGAGCTCGTACCTCATGCACGGGGACGTCGTCGAGCCCGTCGCCGGCATGGACGACGACCGGCGGGCGGCGGTCTTCGCGCACTTCGCCGTCGCCGAGGGCGAGGGCGCGCGCTTCCCGCTGCTTGCGTACGGCGCCAACGGCGCGCCCGAGACGCTCGTCATGAAGTTCGGGCACTTCCCGCCGCAGGACCGCGACGTGCTCGTCCTCGCGGGCGCGCTGCACGACTTCGACGTGGGCGCCGCGGCGACCGTCAGCTTCTACGGCGCGATGCCGGCGACGATCTTCGCGAGCCCGGGGACGGCGATGCGCTGCGCGGTCCTGTGGGTCAGCGCCGCGCAGCTCGTCCAGCTCACGTGGAGCGAGCTCAGCTACTGCCTCGGGCGCCTGGACGGCGTCCGCTTCGACGCCGACGACGCCGGCGCGGGGCTGGGCTCGGTGTTCGCGTTCGTCTCGCGCTTCGGGGCCTTCTCGCCGCAGGGCGAGCCGGTCGCGCTGGCGGCGGTGCCGGCCGAGCCCCGGACGGTGACCGCCATGACGCAGGCCGAGCTGCTCGGCGCCGCCGCGCGGATCGCGCTCGGAGACGGCGCGTCGAGCGAGGACCTCGCGCGCGAGCTCTTCGACGACTACCACGTGTTCGCCTGGCGGCGCGGTCCCGCGATCTGGCGCGCGACGACCCGCTTTGCGTCCGACCGCTGGGTGACCTTCCCGGGCGGGCGCGATCCCTGACGGCGGGGGCCGCTTGTCGCGCGCCGCGACCGACCGACCATACGACGGGCATGGCGTCGCACAGCGACATCCCCGGCCGTGCCGCCTCCGCCGCCGAGCTGGAGCTCGCGTTCCGCGCGATGATCTTCGTCGCCATCGGGGTCGCCGGCGTCGCGGTGGCGACGGTCACCGGCGCATGGTGGACGACGGCGCTCGCGCTCGCCGGCATCGCGCTCGCGCTGGCCGGGATCCTGGTGACCGTCGCGCAGATCGTCGGCGGCGACGCGCACACCGACGCCGCGCGGGGGCGGGCGCGGGCGATCGTGCTGGGGCTCGTCGCGACGGCGGCGCTCGTCCTGGCCGTGACGCTCCCGGAGCACGCCGCCGCCCGCACGGCGCCCGCGACCGTGGCCGAGGCGCAGACGACGGTCCGCGACTTCCTCGTCGCCGCCGTGCTCCAGCACGACGCCTACCTCGCGTGCCAGTACCTGACGCCTGCCGAGCGGCGGCGGGTCGCGCGGCACGCGGGGCCCGGCACCGACTGCCAGGAGGCGTTCGTGGCCGCCGCTCCGACCTTCCCCGGCGTCCGCTCCGTGCTCGGGCTGCGGGCGCTGCCGCTGCGCGCGGTCGTGCGCGGCGAGCGCGCCGAGGTCGTGACGCCGCGGCCCGGCCTGACGCCCGTCACGTTCGTCCTGCGGCGCGCGACGATCGCGGAGCTCAACGAGTTCCATGCGCCGCAGGTGCCGTGGCGGATCGACCGCGGCGCGTTGGCCGTCCTCGGGCGATAGCCGCCGCGGTCCGCCGGGTATCGGCGCGTGCCACCCGCAACGCAGGAGGAGGAAGGCGCCATGGCAGAACTCACGCAGCTCGAGAGCAAGCTCGCCGAGGTGATCGGACTCGCGCAGGCGGCGCAGGAGTCGGAGTCATAGGGCAGACGTGATCCTCTCCGGCCGCGCGGGTACTCGCCGGCTAGCCGGGAGCGACCGGAGAGGAGCTGTGGATGGGCGGCATCGCCGACGGCCTTGACCTCCTCGCATCGCCGTTCCTGCACGAGCGCGTGACCCGGATCTCCGAGCACCGGCCGTGGCCGATGCCACGCCGGCCGTGGATCATGGGTCAGACGTGGACGGACCTGCTCTTCGCGCACTGGAGCGTCGCGCGCGAGGAGCTCGAGGCCGTCGTGCCGCCGCAACTCCCGCTCGACACGTTCGAGGGAAGGGGCTGGATCGGCGTCACGCCGTTCGGCCTGCGCAACCTCCGGCTGCGGCTGACCTTCCCCATGCCGTGCCTGTCGGCGTTCCCGGAGATCAACGTGCGCACGTACGTGACGGTCGACGGGAAGCCCGGGATCTTCTTCTTCAGCCTCGACGCCGCGAGCCGCCTGGCCGTCGTGGCGGCGCGGCACGCCTACCGCCTGCCGTACTTCCATGCGCGCATGGCGCTCGAACGCGACGCCGGCGCGATCAGCTACGCGAGCGAGCGCATCGACGAGCGGCGGCCGGCGGCGGCCGAGTTCCGCGCTCGCTACGCCCCCGCCGGACCGGCCTGCCCGCCGCGGCCGGGCACGCTCGAGCACTGGCTCACCGAGCGCTATTGCCTCTACACGCTCGACGACGCCCTGCGCCCGCAGCGTGCCGAGATCCACCACCCTCCCTGGCCCCTACAGCCGGCGCGGGCGGAGATCGCCACGAACACGATGGCCGACGAGGTCGGCCTCGCGCTCGAGGGTGACCCGCTCCTGCACTACGCGCGACGGCAGGACGCCGTCCTGTGGGAGCTGGAGGCCGTCGCGCCGGGCCGCGGCTGACTACCCCGCCGAGGCGACGGCCGGCCGCGTGCCGAGCTTCACGGTCAGCGTGCGCTCGCTCCCGCCGCGACGGACGCGGACACGGACCTGATCGCCGGGCCGGCGGGCGATGATCGCCGGCGCGACGTCGGTGGACTTGGAGATCGTGCGACTGTCGATCGCCACGATGCGGTCCCCGGGCCGCACGCCCGCGTGGTCGGCGGGGCCGCCCGCGACGACCTGGCCGACGACGGCGCCGGTGCCGGTGTCCGCGTCGCCCGTGGAGACGCCGAGGTAGGGGCGCGTGATCTTGCGGCCCTGCTTGAGCTGCGGCAGGACCTGCTTGGCGGTGTCGATCGGGATCGCGAAGCCGACGCCGTCGTTCGCGCCCGTGTTCGTCGCGATCTGAGCGTTGACGCCGATGACGCGCCCGCTGCCGTCCAGCAGCGGCCCGCCGGAGTTGCCGGGGTTGATCGCCGCGTCGGTCTGGACGGCGTTGTCGATCGGGAAGTTGTTCGGCGCGGTGATCGAGCGCCCGAGCGCCGAGACGACGCCGGTCGTCAGCGTGCCCTGGAGACGGTAGGGGCTACCGATCGCGATCGCCGGCTGACCGACCTTCAGCGTGCTCGACGCGCCCAGCGCCAGCGGCGTGAGCTTGCGGCCCGCCGAGCCGGGGTCGATCTTCAGGAGCGCGAGGTCCGTGGATTGATCGACGCCGACGAGGCGGGCGCTGACCGCGCCGCCCTCCTGGAAGCGCACGCGAACGCTCGCGGCGTTGTCGACGACATGGTCGTTCGTCAGGATGTAGCCGTCCCCGTCGAGAACGAAGCCCGA
Source organism: Solirubrobacteraceae bacterium (assembly GCA_036403675.1). Classification (GTDB taxonomy): domain Bacteria; phylum Actinomycetota; class Thermoleophilia; order Solirubrobacterales; family Solirubrobacteraceae; genus CADCVQ01. The sequence goes on along the minus strand of DASWQM010000060.1, from coordinate 706 downwards.
GCCGGTTGCGCCTCCGGCACCGGACCTCGTCTCGACGGACACGACGCCTGGGCTCACGCGTTCGTAGAGCGCCGAGACGTCGGTCGCGCTGCGCGCCGGGGCGACTGGGGGAGCCGCCGGGGTCGGGGTCGTGACCGGTGGCGCGAGCGCGACGCTGTCGCCCGAGTCGAACGCGCCCCCGATCGCCAGGCCGCCCAGGGGGAGGGCGACGACGAGCGCTCCGAAGAGCGCGGCGAGGAAGTGCGAGCGGCGGTTGTCGGCGGGCGGCATCGACGGACAGTGAACGCGCCGGCGCTGAAGCGCAGCTCACCCGTTCGTAAGAGTTCTGTCAGCCGTGGCCTGGCCGCGCGGCGCGGCACAAGTACCCTTGGTCCATGGCCACCGAAGAACGCCTCACCGTCGCCCCGATCGTCGGCCCGGACGACCCGCGGCGCTTCACCGACTCGGGCATCGAGATCAACCGGCTCTACACCGAGGACGACCTGCCGGAGAACCTCGAGCTCGGTGAGCCGGGCGCCTTCCCGTACATCCGCGGCGTGCACCCGGAGATGTACCGCAAGCGGCCGTGGACGATGCGCCAGTACGCCGGCTACGCGTCCTCCAAGGAGTCCAACGAGCGCTACAAGTACCTGCTGGCGCACGGCTCCACCGGCCTGTCGATGGCCTTCGACCTGCCGACGCAGCTGGGCTTGGACTCCGACGATCC
>DASWQM010000059.1:0-9468 GCA_036403675.1 Solirubrobacteraceae bacterium | reverse complement strand
GATGATGCGGCCCTTCATGTCGTCGGACGGCAGCTGGACGACGGAGACGGTCGTCTCGGCGGCGTGGCTGCCGGCGAGGCGCTGCATCGCGACCGACAGGATCGAGCGCACGCGGCGCTCGGCGTCGCGCTTGGTCTCCTCTTCGATCTGACGGATGTGGCGGGCGCACTCGTGGCGCACCTGGTCGGTGATCTGCGCCATGAGGCGGTCCTTCGCCTGGCCGGCGCTGAGGCCCGAGATCTCCTCGAGCGCCTGCTCGTGCTCGCGGGTGCGGCGCGCCAGTTGTTCTCGCTCGGCCTCCAGCGCACGGGTCTGATCATCGAGCTCGCGGGCCCGGCGGTCGAGCTCCTCGGCGCGGAGGCTGACGCGCTCCTCGAGGCGCGCGAGCTCCTCGAGGCCGTTGGGGACGTCGACCGATCGCGACGCGTGCCGGTGGCGAGAGCCGAACGCGAACGCGATCGCTGCTGCCACGATGGCCGCCGCCACGATCAGTTCCATTGCCGTTCCTCTCCCCGTGCCGCCCGGGATGTCGGCCCCCGGGTCGCGCGGATGCAGTCGATGTCAGGAGTCGGACCGGGCGTGCGGCGGGCGGCAGCAGGTGGCGCGGGGCGCCCTGCTTCTGAGGACGGGTGATGCTGGGTTGAAGGACTGTGGGGTGGGCGGTCACACCGCCCGGGCGCGTGCTCTCTTGGCCGTCGTGGAAGCTGCCTGGGTTTCGGAACTGCTCAGATGCTGGGGTTTCTGTCGCCCTATCCGGGCTCGATTCGACTGTGACTGATGATTGCACCGCGACAACAGCGGCACAACCGGCGGTCCTGGACGTCCGGCCAGGAGCGCCCGCGGCGTCGATCAGGTCGCCGCGGCGCGCTCGAACGCCTGCACAGCCTCGTAGGCGAGCTCGAGGTCGTAGCCCCTGCGCACGAGCAGCCCGAGGGCGCGCTCGCGTTCCCGGTCGGTCGTCGGGATCGCGCGGCAGCGGCGGCGCAGCAGCGCCACGGCGGCGGCGAGCTCGTCGCCCGCGTCGCGGACGCCGAGCGCGGCCGCGACGAGCTCGGCGCCGACGCCCGCCGCCAGCAGCGCGCGCTCGATGCGCTCCGCTCCCCACCCGTCGAGCGTGCGGCGATCCTCGGTGAACGTCCGGGCGAAGCGAGCGTCGTCGAGATAGCCCTGGCGGGCGAGCGTCTCGACGGCTCCATCGACCGCCGGCTCGGCGACGCCGCGATGCTCCAGATGCCGCCGCAGCTGCGCGACCGTGCGGTCGCGCCGGTTCAGGTGCCGGTACGCGAGCTCCAGCGCCTGCGCCAGGCGGCGCTCAGGATCACGAGCGGTCGCGCTTTCCACCACGCCGACGAGCGCCTCTCCGAGCCGGCGTCCTACGCGGCCTCGAACGCGCCGACGATCGGTACGGGCGCAGCGTCCTCGTCCTGCTCGATCGGGGCGACGAGATCCTGGCCGATGCCGAGCGCGGCATAGACCTTCGACTCGATCTCCTTGGCAATCTCCTGATGCTGGTCGAGGAACGCCTTGGCGTTGTTGCGCCCCTGGCCGAGGCGCTCGGCGCCGTAGGAGAAGAAGGACCCCGACTTGCCGACGATGTCGTGCTCGAGCCCGAGGTCCAGGAGGCAGCCGGAGGTCGAGATGCCCTTGCCGAACTCGATGTCGAACTCCGCCTGGCGAAATGGGGCCGCAACCTTGTTCTTGACGACCTTCACCCGCACGCGGTTGCCGACCGCCTCGGTCCCGTCCTTCAGCGTCTCGATGCGCCGGATGTCCAGGCGCTGGGAGGCGTAGAACTTCAGGGCACGGCCACCGGGCTGCGTTTCGGGCGAGTTGTGCACGACGACGTGGTCGACGAGGTAGGTGTGATTGCCTTCGACTTGAAGGTCGTAGCGATGGGTCTTCGAGGGGCGCCGGTGGTGCTCCGGCGGCTCGGGCTTGCGGTACTTGCGTGTCACCTTCATCGCGGCCGGCCGTAGCGACGTCCGACTCGAGATGTCGATGCGAAAGTCGCCCGTCTCGCGAGCGTCCCACACAAAGCGGCCGCGCATGCTCGGGTGGAGCTTGTAGTCCATCGAAGGATGGACGTAGGGCGCGATCTTCTCATGGAACATGCGCGCGCGATCGCCGCTGAACAGCAGGTTATGGCCCGACACCGTGGGTCGCCCCATGCCAAGCGCTTCGCAGCGAGCGGCAAGGCGCTGCTTGTCGTCATCGCAGAGGCCGGCGCAGGCGATCGAGGGCTTGCCGTGACCCCACCGCGCATAGCTACCGCTGAACGTGCCGTCGTCCTGGTACCAAGCCGCTATCGCGCGTTCGTCCAGCTCCTCGATGACCGCATCGCTGACCGTGCGTCCGCCGCTCGCTGCATAGACCGCTTCGTGCAGCCATGCGAGCTGGCGCATGGGAATCGTGTCGAAGCCGATGCCGTTGCCCGTCCGTCCGATCTTGTGTGCGAACGGAGCAAGCATTGAGCGCTTCCACTCGCAGTACTCGCGCTGGCGCTCGCCGTGGCCGACGCGGAAGGACGCGTTGTGCTCGGAGGCGTAGCGCAGCGAACCGTCTCCTAGCAGGCTGCCGAGGATCAGCTTGAGCTGATCCTCGCTGAGGGCGTACTGCTTGACCGCGGCCAAGACCTCGTCCCCCTCCTCGATCTCCCATGCCTGTCGCTCGCCATCGGGCGTGAAGATCACGTGGTTGGGAGTGCAGGCGAACTTGCGCCTGCCGGAGCCGCCGCCGGCCTCCACCTCGAACTGGAGCCAATCGTCGGTCGGTCCGTTGTCGTAGTACTCGACGATCCGCTTGGGCGTGATCTCGCCAGTCCGCGGATCCATGGACATGACCTTGACCGGCATGCGCTGATCGACGATTTTGCCGATCTTCTCGGTACGGCCATCGGCCAGCACGACGCGCGCGTCGTAATGGAAGCAACCAAACATCACGCCGACCTTCTCGCGGATCTGGTTCGTGAAGAGGCAGAGCGTCTGCGCCCGGTTGAGGTTGCCCGCGAGCTTGCGCATCGCCTGGCTCATCATCCGCGCCTGCAGGCCGACGGTCTGGTCGCCCATCTGCCCCTCGAGCTCCGAGCGCGGCGTCAGGGCGGCGACGGAGTCCACCGCCACGACGTCGATGGCGCCGGAGCGCACGAGCATGTCGGCGACCTCGAGCGCCTGCTCGCCGTAGTCGGGCTGGGAGACGAGCAGCTCGTCGATGTCGACGCCGATCTCGCGCGCGTAGAGCGGGTCCATCGCGTGCTCGGCGTCGATGAAGGCGCAGACGCCGCCGAGCTTCTGGGCCTCCGCGAGGATGTGGTAGACGAGCGTCGTCTTGCCCGACGACTCCGGGCCGAAGACCTCGACGATGCGCCCGCGCGGCATGCCGCCGATCCCGAGCGCGAGATCGAGCGACAGCGCGCCGGTCGGGATGGCGTTGACCTTCACCTGCGCGCCCTCGTCGCCCATCCGCATGACGGTGCCCTTGCCGAACTCGCGCTCGATCTGCGTGAGCGCGCCCTGGAGGGCGTCGTTGCGGGCCTTTGCGGCCTTCTCGGTGTCGCTGAGAGCCATGGGTCGGGAAGCCTTTCTGCGTGCGGAAGAACCGTGCACGGTACGAGTCGGATCGGACGGAACCGGAGGCTAGACCGGGTGGCTGTGACGGCTCTACGCGCGTTCGTGACGAATGTGTGCAGAGGGTGCGACGCGACTCCGTCGCACGCCTCGCTCATCCTGCGGACGGCCTCACGCCCGCGTGTCCTCGGGCACCCCGTAGCGGGCGGCGACGCGGTCGTAGTTGAGGCGCAGCAGCGCGATCACGTCGCGGACGTCGGCCTCGTTCTCGATCCGGCGAGCGGCTGGTCCCTGCTTCCCCGGGAAGACCGGGTGGTGGACGATCCGGCCGTCCGCGAACAGCTCGGCCCAGACCTGCTTGGGGAACGAGAAGTGAGCGGCGTGGTCGCCGTGCAGGTGCCCGATCTGGCGCCGGCCGACGGTGAAGGCAAACTCGCCGCGAGATCCCGGGCCGGCCGCGACGCCCGGCCATGACGTGACCTCTTCGGTGATGCGCTGGCTTGCAGTCATGGCGTGGCTCCTGTCGTGTCGGGACGTGCGCTGGACAAACTACAAGCTCAAGTGAACTTGAAGTCAAGGCCGGGACATGATGTCCTTCCCGCATGCCGGAGCTGCTCACGATCGGTGAGGTCTCCCGTCGCAGCGGCGTCGCGGCATCGGCACTTCGCTTCTACGAGGACCGCGGGCTGATCGGGTCAGAGCGGACCGGCTCCGGTCATCGCCGCTACCGGCGCCCGGTGCTGCGGCGGATCGCGTTCATCGTCTTCGCCCAGCGCGTCGGGCTGACGCTCGAGGAGATCGGCGCCGAGCTCGCGAAGCTCCCCGGGGACCGTGCGCCCAACCCGCGTGACTGGGCGCGCCTGTCGAGCACGTGGACGGCGCGGATCGACGAGCGGATCGCCGAGCTCGAACGCCTGAAGGCCGGTCTCACCGAGTGCATCGGCTGCGGCTGCCTGTCGCTCGACCGCTGCAAGCTCGCCAACCCCGGCGATCGCGCCGCAGCCCGCGGCCCCGGCCCCCGCTACTGGATCGGCGACGCGCGCCCCGCTCCCTGAACCCCCACCGCCAGCGACAAGGAGACGACCATGCCCGTAGGGAAGGCGAAGGCAGCAAGCGCGGAGGCCGCGGGCGAGGGCTTTCGCTTCCAGGTGCCGTGCTTCACGCGGATCGACGAGGCGCGCATCCGCGACTACCTGGAGCGCGATCACTTCTTCTGGCTGGACCTCACCGATCCGAGCCACGACGACCTCGCCAGGTTGCATGAGCTGTTCGGCTTTCACCCGTTGGCCCTGGACGACGCCGAGCACTTCGGTGAGCGCCCGAAGCTCGACAACTTCGGCGACTACGTCTTCCTGGTCTTCTATGGCGCGTCGCGCCATGGCCCCGACGACCGCGAGCCGCTGCGCGAGGTGCACATGTTCATCTCGGGCCACTACCTCATCACGATCCATCGCGATCCACTGCCACCGCTCGACCAGCAGCGCGAGGAGCTCGACGGCCGCGTGCTTCACAGCGAGCAATTCCTGCTCTATCGCGTGCTCGACGCGCTGACCGACAGCTTCTTCCCGCTGCTCGCCGAGATGGACGATGAGATCGACGAGCTCGAGGTCGCCGTGCTGGCCAGCCCGACCGACGAGCAGCTCGAGCGGCTCTTTTCGCTCAAGCGCCAGCTCGTCGCGATGCGCAAGGTCGTCACGCCCCAGCGCGACCTCTTCGCCCGCTCGATCGATCAGATCGCCGACCTTCCGGGCCTCGAGCTCGACGAGCGCGACTACTTCCGCGACGTCTACGACCACCTGATCCGGATCAGCGACCTGATCGACTCCTACCGCGACCTGCTGTCCGGCGCGACGGACCTCTACCTCTCGACCGTCAGCAACCGCCAGAACGACACGATGAAGCAGCTCACGGTCATCGCGACGATCTTCCTGCCGCTGTCGTTCATCACCGGCTTCTTCGGCCAGAACTTCGCCTACCTCGTCAACCACCTCATCAGCCCGGCATGGACCTTCTGGGTCCTCGGCGTCGGCAGCATGCTCGCGACGTGCGCCGGGCTGCTGCGTGTCTTCCGGCGCAAGGGCTGGCTCTGATCCCCGGAGGTCGTGTTCGTGGCGAACGAAAAGTCGACGCGCTTGCGGGACGGCGCGCCGTTGTCCATGGACGACACGTCGACACACTGAGCGGCCACGCCCACCGACTGGCGCGTTTCATCGTCCGCCGCACAGAACTCGCCAACTCACGCACACGCCCGTAGAGGCCATGGGTCAGCCCGCGCTACGCGCGAGCGCCAGCACCGCGCTGACGTGACGCGCGACCGCGGCGCTCGAGAGCCGCCCGGCAGGGAGCTCGACGACGAACGCCGTGTCGCGGCGGAAGGTCGCGTTCTGCCAGCCCGTGATGCTGCCGGGAACGTCGCCGAAATGGCGGAACGGTAGGCCCACCAAGCGCGCGTAGCGCCGCTCGATCGTCCGGTCGCCGCCGGAGTCGTCGACGAGCCTTGCGTGCTGGTGGTACCAGATCGTGATCGCAGGCCGCAGACGCAGGACCAAGTGGTGGATCGCCTTGCTCTCCGGCTCCGACAGCGGCCGCGGACCGGAGTAGAAGATGCCCTTCAGCGGCCGCCAGCGCGCGGGCGCGTTGCGGTTGAGGTCGACGCCGTGGGCGTTCTGACGAGTATGTGCGGCGCGCCCGTCGGGATTGAAGCTGTCGACGATCCACAGCGCGACGCCGGGCGGAGGCGTGGCGGTCCGCAGCGACCGCGTGATCGCGACGCCGGCGGGTTCGTCGCCGTGCACGCACCCGACCACGAGGACGCGGCGGGCCGCCTTGGCGTCGCCGGCGACGCGTGCCGCCATCGGCCGTCCCTGGACCGATCGCCCGACGGTGACGACGCGTGACGCCGGTGCGCCGGGGGCCGCGAACGCCCCGGCCGCCACGGCGACGGCGATCAGCGGCCGGCTCGGGATCACCATGTGCCGCGAGCATGCTCCACGCCGCCTGACCATCACCTGAATGCCGCGCGGTGTGCTTGCGCCGTTCCTCGCCGTCGCGTCGTGGGCATCATCGCGTCATGGCTCGCGTCGAGGAGGCGGACGGCAGACGCCGGTCCGCCCGGAGCGGGTCCGCCGACACGTCGCTCGCCGGCGACCGCCGCGATCCGTCGCCAGGGCACGAGCCGGACGCGGACGGCCCGCGGAGCGTCGGCGAGTTCGCCCGCCAGCACCGGCGCGCGCTCGTCGTGCTGCTCCTCGCCGCCGTGGCGATCGCGTGCGTTGCGGTGATCCTGCCCCAGGTGGTGGGCTTGCGCGGCACGCTGGACCGGCTCCGGCAGGGCAACAAGACGTGGCTTCTCGTGGGAGCCCTCTTCGAGGCCGTGTCGCTCGGCGGCTACGCCGCCGCGCTACGGACGGTGTTCTCCTGGAACGACGTCTGCATCGGCTGGCGCGCCGCCTACCAGATCACGCTCGCGGGAACCGTGGCGACCAAGCTCTTCGCCGCCGCCGGCGCCGGCGGCCTCGCGCTCACGGTCTGGGCGCTGCGTGCGTCCGGCCTCGACGCACGCGCCGTCGCCCGCCGGATCGCCGCGTTCCAGATCCTCCTGTACGCGGTCTACATGGGGGCCATGTTCTTCTTCGGGGTCGGGTTGGCGACCGGGCTTCTGGCGGGCGGCGCGGCCAGCTCGGTGACCCTCGTTCCCGCCGTCTTCGGCGCGGTCGTCATCGGCCTCTCGCTGGCGTTCAGTCGCGCCGGCGACCGCATCGAGCAGGGCCTCATGGAGCGGGCACGGACGTCCCGCCGCGGCTCGCGCACCATGGAGCGCCTGGCCGCGGTGCCGCGCACCGTGCACGACGGCATGGTGACCGCGATCGAGGTGCTGAAGCGCCCGCGTCTCGGCCTGCTCGGCGCGCTGGTCTACTGGGGCTTTGACATCGCGACGCTGTGGGCGGCGTTCCACGCCTTCGGCGCGCCGCCTCCCGTGCCGGTCGTCGTGATGGCGTATGTCGTCGGACAGCTTGCCAACGCGATCCCGCTGCCAGGCGGCATCGGCGGGGTCGAGGGCGGCATGATCGGGGCCTTCCTCGCGTTCGGTCTCAACGGCGGCGACGCCGTGCTCGGCGTGCTGGCGTTCCGTGCGATCTCGTTCTGGCTGCCGACGCTTCCCGGCCTGTTCGCGTACTTCCAGCTGCGCCGGACGATCGCGCGCTGGCGCGAGGAGCCGGCGAGGTAGCTACGCGTCCGCCCGCGCGAGCGGCTCGTAGCGCGCGCCGCCCCGGCCGGTGTGCGAGCGGTAGAGCACGAGCGCCTCGGGCTCGAGGACCAGCGCGGGCGGCGGCGGGTCGGGCGCGGCAGCACGCAGGCGGACATCGCGGGGCGCCCGCGCGACCGTGACGTGCGGGCGCAGCGCGCGCCGCTCGGGCTCGAAGCCGATCGCGTCCGCGAGGCCCCGTACGAGGTCCGCGTGCAGCTCCGCCAGCGCCGGGCCCGCCCGCAGCGCGACCGCCAGGACGCCGGGGCGCCGCGGCGGCAGCCACAGCGCGCCGTCGACGGCCAGCTCGCCCAGCGGCCGCGCCAGCCCGTCGAGCAGCCCGGCCACCGCCTCGGCGTCGGCCGCCGTCCGGGCGCCGAGGAACGCGAGCGTCACGTGGAGGTTGTCCGCCGGCACGCGCCGCATCGCCGCAGGCGCAGCGACGGCCGCCCAGCCGGCCAGCGCCGACCGCGCGTCCGCGGGCAGCTCGAGCGCGACGAAGAGGCGCATCACCCGCTTCGCGTCGTCGTCAGCAGCCGCCGGATGAGGTGCAGCGCGACCGTCGTGGAGCGGTCGCGGACGTCGGTGCGCCCGCCAGGGAGGTTGACGCTGCGCGTGAGGCGGCGCCCGTCGCGGTGGGAGACCGAGAGCCACACGAGCCCGACGGGCTTGCCGGGACTCGTGCCGCCGGGTCCGGCGATCCCCGTCACGCCAACCCCGACGTCTGCGTCCAGCCGCGCCCGCGCTCCGTCGGCGAGTGCCTCGGCGACCTCTTGGGAGACCGCCCCGTGGTCGGCGATGAGCGCCGGATCGACCCCCGCGAGGGCGATCTTCGCCTCGTTGGAGTACACGACGAGCCCGCCGCGGAAGACCTCCGAGGAGCCCGGGCGCTCGGTCAGCCGCGCGCACACCAGGCCGCCGGTGCATGACTCGGCGACCGCGATCGTCTCCGACGCCGCCCGCAGCAGCTCGAAGACCTGCTCGTCGACGCTGCTGCCGTCGTCCGAGAACAGGATCCCCGCGTGGCGTTCGCGCACGAACGCGGCGAGCCGGTCGTAGACGGGCGCGTCGGTCGGCTCGTAGCGCGTGACGACCTCGATCTCGCCGCGGCGCAGGCAGGTCGTGACCTCGAGGCGATCAAGTTCGATGCCGGCTGCCTGCGCGGCGCGCAGCGTCGCGGCGATCTCCGACTCAGGGATGCCGAAGAGGCGCAGCATCGCCTGCCGGTAGGGCACGGCGTCGCGCAGCGCCTCCCGCACGCCGCTCGTCTGCACGGCGGTCACCCACATCGGTTGCAGCTCGCGCGGCGGACCGGGCAGGACGACGACCGTCGGCCCGCCGTCGGGCCCGGGCGGCGGCACGACGAGCCCCGGCGCGGTCCCGACGGGCTCGAGGATCTCCGCGCCGACCGGGACGACCGCCTGCTTGCGGTTGGACGTCAGCACGGCGGCGGGGTCGAGGTCCGGCCAGCGCGCCATCAGCGGCCGCAGGATCTCCCGGATCCGTCCCTCGAGCGCCTCGTCGAGCACCATCTCGCGCCCCTGGAAGCGCCCGACGACCTCGGCCGTCAGGTCGTCGGCCGTCGGCCCGAGCCCGCCGCTCGTCACGACGAGCGCGCAGCCCTCCTCCGCGAGGAAGCGCAGCGCCCGCAGGATGTCG